>JBOGVG010000194.1:0-14789 GCA_050692435.1 Actinomycetota bacterium
CATCAGCCCCTTCGGTTACGGCCGGATTCCGCCGCCATGCGCCCCGCCAGGACGCCGGCGGCACCGGCCGCCAGGAAGAACGCCGGGTCGTCCCTCGGGGTTCGGCCCATGGACTCGACCGCGAACCTCAACTCCTCCAGCTTTGAGAGTGCGGGATGCCCGTCCACCTCCACGAGCTGGTGCTTGTCCTCGAGGTTCCGCCCCCTGAGCGCCACCCACACCGCGTCCCGCTGCTCGTCGTCGTCCAGCGTGGGTACGGCGACGTTCGCCCTTGCCGTACAGACGTGTTCCAGGATCGTCAGCGAGTGGTGGGACACCACCCGGTGGCGCTCGCGGAGGTCGGCGAAGGACACCCGCAGGGCCGCCACCGGCGACCCCCCCAGGGCCTCCGCCGCGTTCAGGGCGTGGCCGTTCGCCAGGGCGCTCACGCCCCACGTCGTGTCGGTGCCGAGGTTCCCGGGCCCGTCGGCCACCACGATCACGTCGGCCTCCAATACCACCTTCGCGGCGACCAACCCCGTCCACAGCGTGACCGCCTCGAGCTCGCCGCCGAACGCTTGCCCGCACGTGACGAACCCGTCGAGGAGCCCCGCGTCGCACAGGCCCGGAACGAGCCGCGACAACGCGCCGGGGAGCGCGGCCCCGTCGGTCATCACGTAGACCACCTGGACGTCTCCAGATGCCTTCGCCCCAGCCGCGATGGGAGCGATCATCGAGTGTAGGGGGGCGGCCACGACCGGCGTGCCGGCAAGTCCGTCGGATCCCTCCAGGACGTCCCGGTGGGTCTCCTCGACCGCGAACACGGTCGCTTGCAGTGGCGTGTACCTGAGCTTCATGACCCGGCCCTCGTGCGCGAGGTCAACGGCCGCGCCGCCCTCGACCGCCACGACGAGGTGGAATCCGCCCGTCCCCAGCCCCAGGTGGGCGGCCGTGGTGTTGAGCATCACGGCGTCCCCCGGCGCGACCGGGCCCGTGAGGTCCGGATAGGCCAGTGCCTCGCTCATGGTGCCCTCCGGTTCCACCAGCACCGTGAGCTCGACGAAACCCTGCCGTTCGGCCCGTATGTCGACGACCTTCCCCCGTCGCAGGCGGATCAGGCCGGTCGGTTCGGACCCATCCATGGCCCCGAGTATGATGCCGCACGCATGCACCCGCTCGAACGCCTGGTGGACCTCGTCGCGCTGCTCCTGGAATCCCGGCGGCCCCTGACCTTCGAGCAGATCCGAGACAAGATGTCAGAGGCCTACGGCCAGGAGGACCTCCACTCCGCGAAGCGGATGTTCGAACGGGACAAGGACATCCTCCGCGACGTCGGCGTGCCGATCGATGTCGTCCCCACGGACGCGTGGGAGGTCGAGCAGGCGTACGTCATCCCCAAGGACAAGTACTACCTGCCGGAGATCGAATTCGAGCCCGAGGAGATCTCGGCGCTGTTCGTTGCGGCTCGCACCGGCGGGGAGGACGCCCCGGCGGAGCAAGCCGTCCGGAAGCTGCTGTACGGCGCGGACGGCGGCCTCTTGGCCGGCGCGTCGTCCGCCCCGTTCGCGACCGAGGCCGGCACGACCGATGCGCGCCTCACCGCGGCCGCAGAGGCCATCGCGACCCGGCGGAGCGTGCGGTTCACCTATCGGACGGCCCGGGGCTCTGGGTCCGAACGCCGCGTAGACCCGTGGGGGCTGGTGTTCCGGGCCGGCCACTGGTATCTGGTCGGCATGGACCGCGAACGAGGCGAGATCCGCGCGTTCCGCCTGTCGCGCGTCTCGGGCGCGGTCCGCGAGGGTGACGAGGCCGGCCCGGCGCCCGAGGGGTTCCGGGCCGCGGAGCACGTCCAGGCCGGCCCATGGGGCCCCGGAGAGCCGGAGGAACGGGCCACGGTGGCCTTCTCGCCCGACGTCGCTTGGTGGGCCACCAGGGAGATCCAGGGCGCGGTGGTCGAGCGGTTCCGTCCCGACGGGTGGGTTGAGGTGAGCCTCCCGGCCGCTCCCGGCGACGCGCTGGAGTCGTGGATCCTTTCATTCGGTCCGGACGCCGAGGCCGTCGAGCCGGAGTCGCTCCGGAAGGACATCGTGCGGCGTCTGGGGGCGGTCCGGTGACTCCGAGGACCGGAGGCCGGCAGTCCGGGACGATGCGCGCCTCCCACCGCCTCGAGCGACTCCTGATGATCGTGCCCTACCTGGTCCGGCACCCCGGGACCGAGCTGACGGAGATCGTCGGGCTGTTCGGGGTGGGCCAGGACGACCTTGTCGAGGACCTGAACCTGCTCTTCGTGGCGGGCCTGCCGCCGTACGGACCCGGCGACCTGATCGGTGTGGACATCGAGGACGGCCGGGTGTGGATCGACATGGCCGACTACTTCGCCCGGCCCCTTCGACTGACCCGAGCGGAGGCCCTGGCGCTCTACCTTCGGGGGACGGCCCTGGCGGGCACGCCCGGCGTCCGCGAGGCTCCGGCGCTTGCCTCGGCCCTTCGAAAGCTGGAGGAGAAGCTGGGGCCGGAGACCCTGGGCGAGCTGGCCCAGCGAGTGGAGTCGGCCGAGGCGGGCCGCCCCGCGCAGACCCTGGATGTCATCCGCAATGCGGTGGAGGAGCATGAGCGCCTCCGGATCGAGTACTACGCGGCCTCCTCGGCCGAGACCACGACCAGGGAGATCGAGCCCGAGGAGGTGTTCTCGGCCATCGGGAACTGGTACGTGGCGGCTTGGGACCATCGCTCCGGGAAGGAACGGCTGTTCCGGGCCGACCGTATCCGAAAGGCCGAGCCCACCGGCGTCCGCTTCGAGCCTCGAGGCCTGGCCGGCGCCGGCCGTCCCCTGTACACCCCGACCGAGCAGGACGTGCCGGTCCGTCTGCTGCTTCATCCCGGCGCGCGGTGGGTGGCGGAGTACTACGAGGTCGGCGAGGAGACCGAGCGGGAGGGCGGCGCCCTGGAGGTCGTGCTCCCGGCGAGCCGGCTGGAATGGGTGGCCAGGCTGGTCCTTCGGCTGGGCGGCGAGGCGGAAGTCCTAGAACCTCCCGAGCTGAAGGCCCGGGTCGGGGACCTCGCGCACCGGACCCTGGGACTGTACGAATAAGGTAGTCCTCACCGCTCCCCGGACGCTAAACCACTCCCGCTGTCGGGCCGATACAGGTCGTGTCATGACCACGATCCGAACAACCTGCCCCCGCTGCGGGGAAGTGGACATGGGGCCCCAGGCCATCCTCCTGTCGGTGACGCAGGGCGGACGCGAGGGCACCTACCGCTTCACCTGCCCCACCTGCTTCGACGCGGTGGAGAAGCGGGCCGACCGCAAGATCGTGGCCCTCCTGGTGTCGGCCGGCGTGGACGTGGCCGGCCGAGGCGAGGAGCGGACGGCGACGATGTTCGACGAGGAGCCGATGGAGACGGTCGATCCCAGGGACCGGCTGCCCGAAGGTCCTCCCTTCAACATCGACGACCTGATCGATTTCCACTTCAGGCTGCTGGACGACCGATACATCGAGGAGTTCCTGGCCGGCCAGCACTGAGCCGCAGGCTCCGGTACCATCGCCCGCGTGACCGCACCCGCCGCAGTCTGGATCGCTATCGGCCTGACCACGACCGTGGCCATCATCGCCGTGCTGATCGCGCTGGTCCGCCACGCGCTGCTCCTGGGACGAACCCTCCAACGGTTCCAGGACGAGGTCCAGCCCATCGCCGACGAGATCGCGGCGGAGGGGGAGCGGGCCTCATCGCGGAGGTCCTCGGGGGGCTCTCGCCGCCCGTCCGGGCCGTTCGGCCGCTCCTGAACCCCTCGCAGTAGAATCGCCCCGGGCGCCTGCCCACATGAGGATATGTTCAACATCGGTCCGCTCGAGCTCATGGTCATCCTGGTGATCGCGCTCCTCGTGGTGGGCCCAAAGCGGCTCCCCGAGGTGGGGCGGTCCATCGGCCGGGGCCTCCGGGAGTTCCGCCGGGCCCAGGACGAGGTGCAGCGATCCATCCGGCTGAGCCTGGACGAGGAGCCTCCCTCCGTGCCGATGAAGGGCAGGACGAGACCGGCCGAAGGACGCGAGGAGGGGAGCGACGCGGCCCCTCCGAGCGAGCCGCCTGCCCCCCAAGACGGGACGCGCCCGGCAGGACCCCCCGAGTCTGGGGCGGAGTAAGGCGATCCTTAGCCGGCCGCGGCCATGACGCTGATCCCCGAGCGATTCCGACGCCGTCGCGGCCGCGACCAGGAGTCGACCATGACCCTGGTGGAGCACCTGGAGGAGTTACGCAATCGGCTGTTCATCTCGCTCGGGGCCATCGCCGTGGCGGCGATCGGCGGCTGGTTCCTGTACGAGCCGGTGCTGGATCTGCTTCAAGAGCCGTTCTGCAAGACGATCCAGAGCTTGCCTCCGGCGAACCGCCCCGCGACGGGGTGCCGATTCATCTTCCTGGGGGCGATCGACGCGGTCGTCATCAAGCTCAAGGTCATCGTGTTCTTGGGACTGCTCATCGCCCTGCCCATCGTGCTCTATCAGCTCTGGGCCTTCATCGTTCCAGGACTGACGAAGCGCGAGCGGCGTATGGCGGTGCCGTTCGTCGTGTCGTCAGTGCTCCTGTTCGCCCTGGGCGCGGTGCTCGCGTACCTCACGCTTCCTCGTGGACTCGGCTTCCTTCTGGGCTTCGCCGGCCCCGCGTTCGTTCCGCAGCTCACGGGAGACAAGTTCTTGGGGTTCGTCATGCTGCTGACCCTGGCGTTCGGACTGTCCTTCGAGTTCCCGATCGCCCTCATCTTCCTGTCGATCGCTGGCGTCGTTTCCAGCCAACAGATGCGGGAGTGGCGGCGGAGGGCCATCATGTTCATCGCGGTCTTCGCGGCCGTCATCACCCCCAGCGCGGACCCGTACACGATGCTGGCGCTGATGATCCCCATGGTGTTGTTCTACGAGGCCGCTATCATCGTGGCCCGCCTGCTGAAGCGATAGGGGACCGCATGGCCATCAAGGGGAGGAGCAAGCCGCGGAGCCGGAAGGTCGTGACCCCCGGTCCCCGCCCCGCCTACGTCTCGGTGAAGAAGCCTCTCCTGGCCCGACGGAGAGTTCAGATCGCCATCTTGGCGGTGGTCGCGGTCGGCGCGGCGGCCGGCATCTGGTACGGCATCGCGAAGGAGCGGACCGAGGACCGGGCCCGCCTGCTCCAGCAGCGAAAGCGCACGGCGGCCGTGACCTTCCAGGGGAGGGTGGAGGCCGCCATCGTGGGCGTGGGGCAGCCCGCGCCCCCCAGCGGGTTCACGGCGTTCCCGGCCCTCACGGCCGACGTGGAGGGGCTGGCCACCGGCGATGTGAGGCCCGGCGCGGCGGCGGAGGACGCGAAGGGCTTCCAGGAGACGGCCAAGGACGCGTGGGAGGCCCTGGACCAGATCGACCTCGCGGAGATGGTCGCGGACAAGGGGTTCGACCGGTTCTTGGTCAACCACTTCTTCAACGCCAGGGAGAAGATGCTGGAGGCGCTCAAGCTCTACCAGCGGGCGGCCATCATGGTGGGGCAAGCTGCCGAGGCCACCGGGACGGAGCGTGCCGACCTCCTCGATTCGGTCGGGGGGATCATGGACGTCGCGGCGAGCCTGTTCAACAGCGGGTACAACGAGTACATCCAGATCCAGGTCGAGGGCGGCATCTTCCAGCCCTCGTTCGGCACGGCGCCGGCCGGCTGATGCCCGACGGGCTGCTCCTGCTCCACGCCTTCCCCCTCGATGCCCGGATGTGGGAGCCGCAGCTCTCGGCGTTCTCGACGGTCGTGCCGGTGGTCGCCCCGCACCTGCCGGGGTTCGGGGGGTCGGAGCCGGCCGGCCCGGTCATGACCGTGGCGGCGGCGGCCGACCGGGTGCTAGGCGAGCTGGACGGGGCCGGCATCGACCGCGCCGTAGTGTGCGGGCTGTCGATGGGCGGCTACGTGTCCTTCGAGCTCTGGCGGCGGGCCCCGGAGCGGTTCGCCGGCATGGTCCTGGCCAATACCCGGGCGGGCGCGGATACTGAAGAGGGAGCGGCGAAACGCCGGGCCCTGGCGGAGCGGCTCCTGAACGAGGGCACCCGGTTCCTGGTGGAGAGCCCTCCGCCGCTCCTGTCGGACGGAGCCCCCGAGGAGATCCGGACCTTGGTCCGCCACCTGATCGCCGACCAGCCGGCAGCGTCCGTCGCCGCCGCGTCGCTGGGGATGGCCGAACGGCCAGACTCCACGCCAGACCTGGCCGGCATCGATGTCCCGGCCCTCGTCATCACGTCCACCGGCGATACGTTGATCCCGCCCGACGTGTCCTCGCCCATGGCCGAGCAGATCCTCGGGGCCCGGCTCGAGATCATCCAGGGACCTGGGCACCTGTCGAACCTGGAGGCGCCGGATGAGTTCAACCGCCTCCTGGAGCTGCACCTCGAGCGGTGCCGCATCCTCGGATAGGCCGGCGTTCGGGGCCGACTCCGACTCCGCCCGTACACTTGCCCTCGTGATGGACCCCAAGCGGTTCGCATCCCGCTATCCGTTCGCGCTCGATGACTTCCAGCTCGAGGCCGTCCGGGCCCTCGCCGCCGGGGACTCTGTCCTGGTGGCGGCCCCCACCGGCTCGGGCAAGACGGTGGTCGCCGAGTTCGCCGTGGAACGGGCCATGGAGCTCGACGGGAAGGCCTTCTACACCACTCCGCTCAAGGCCCTTTCGAACCAGAAGTTCGGCGACTTCGTGGCCCGGTACGGTGCGGCCAAGGTGGGGCTGCTCACTGGGGACAACACGATCAACTCCGAGGCCCCGGTGGTGGTGATGACCACGGAGGTCCTGCGGAACATGCTGTACGAGAAGAGCGGAACGCTTGACGGCCTGGCGTCGGTCGTGCTCGACGAGGTCCACTACCTCCAGGACCCCTACCGCGGAGCGGTATGGGAGGAGGTGCTGATCCACCTTCCGCTGTCGGTTCCCGTGGTGTGCTTGTCCGCCACCATCTCGAACGCCGAGGAGTTCGGCGAGTGGATCGGGACGCTTCGGGGCCCCACCCGGGTGGTGATCGAGGAGCGTCGCCCGGTGCCGCTCGAGCACCACTACCTCATCGGCCACGACCTGCACCCCATGCACGTGCGGCAGGAGGGCGACCTCGTCCCCAACCCATACATCGTGTCGCTGGACCAGGAGGAGGTCCGGTACCGCACGTACTACCGGCGCTCGTCGGGAGAGGCCCAGTACGAGCGGATCCCTCGGCCTCGGGAGGGCCACCGCCGCGTCTACGTGCCCCGCCGGGAGGAGGTCGTGGAGGTCCTGGCGGAGCAGGGGATGCTGCCGGCCATCTACTTCGTGTTCAGCCGGGCGGGCTGCGACCGAAGCGTCCAGTGGCTGATGGATTCCGGGGTCCGCCTCACCACCCGGGAGGAGGCCGAGCGGATCTGGGAGTTCGCGGAGATGCGCGTGGCGTGGATGGACGAGGAGGACCTGGAGACCCTGGGGTTCTACGAGTTCCGCGAGGCCCTGGCGGCCGGCATCGCCGCCCACCACGCCGGGATGCTCCCGGTGTTCAAGGAGACGGTCGAGGAGCTGTTCGAGGCGGGGCTGGCGAAGGTGGTGTTCGCCACCGAGACCCTCTCGCTCGGCATCAACATGCCGGCCAAGACCGTGGTGATCGAGGATCTGTGGAAGTTCTCGGGGGAGCGACATGAGCTCCTCACGCCGGGAGAGTACACCCAGCTCACCGGTCGGGCCGGCCGCAGGGGCATCGACGAGATCGGTCATGCGGTCGTGGTGTTCCAGCGACAGGTGCCGTTCGAACGCGTGGCGTCACTGGCCACGACGCGGACCTACGAGCTCACCTCGTCGTTCCGGCCCTCCTACAACATGGCCGTGAACCTGGTCCGGAACTACACGAGGGAACAGGCCCACCATCTGCTGAACTCGTCGTTCGCCCAGTTCCTGGCGGACCGGGGCGTGGTGGCCCTGGAGCGCCAGCTCGAACGCGACACGGCGCACCTCGCGGGGTACCGGGAGCATCTGCAGTGCGAGCTGGGCGACTTCACCGAGTACTGGCGGTTGCGGGAGCGGGCCGGGCAGATCCGGGAGGAGGCCCGAAAGGGCAGGGAGCGGGTCAGGGGGGAGGCCGTCCGGGACGGCCTGGTCTCGCTCCGCCCCGGTGACGTCATCTTCGTCCCGCGGGCCCGGCGGCGTGGCCTCGCGGTCGTGCTGTCCTCTCGCGAAGGCCGACCCACGGTCCTGGCCCAGGATCGGAAGTTCTTTCGGCTGTCGGCCCGGGACTTCGAGGAACCCCCGGTGGTCCTGACCAAGATCGCGCTGCCCCGGTCGGGCAGCGCGCGAAGCGCCCGGTACCGCCGAGACCTCGCCGCGCGGCTGGTGGCCCTCGACGTCCGGCCACCCAAGCCCGCGCGGGACCGGCTGGACGCCAGAGCGCAGCACGAGGCGGCCCGGCTGGAGGCGCTCGCGGCCCAGCACCCCTGCCATGGCTGCCCCGACCTGCCCACCCATGAGCGATGGGCCGCCCGGGCCAGCCAGCTCGAGGCCCAGGTCCGCGGCGTGGAGCGGAGGATCCGGACCCGGACGGAAACCCTGGCCCGGCAGTTCGAACGAGTCCTCGGCGTGCTCGAGGAGCTGGGCTATGTGCAGGACTTCGGCATCCTGCCGAAGGGTCAGGTGCTGGCCCGGATCTACGGCGAGGGGGACATCCTGGTGGCCGAGGCGCTGGGCGACGGGCTACTCGCCGGGTTGTCGCCGGCGGAGGCGGCGGCCGTGGTCTCGACGGTGGTGTACGAATCGCGGGAGCGGGTCCCGCGCCAGGCGGACCTTCCGACCGCCGAGTCCGCCGGCCGCTACCAGCGGCTCTCCCGACTGTGGCTGAGGATCCGCCGGTCCGAGGACACGCACCACGTCGAGCTGTGCCGGGAGCTGGAGGCGGGGTTCGCCACGCCCGTGTTCCACTGGGCCGAGGGCAAGCCGCTCGAGGCGGTCCTTGGGGAGACGGGACTAGCCCCTGGGGACTTCGTGCGGAACTGCAAGCAGCTCCTAGACCTCCTGCGGCAGATCGAGGAGGTCGCCACCGGCCACACCGCCGACCTAGTCCGCCGGGCAAGTGAGGCCGTGAACCGGGGCGTCGTGGCGTACACGGGCGTCTGACCCGGCGGATCCGGTCACGCCGGCGCGCCGGTAGGATTCACCAGCCAATGCCAAGCGCGTTCGGAGAGCTCACGGTGATCGTCAACCCCCACGCCGGAAGGCGTCGGGTGGGGGAGGAGATCCCCGAGCTCGAGCGCACACTCCAGGCCCGAGGGCTGCCGTACCGGCTCCTTCGGACCGAGGGGCCTCGCGATGCGACCAGGTTCGCCCGGGAGGCGCTGGAGAACGGAGGACGGTTCGTGGTGGCGGTGGGCGGCGACGGAACCGTCCACGAGGTCGTGAATGGGATGTTCGATCAGGAGGGCAAGCCGATCGTACCGTACCCCGTGCTCGGGGTGGTGGCGGCGGGATCGGGGTGCGACTTCGTGCGGACCTTCGGGCTCCCCGGCGACGTGACCCGGTCGTGTCAGCACCTCTTGGGAGAGAACACGTACCCGCTCGACGTGGGCAAGATCACCTACGTCGGGCCGGACGGCGAGCGGTACGTACGGTACTTCCCGAACGTCGCGGAGGTGGGCCTGGGCGCGGCGGTGGCCGGGCGGGCGGATCGCCTGCCCGCTTCGTTCGGCCAGTCGAAGTATTTCTTCGCGTTCTGGCTCACGCTCCCGGGGTTCAAGCTGGCGCAGCTTCGGGTCCAGGCGGACCGCAAGACGTACGAGGGGCCGGGGGTCATGGTGATCGTCGGCAACTGCCAGTACTACGGCGGGGGGATGAAGATCTCGCCCCGCTCGTACCCCGGCGACGGCGTCCTCGACGTGCTGATCTTCAAGGGACCGAAGTCCGACGCCTTCACCTTGCTGCCGAAGGTCTACCGAGGCGAGCACGTGCCCCACGACCGCATCGCGGAGCTCCGGGTGAAGCGGGCCCTCCACGTCGAGGCGGACCGGCCGCTCCCCATCGAGGCCGACGGGGAGGTGCTGGGGCTCACCCCGGCCACCTTCGAGGTGGTGCCGCAGGCCGTCTTGATGAAGCTGTGAGCGCCGGGCCGCATGCGAGGCGTTACGCCGAACGGCTGGAGAGCGCCGCGCGGGCCGCCGAGGAGGCCGGCCTGGCCGGCCTCCTCGTCACCCCGGGGCCGGACCTCGTCTATCTGGCCGGCCACGCCCCGCCGCCGCTCGAGCGGCTCACCCTCCTCGTGATGGCTCCGGGCCGGGACCCCGTGATGCTCGTCCCGCTCCTGGAGCGCCCCGAGGCACTGGCCTCGCCCGCGGCGGACCTGATCGAGATCGTGGGCTGGGCCGACGGCGACGACCCGTACACGACGGCCGCGGGCCTCCTCCCTGTGGGCCGGCTCGCCATCTCCGACCAAGCGTGGGCCTCGCACGTCCTGGGTTTGCGGGAGGCGGCGAGCGACCTCGTCCTCGTTCCCGCAGGCCGCGCCCTCTCGCCACTTCGGGCGGTGAAGGACGACGAGGAACTCGCCGCCCTGGTCCGGGTGGCCCGGGCCGCCGACGCCGCCTTCGCCGACATCCTCGACGTCCCGTTCGCCGGTCGCCGCGAAACCGACGTGGCGGCGGACCTCGCCGATGCCCTCCGTCGCCACGGCCACCAGACCGTGGACTTCACCATCGTGGGGTCGGGCCCGAACGGCGCCTCGCCCCACCACGCGGCTGGGGGGCGAACCATGGCCCCGGGGAACGCCGTCGTCATGGACTTCGGCGGCCGTCTCGACGGCTACTGCTCGGACATCACCCGCACGGTCGCGGTGGGGGAGCCACCCGCTGGGTTCCCCGACGTCTACGAGGTGGTTCGCCGGGCCCAGCAGGCCGCCTTCGAGGCCATCGGGCCCGGCATTTCGGCCCAGGAGGTGGACCGGGCGGCCCGCGGAGTGATCGAAGACGCGGGCTACGGCGAGTCCTTCTTCCACCGAACCGGCCACGGCATCGGGCTCGAGGTCCACGAGCCGCCGTACATCGTCGAGGGCAACGCTGCGCCGCTCGAGATCGGCATGACGTTCTCGATCGAGCCGGGGATCTACTTGCCCGGTCGGTTCGGCGTCAGGATCGAGGACATCGTGGCCGTCATCGGGGACGGCGCGATTCGCCTGAACGAGGCACCTCGCGACCCGCAGGTCGTCCGGTAGCCTGCGGCTAGATCCTGGGGCGGACCTTCGTACCGTCCGGGGTGTCCATGACCTCAAGGCCCATCTCCTGGAGGCGGTCGCGGACGGCGTCGGCGGCGGCGAAATCCTTGCCCGCCCGGGCCGCGTCGCGCTGCTCGACGAGGGCCTTGACCTCGTCGCTGGGCTGCCACCCCTCGCGGACATCGCGTTCCACGTCGAGGCCCAGAACCCGGTCCCACGACGAGACCAGCGCGTACTTCTGCTCGTCGGGGACGCTCCGGGACGACACGAGCTCGTTCAGGATCACCAGGGCCTGCGGCATGTCCAGGTCGTCGGCCACGGCCCCCCGGAATCGCTTGTCGAATGTCTTCGCCCCTTGGCCCAGGCTCTCGGCGGGGCCGCCCCATGCGACCATCCGCTGGCGGAGACGCTTCATCGCCGTGTCGGCGGCCCGGAGGGCCTCCTCGGAGAAGTCCATCTCCCTCCGGTACCGCGTCTCGAAGGTGAGGTACCGGTAGGAGAGGGGATCGATCCCGAGCGCGGCAAGATTCCCGATTCGGATGGTGTTGCCCGAGGACTTGGCCATCTTCTGTTCCTTCAAGCGGAGGAACCCGCCGTGGGCCCAGGTCGAGATCACCGGGTGCCCCACGGCCCCCTCGGATTGGGCTATCTCGTCCTCGTGGTGGGGGAAGATCAGGTCCGAGCCGCCGGTGTGGAGGTCGAACCGCTCGCCCAAGTACTTCATCGACATGGCCGAGCACTCGATGTGCCATCCGGGGAACCCTTCGCCCCACCGGCTGTCCCACTTCATCAGACGGTTCGGGCCGGCCTTCTTCCACAGCGCGAAGTCCTCGGGGTGGCGCTTGTTCGGGTCGACCTCCAGCTCCTGACGATGCCCGGCCCGCAGCTTGTCCAGCGTGTTCCCGGAGAGCTTGCCGTACTCGGGGAACGAACGGACGTCGTAGTAGATCGTCCCGCCGGCCTCGTAGGCATGGCCGTTCTCCACCAGGCGCTCGGTCAGCTCGAGCATCTCCGGGACGTGCTCGGTCGCTTTGGGGTACACGTTGGCGCGCTTGATGCCGATAGCCCCGGTGTCGTCGAGGAACGCCTGGGTGTACTTCTCGGCGATCTCCTTCGGCGAGAGACCCTCGTCGGCGACGGCGAGGTCCATCTTGTCCCGGCCCGTATCGGTCACCTCGTCGGTCATGTGCCCGACGTCGGTGATGTTCATGACCTGGGTGACGTCGTAGCCCTCGAACTCCAGGGCCCGGCGGGCCAGGTCCGAAAGCAGGAACGTGCGCAGGTTCCCGATGTGGACGTACCGGTAGACGGTGGGGCCGCACGAGTACATGTGGATCTTCCGGTCGTCCACCGGGACGACCTCCTCGACGCGGCGGGTCAGCGTGTTGTACAGGCGCACGGCCGAACCAGCATAACCGTCGGGCCAGGCCGGCTGTTCCGCGCTACGGGACGTCCGGACGCGGGGGGGGATCTTCGGCGGGCCCGTTGCCGGACGGCCCGGGTGATTGTGCAGTACCGCCGGCCTGGCCGCTCCCCGGCCCGATGGCGGCCCGCTGCTGCTCCTGGCCGTTGCCGGTCAGGACCGCAATGGGGATCTCCAGCGGCTCCCGCTCGCCCAGCTCCGCCATGACGGCCTCGATCTCGTCGCCGATCAGCTCTTCGCGCTCGAGCAGCGCGTCGCGAAGTCCCTCGACGACGTGCCTCTTCTTCTCCAGGAGCGCAGTCACGCGGTCCCTGCACTCGTCGAGGAGGTTGTCAACCTCCTCCTTCCTGTCGCGGTCCGACAGCACAGCCCGAACCGGATCGCCGTCCATCATCGTAGGAGCCATGGCGGCAACGGACGAGAGCCTCTTCCCCATGCCCCAGACGCCCACGTAAAGCGCCGCCAGGCGTGTGAGGTTCGCCAGATCGGAGGTGGCGCCGTCGCTCGTCTGCCCGAACCAGATGCGCTCCGCGGCCTGACCGGCCAATCCGACCTGGATCCGCGCCAGGATCTGCTTCTGGTTCCACGTGTACAGATCCTCGACGAACTGGCCGTGGACGAGGCCCAGCGTTCCCTCCCGCTTCTGGATAGTGATCACCTGGATCTGCATCTCGCCCCGCTCGAGGCTGTAGGACGCCACCGCGTGCGCGGCTTCGTGGGTGGCGACCATGACTTTCTCTCGCTCCGTGTACTTGACCGGCTGCTTCAGCCCGATCTCCTCGGTGAGTTTGGCCTGCCACAGGTCGTCCCACCGAAGCGCGTCCCGGCCGTCCTGGAGGGCGAAGATCAACGCCTCGTTGACGATGTTCTTGATCATCGCTGGGGAATAGCTGACGGTCATCCGGGCCAGCTTCGCTTGATCGATCGGCTCGTGGCGGACTTTCGCCAAGTAGTAACGGGCGATGTCATCGCGACCCTCGTGATCGGGGAGCCCGACGTGAATCTTCCGGTCGAACCGGCCCGGCCGAAGGAGCGCCGGGTCGAGACTGTATGCCCGGTTCGTCGCTCCGATGATCAGGACGTTGTAGAAGGGGACCTTGGGCTTGGCCCGGAACACGATCCGGCGGACGTGCCGCCAGATCCCTCGCGGGACGACGAGCCCGTCCATCTGGACCAGAAGCTCGTTCACGATCCCGAGCCCGCCGCCGGCGAGGCCGCCCATGATGACGCGGTTCGGCTGGAGGATTTCGCCGCTCGGCGCGAACCGCTCGGAAATCGCACCCCGGCTGCCGCCGAGAGCGTCCAGCTCGTCGATGAAGATCACGGCGCCACCGTACTTGTCGGACATGGCCCGGGCCTTAGTGAACAGGCGACGGACCTTCATGTTGCCGATGCCCATGAACATATTGGCGAACCCCGAGCCCGTGGCGTATAGGAACGGCACGCCCGACGCGCCCGCGATAGCCTTGGCCATGAGGGTCTTCCCGGTTCCCGGCGGTCCTTCGAACAGGATGCCGTGAGGCGGGTAGCCGCCCATCTGCTTGAAGTCCTTGAACCCCTGGAACAGGCGGAGCACTTCCTTGGTCGAGGCCACCGCCGCGGGCTGGCCACGGACGTCGTCGAAGGTGATGTCGTACTCGTTCGGATAGATGACGTAGCTGTTCCCCCGAGCAAGGAACCAGAACATCGCCACGAACTGGAGAACGATGAGGGAGCTGATGAAGATCAGGTACACGACCAGCCCGCGGTAGGCGGCCAGACTGGCGCCAGGATGCAACAAGGCCTGTTTGGGCGAGACCCCGATGAAGAAGTAACCGATAGCAACGTAGGCGATCAGGAAGATGATCGCCCGCTTCAGCCAGCGCAAGTACCGCCGGTATTGTTCCATGGGGTGCGACCTCCGAGGGTGAGGGGCCGGGCCGTGAACTTTTGCACAAGTGTACGCGCTGAGGGGCCCCGAATGAAAGGAACGGTTTCACTTGCAGGAAGCCTCGCTCGGGCTCGGGCGTGGGCAAGCCGCTAGGGCGTGAGCGGGCGACCCTCGAACGGCGTGGACAGAACCACCGTGGTCCGGGTCTGGACCTGCCCCTTCTCCCGGAGCCGGCGGATCAGCTCCTCCAGGTGCCCGGTGGTCCGGGTCCGGACCTTCAGGATGTAGTTGGCCTCGCCGGCCACGCTGAAGCAGT
>JBOGVG010000195.1:0-3107 GCA_050692435.1 Actinomycetota bacterium
CGCCACGGTCGACGGGGCGAGGGTAGCAGGATGGAGCCGGGAGACCGGATCCCTCGAGCCAGGGATGAAGGCCGACATCATCCTGCTTCGGACCGACCGCCCCAACATCTTCCCCATCAACGACGCGATCGGGGCGGTGGTGTGGGGCATGGACACCTCGAACGTCGATCGAGTCTTCGTCGCCGGCAAACCCCTGATGCGCGGCGGGGCCCTCGAAGCGAACGTGGAGCAGGCCCGCAACCTGGCGACGACGGCCCAACACCGTGTCGCGATCGCCGCCGGGCTCGCCGTCGGCACCGCATCGGGGGGTGGGTGATGACGACGACGAAAGCGCCATCCCCAGCGCTCACCTCGTTCGTCGTTGGCTCTCGGTACATGCCGGTGTACATCGCACTGCTCCTCCTCGTCATCGTGGCCGCCATCTGGGCACCGGCCACTCTGGGCAGTGTTCCCTTGAGAGCCATCGCTCCCTACGGGGCGGTGCTCGCGATCAGCTCCCTCGGCCAGATGTTGGTGGTCATGACCGGTGGCATCGACCTCAGCGTCCCCGGGACGATGAGCCTGGCGGCGCTGATCATGGTCGGTGCCGGGGCGGGGTCGGACGAGAACATAGGCAACGCCATCGCCATCGCACTCGTTGCTTGCGCGGTCATGGGGCTGATCAACGGGATCCTCATCGGCGGACTCAAGTTGAACGCACTCATCGTGACGCTGGCGGTCGGTCAGATCGTGGTCGGCGTGGCGAGACGATACGGAAACACCTTCCCGGCGCAGAACCCGGTCCCTGAGGGCTGGTCCGACTGGGTGACGACCCGCATCTTCGGGGTCAGCGCCGTCTTCTGGATCGGTCTCGGCCTGACCATCGGCGTCGGTGTCGTCCTTCGCTACACGGCGGTCGGTCGCAGATTCCAGGGGGTGGGCGCCAACCCGGTGGCCTCCCACGTCGTAGGTGTCCGCGTGAACCTGAACCAGATCCTGGCCTACGTGGTGGCCGCGGTCTTCTATGCCGCCGCCGGATTGGCGTTGGCCGGGCTCATCGGCAGGCCCGGTGTCTCCGTCGGCTCTCAGTACCTGCTCGCGCCTATCGCAGCGGTGGTGATCGGTGGCGCATCCTTGACCGGAGGCCTTGCCAGCCCGTTCTCCACGTTCGCGGCCGCATTCTTCCTCACCGGCCTCAACCAGATGATGCTCATCATGGGGCTTCGCACCTCTCTCCAGTTCGTGGTGTTCGGTCTGGTCATCATCGGAGGCATGTTGGTATCGGGCGATCGGATCACTCGGGGCGTGGAGCATGTGCTTCGAGAGCGGAGACGACCGAATCGCTCACAGACGCAGACCCTCCCTGGTTCCGCCGGGGGACGTGCGAGGAAGGAGGCCGGTATGTGACGGTCCCACCGATCCGGGAAAGCTTGGGTTATCGACTCAGTGGGAGGACGAGCATGCGAAGGATGAGGACCATCGGCGTCATCGCCGTGCTGGCCTTGGTGGCAGCAGCATGTGGCGGCGACACAACCCCTGATGGAACCGGCGGCAGCGAAACGCCGGCCACCGGGAGTGGGCCGTTGTCGGATTTCGGGGAGAGCACCGATGCCGACACGGCTTTGGTCGAGAAGGCCCTGGGCCCCGTGGAGCCGTCGGATGAGGCGAGCTGGAACATCATCCTGGCTTCCATCGCGCGGGCCACTCAAGATCTCGATCAAGCCACCATCGACAAGGCGATGGAGTGTTGGAACGGTCGACAGTGTGACACCGGGACCGGTGGCGAGCTGGTGATGGGCTATGCCGACGGCGGCGGAGACACGGTGAACGTCTGGCGTGCGGTGAGCCACATGGAGGCGATCCTCCAGGCGCTCACCTACGACGAGATCGGGACCATCGTCTCCACCGAGGCCAACTTCGACCCGGATCCTGCGGTGGCCGAAAACGACATCCGGTTCCTCATCAACCGGGGAGTCAGCTTCATCGTCGGCTACCCCGACATCGGGGTTGGGCTCAAGGAGGAAGTCCTCGAGGCCGAAGCGGCAGGCATCCCGTACGTCCCGTTCTCGGCCGGCTATGTCGGTCTTCCCGGAACGGAAGGAGCCCTGACCCCCGGTGAGGACTATCTAACCGTGGTCGGCGAGAACCTCTGTGAACTCGGCGAGAGCTTCGCCGATGTCCTCAACACCGGTGTCGAGACCGGGGAAGTGGCGCTCCTCGGCGGGTCCACGGGCAACGCCCTGACGCTCGGCTGGCAGAAGTGCACGATCCCGGCACTCGGCGGGGGACTCGAGCTGGTCAATCCGCCGGCGAATGCGGACAGCACGACCGGTGACACCTTCTGGTACGACCCCGCGATCCCCGATGTGTACCGAGGGCTGTTGACCGCGAACCCCGAGATCAGGGGCTGGGCGTACGAGTACTCCGACGGGATGAACATCGGCCTGGGGGTGTACAAGGAGCTGGGCATCCCGGTGGAGAACCTCACGGTAGCGTTGCGCACCGACGAGCAGAGCCTGTTCTGCGATTGGGCGGAGCGTAACGAGCCCACCTACAACATCTTCTACTCGGCCGGTGGCAACTTCCAGTCACGGGTCGGCGTCACCGCCGCGATGCTGTCGCTGAAGGGCGCCGACATCCCTGCTGAGATCGTCGTACCACATGTGATGCGGCAGGTGACGGAGGCGGACTGCGATCAGGATAGGCCGCACGCGTCGGTCTCCGGCACGTCGCTGGTGCCCAACGAGGTGCTGTCGCTGATGTTCGCGGGCTGATGAGCGACGATCCCGCAGGAGGGTGGAGCGACGGGGACCGGGTCCTCGAGCTGCGCGGTGTCTCCCGGCAGTTCGGCGCGGTCCGAGCGCTGACCGACGTCAGCTTCGACTGCCGTGCCGGTGAGGTCCACGCCGTCGTCGGCGAGAACGGCTCCGGGAAGTCGACCCTCCTCGGGATCGCCAGCGGGTTCGTCGACCCCGATCTGGGTGCCGTCCAGATCGGGGGGAAGCCCCTCCGCCGAGACTCGCCGGCGCTGGCCAGGAAGCTCGGCCTGGCGATGGCCTACCAGGACACCTCGCTGGTCCTGCAGGAGCCGGTCAAGAACAACCTCTACCTGGCAGCGCCCGAAGACC
>JBOGVG010000196.1:0-2830 GCA_050692435.1 Actinomycetota bacterium
GACCTGCGCAATGTCACGCGAGAATCCCGACAGGCGGCGATCCGCATGGTCCCGCAGGACGGGTTCCTGTTCGACCTCACGATCCGCGAGAACGTGCGGGCGGGTCGCGAGGGAGCATCGGACCGCGACGCCGAGGCCGCGTTCGAGGAGCTCGGGCTCGGCGAGTGGCTGGCATCGATGCCCAACGGCCTGGACACACGCGTCGGTGAGCGCGGCGAGGCGCTGTCGATGGGGGAGCGCCAGCTCGTGTCGCTCGCCCGCGCGCAGGTCGGCGACCCTGGTCTGCTCGTCCTCGACGAGGCGACAAGTGCGGTCGACCCCGCGATGGAGCGTCGGATCTCCGAGGCACTCCGGCGGCTGTCGGCTGGCCGGACGTCGATCACGATCGCGCATCGGCTGTCGACGGCCGAGGGCGCTGAGACGATCTTCGTGTTCGACCGCGGGCGCGTCGTCGAGCGCGGCCGACACGACGAGCTGGTCGCGGCGGGCAGCGTCTACGCGGGGCTGTACCGAAGCTGGCTCGGCAACGCCCGAGTGCCCCGAGGGCCGGTTGGCCGAACCACGTCATGAGGCGGGCGTACCCGCCCCGTCGCGAAACCGCAGGTAGATCGCGGGAGGACTGGGATTCGAACCCAGGAGCGGGTTGCCCCGCTAACGGTTTTCAAGACCGTCGCCTTCGTCCGCTCGGCCACCCTCCCGTCTCGACTGTAGCTGCGTAGCTGCTTGTCGCCTAACGCTGCGGCGGCGAAGATATCGTCCCCCATGCCGGAGACCCATCGCGCCGACGGTACGCCCGCCGAGGACCTCTTCGAGTCCTCCGAGGCCCTCTATCGGGCCCTGGTGGAGCAGGTCCCGGCCGTTGTCTACATCGACTCCGACGATCAGCTTCCCGACTCCCTCTACATCAGCCCCCAGTCGGAGCGGGTCTTCGGTTATGCGCCCTCCGCCTACCTGGCCAGGCCGGAGCTGTGGCGCGACAACACCCACCCCGGGGATCGCTCGCTGGTGGCCGAGGCCTGGGCGGCGGCCAGGGCGAACGGGGAGGTGTTCGAGGGCGAGTACCGGGTCCGGCACCGGTCCGGGCGGTGGCTCTGGATTCGCGACGAGGCCGTGCCCGTGCGAGGCCGGGATGGTGAGATCCGAGCCTGGCAGGGCGTGCTCCACGACATCACGGCTCGGAAGGAAGCCGAACAGGCGCTCCGGGGGGCCGAGGAGAAGTATCGGGCGCTCGTTGAGAACCTGCCGGCCGTCGTGTACCTGGTTGCCCCCGACGACGACCGGCGCACCCTCTACGTGAGCCCGCAGGTGGAGCGAGCGCTCGGCTATCCCCGTGGGGAGTGGCTGGATCAACCGGACATCTGGATGGAGCTGCTGCATCCCGACGACCGGGAGCAGACCCTGGCCGCCCACGACGTTGCCAACGAGACCGGCAAACCCTGGAGCCGCGAGTACCGCCTGATCGCGAGCGACGGACGGGCCGTGTGGTTCCGGGACGTTGCCACACTGGTCCGCGACCGGGACGGGCGGGCGCTGCACTGGCAGGGTGTGCAGCTCGACATCACAGAGCTGAAGCGGGTGGAGGAGGAGCTCCGCCTCGCCCGTGACGACCTCGAGCTACGCGTGCTGCTCCGCACGCACGAGCTAGAAGAGGCGAACGAGATGATGGCCCTGGAGATCGCAGAGCGCCGGCGGGCCGAGGATGAACTTCGCGCGACCGAACGGAAGTACCGGATGATGGCCGAGCAGATCCCGGCGGTCACCTACGTCTGGCACGTGGATCAGGAAGCCGGCCAGATCGACTACACCAGCCCCCAGATCGAGCGGCTCCTCGGCTACACGCCGGAAGAGTGGGGGACGGCCGACCTGTGGCAGTCCCGGCTCCATCCCGACGACCGCACGCGCGTGATGGCCGACACGCTCCGGTCTCAGACGACCGGCGAGTCCTTCAGCGCCGAGGCTCGGTACCTGGCAAAGGACGGCCGGATCGTGTGGGTCCTAGACGAGGCCGTGCTCCTGGAGCGCGACGGGGCGGGGCGACCGAAGACCTTCCACGGCGTGTTGGTGGACATCACCTGGCGGAAAGAGGCGGAGGCGAGCGCCCGGGCGGCCGAGTCCAAGGCCACGATCGCGGAGGCCAGGTACCGGACCCTTGTGGAGCAGATCCCGGCGATGACCTTCATCGAGATGCCCTCTCCGGACGATCCCCGTTCGATCCACCTCACGTTCGCGAGTCCCCAGACCGAGCCGATCCTCGGATACTCGCCGCAGGAGCTGATCGACGACCCTGGGCACTTCGCCCGCATGCTGTACCCCGACGACCGGGACCGGGTGCTGGCGGTGAACGAGCACTCCGAGCGGACGGGCGAGCCGTTCGATCAGGAATACCGGGTCCTGGCCAAGGACGGTCACGTGGTGTGGATCCACAGCCAGGCGGTGCTCGTCACCGACGAATCCGGCGCCCCCCGGTTCTGGCACACGGTCGCCCTGGACATCACGGCGCGCAAGGAGGCCGAGGAGAACCTCCGGGAGCTCAAGGGCCGGTACCAGGCCGTGTTGGGCCGCCTGGGGCCCGATCCCGACCGGGCCTAGCCCACCTTCGGCGCGAGCACGCGGAGGGACTCGGGCAGGTACGGGAATAGGGCCTTCGGCAGCTCAACCGACCCGTCCTGGCGCTGGCGGTTCTCCAAGATGGCGATGAGGGTCCGCCCGACGGCCGTGGCCGTCCCGTTCAGCGTGTGGAGGACCTCGATCGAGCCGTCCCTGCGGCGAACGCGCGTCTGGAGTCTCCGGGCCTGGTAGTCGGTGCAGTTCGAGCACGACGTGAGCTCCC
>JBOGVG010000197.1:0-2674 GCA_050692435.1 Actinomycetota bacterium
TTTGTCGGTGGGCCGGGCAGTATTCGAACCCGCGACACGAGGGGTAAGAGCTCCGTGCAAGGGATCCTGCTGACCTGCACGCCCACCCGAAGAGGTCCATCCACCTGCGGTTTCGTCTGCTCGCCGCTGCTGGTCGTATCCCGTCGTGTCTCGTCGTCTTGCGGCCTGAATGCGGCCTGGATGTTTGGACGAAGGCCGAGGGCGACCGGAGCCCAAGGGGAGCTCGTCGGCGGGAACCGCAGCCGTTCGCCGGCGCGTCGGAGGAGACTTTGCGGACCGGAGATGCAAAGGATGCCATGGTCGCGGCGAGGGCCCCCACCGTAACGAAGCAGAGCGCGCCACGCTTGTCCACAGCTAGTACGATCCCAAGACCCTCCAGCCCCCGGCCCGGTGCCCGAGGTACAGGGTGAAGTCCAAGCTCGCACTGGTTGTCCCGTCATCGAGCGTCGCGAACCGGAGTTGCCTTAGCTGGTGGACCCAAGGGGAGTACATCTGGTACCGCCCCGGAGCGGGTTCTTCCTGGCGGCGGCGATTGAGGAGGCGGGTCAGCTCCTCCTCGGAGAGAGCGGCCTGCGGGGGGAATTTGCACTCTCCTGCCCCCGGCTGTAGCGGCCGTGGTACTCCCACTCCGGGTGGTGGGGGGCCTTCTCCTGGCCCACCGCGAACTCGCCCTCATGCTCCTTCTCGTGGGTCGGTCCGGTCTGCTCTTGGCCCCGGCTGAAGCGTGGCCGCTCGTGCTTGTAGGGAGCGTCGTTCTCGCGCTCCAGGCCGCGGCCGTACCGAGGCCCGATTGGTGAGGTGGGCTTCTGCTCCAACGTCCTCACCTCCTTCTTAGGAATGTATCGTACTACGATATGATTCGCCGCACCAGGGAGTCCTGGTGAGTGGAACGCGACGCCCATGGGGATGGTCCTAGTGTCCGCACCAGCCGCGCCCAAGCTCCAGCCGAGGCTGGGGGACACCGAGTACCTGCGCCTCCTCGAGTTTCGCACCGGCCTCCGGCGGTTCCTGCGATGGAGCCGGGAGCAAGCGGCCGCCGCCGGCCTCACCCCCGCGCATCACCAGCTCCTGCTCGCCATCCGCGGGCACGGCGACCCCAGGGGACCGACCATCGGCGAGGTCGCCGACTACTTGCTCCTTCGACACCACAGTGCCGTCGAGCTGGTCGACCGGGCGGCTAGCGTGGGCCTGGTCAAGCGGGCACCCGACCCCGATGACCAGCGCGTTGTCCGTCTCAAGCTCACGCCCCACGGTGCACGTCGTCTTGAGCGCCTCGCCGCGCTCCACCTCGAGGAGCTTGGCCGCCTGGTCCCCAGGATGCAGGCCATCTGGAAGGGCCTGGAGGACACAGGTGGCCCGGGCTGGGCGAAGCGTCGGCCTCGGCCGACACGTCGATAACGCTGCGGCCACCCCGCGTGAGGGTCGAGCCCCGGGGGGCCCATGTCGTGGCCCGATCCGGCGAGGTACCCGGCGACCGAAAGCCTCGCCAACGCGAAGAGCGCGATGAGGACGAGGGGCCCTCGCGAATCTCGACGCATCGTTCCAAAAGCCAGCGTGCCACGGGAAGACCGGGATAGCTATCCAGTGTCTGCTGCTCCGCCCACCGAGGACTCCCCACGTTCACCGCGGACCGGCGCCGGCTCGTGCGCGTCAGTGGCTATTGCCGCCTGCGAGGAGTGAACTCGTCGCAGGTAGCGGAACCTTGGATGATGCCTCGGACGAGCCTGCACCCACCGAGGGGTAGGGCCGGAAACATGTACTTGCAGGCATCGCACCGAACCTCGGGCTTCGGAGCGGGTCGGTAGTTCGCCGCCCTCTTGGACAGACCCCAGATCCTGGCCCCCATCACAGTGACATCTTCAGGCTTTCCCGCCTCCTCGGGCAAGCCGGGAACTTCCCTCGAAGGCATTGGCCACTATCCCGGCCGGGAGATCTCGATGCTCCCGGTGGCTGGGCTCGCGGCTCAAACGCCGTGGGTGGGGCCGCTTGGCGAGCCGCCGAGGCCCTCGGCGTTCGTCTGCCGGAACTGAGCCCTGGCTGGGATGGCAGCGCCGATCCGACCGAGAGCGGACGAGAGCAGCTGACGGGGTTCCGCCGCGATGCGGTTGACGCGCCCTCCGCCAGCCGATCGAGGGGCCGCAGAGTCGTCGTGACACGGGTGGCCGGGTCAGTCGAGTTCCCCGCGGGGTTCACACTCTCGGACTTGACGCTCGGCATCTTGCCCCATCGTGGTCTGGACACGGGGTGGCGAGGGCGGCTGCGGGCCGGGAGCGGTTCGGTTCAGCTCCCGTCCGTCGTGTGGGCGGTTTACCGGGCGCTGTCCTCGATGTAAGAGAGGCCGAACCCATTGGCGGAAGTACGATCGACCCCAGGGAGGTGGTTCGATGCCCAGCTACCTGGTTGTGGCGAACCAGACCCTCGGGCGGGGCGCACCTGCTCAGCGCGGTGCGAGAGCGAATGCGCGCGGGCGACTGCCACTTCCACGTCATTGTTCCGGCTACGCATCCGCACGAGCACGCGACTTGGACGGAGGGCGACGCGCAGGCGCTGGCCCAGGAACGCCTCGACCGCGCCCTGGCCGCGTTCCAGGAGCTGGGCGCGCCGGCCACGGGAGAGGTGGGTGACGAACGGCCCATCCAGGCGATCGCCGACGTGCTGATGCGTGAGCCGTTCG
>JBOGVG010000198.1:0-10932 GCA_050692435.1 Actinomycetota bacterium
CCTGGTCGCGATCGGATTCGGGGTGGCCATGGCCGGCTGGATGCTGGTCCTGACCGTGTTTCTTGCCTTTATCGGCCTGCCCGTCTTCCTCTTCGGGCTCGCGTTGATGCAGAGCCAGGAACGGTGACCCGAGAGGTCGAAAAGGTCTTGCGGCCTGGACCCGTCGGACTGCGGTTGCTGGTCGCGGCTGCCGTGCCGGTGGGGTCCGTGAAGCTCTCGTCTCCCACCCTGGACGAGGTGTTCCTGCGGGCGACCGGCTTCAGCCTGGACGGTGCCTCCAGCAACGGCCAGAGGGAGGTCCAATGAGCAGGCCTCCGTGCGCACGGTCCGGACGCGCCGGACGGCCGAATGGAACTCGGTGCGGGAGGGGGTCCGGGCGACCTTCTACCTCGGGCTGGCGCCGGCCCTCCGAGCGCTGATGGGCCGGGTCCGGTAGCGAGCCCGCTTCCTCCGCAGGACGCACACGGGATCGGCCCACGGCACGAACCACACTGCCTTGACATGCCCCGTGGCCACAGGGTATGCCTGGTGGGTTTGGGGGCAGTTGGGGGGCGGCGAACAGCGCCGGCCCACCCACACTCGCAGGAGGGGGGAAGCCGTGAGCCAGCGTACAAGGCTGATCGCAGCGGCGGCCGTGCTCATGCTCGTCATGGCCGCCTGCGGCGACGGCGACGGCGAGGGAGAGGCCGCGGATCGGCTCGTGATCGCCGCGGTCCAGGGCAACGAGTCCGAAGGCATCAAGGCTCTCGCCGATGACTACGAGGCAGAGACCGGCGTCGCGCTCCAGATCGAGGAGCTGCCGTACCCGCAGCTGTTCGAGAAGCTCGTCACGACCTTCGAGGCCAACGATCCGAGCTACGACCTCGTGATGCTCGACGACCCGTGGATGCCGAAGTTCGGGACCGAGGGGTGGCTTCAGCCCCTGGATCAGAACTACGGCTTCGAGCGCGATCCGGACATCGCCGACGTGATCTACGACGTCGGCACGTGGCCGCCCCCGCGCGGGCCGGTTCCGCCGAGCGAGCAGGGCAAGGACCAGCACCTGCTCGGCATCACGGTGGTCGGCAACGTCGAGATGTTCATGTACCGCAACGACCTGACCGAGGAGCCTGCGTCGTGGGACGACGTTCTGGCCGCGGCGCAAGAGCACGACTCGAACAACCTCGCCGGCTACGTCATCCGCGGGGCGGCGACGAACCCCGTCGTAGCGGACTTCCTGCCGATCCTGTGGTCGTTCGGCGGGGACGTCTTCGATGAGAGCTGGGAGGTCGTCTTCGACTCGCCGGAGTCGCTCGCCGCCGTACAGTTCCTGGTCGAAGACCTCAAGGCGGTGGCCGAGGCGAGCCCCGAGAACGTGGACGCCGCAGACCGTTCGCGGCTCATGGCCATCGGCGAAGCGCTCCAGTCGACCGTGTGGCCCGGCGAGGTGAACAGCATCGTGCTGGGCGAAGGGACAACGGTCGAAGGCGACGTGACGTTTATCCCGATGCCGGCGGGACCGTCCGGCCAGGGGTTCGGCATGATGGGCAATTGGCTCCTCGGCATCCCCACGGCCGCGGAGAACGGCGAGGCTGCGGCGGACTTCATCCGCTGGATGACCGAGGAGGACACCCAGCGCCTGTACGCCCAGAACGGCGGGATCCCCAGTCGGACCAGCGTCCTGAACGACCCGGAGTTGAACGAGGCCAACCCGTACTTCGCCGCCCTCGCGGCCTCGCTCGCGGCCACGCCGAACTGGCGCCCGCGGACGGACCAGTGGAACGCGGTGGAGACGGTGCTGGGTACCAACCTGAACGCCGCACTCGCGGGGCAGGTCACCCCCGAGGAAGCGGTCCAGACCGCGTCCGAAGAGATCCGCACGATCATGGAGCAGGCTGGCTACTACGCGTAAGTTGGCTCTGCTGGCGATAGGGGACCGGCCCGCTCGATGAGCGGGCCGGTCGCCGCGCCTTCGGGAGACCCCGCCACACGGCGGCGTCTCGGCGCAACCCCCGAGGAGCGCCTGGCCTACCGCATGCTCTTCCCCGTCCTCGCCGTCGTCTTCCTCATCGTCCTCACGCCGTTCCTGGTTGCCCTGGTCTCCTCGCTCCGAGCCGACGGCGACGGGGCCTTCGTCGGCGCGGAGAACTACTCCCGTGCCCTGGCGAACCCGCGTCTGTACGAGGCGCTGCGCGCCACCGGGCTGTACGCGCTCATCGTCCTGCCGGCCGAGATCCTGCTCGGGACCGGGCTGGCCATGCTGGTGAACCGGTCGGTGCGGTCGCCGGGTGTTCGTGCCCTGATCTTCGTTTTCGCGATCATGCCCATCGTCATCCCGCCGGTCGGGGTAGGCGTCATCGCCCGCCTCATCTACGCGCCGGACTATGGGGCGCTCAACCATCTGCTCCAGCTGGCCGGCCTGATCCAGCAGGAGATCCCGTGGCTGTCCCGGTCCACCACGGCCATGCTGTCGGTCGCCTCCGTGGACATCTGGCAGTGGACGCCGTTCGTGTACCTCGTCATGTTCGCCGGCCTCCAGACCGTCCCCCGTGAGTCCCTGGAGGCGGCGCAGGTCGACGGGGCCAACTGGTGGCAGCAGTTCCGCCGGATCGAGCTCTTCTACCTCCGCCCGCTGCTCCTGCTCGTCCTGTTCCTTCGATTGGCGGACGTGCTTCGAGTCTTCGACCACATCTTCGTGCTGACCGGCGGGGGGCCCGGAACCTCGACGCAGCTGCTGAGCCTGTACCTGTACCGGGTCGGCTTCAAGTTCTTCAACTCCGGCGAGGCGGCGGCCCTGGCCATCCTGGTCCTGGTGGGCATGAGCCTCCTGTACACCGGCGTCGCCCGCCTGCTGCCGGTGGAGCGGGACTGACCGATGGGCCGATCCGGCCGAGTGCTCAAGCCGCTCGCCTGGCTGGCATTCGCCGTGTTCGGCCTCGTCTACCTCTTTCCCCTGTACTGGCTGCTGAACACGAGCTTCAAGGGTCGGGCCGAGCTGTTCGCCTCGACCCCCACCCTGCTGGCCCAGAATCCCACGCTCGACCCGTACCGCAGCGTGCTGTTCGACCGGGGGTTCCTCGGGCTGCTGCGCAACAGCCTGCTGGTGTGCTCGCTGACCGTCCTTCTCACCCTCGCGATCAGCCTGGCCATCACGTATCCCCTCACACGCCTCCCGATGTCGCGGCGGGTGCGCGTCGGTGTGCTGAACTGGGCCCTCTCGCTCCGGTTCCTGCCGCCGATCGCGGTGGTCGTGCCGTACTTCGTGATCGTCCGAACCGTCGGTCTGTACAACAATCCGCTGGCGCTGGTGTTCGTCTACACGCTGAGCAACCTGCCGTTCGGCATCTGGATGCTGAAGGGGTTCCTGACCGAGGTTCCACAGGAGATCGAGGAGGCGGCGTATGTCGACGGTGCCACCAGGGCGGTCGCGTTTCGGCGCGTCCTGCTGCCGCTGCTGGCCCCGGGGCTGCTCGCGTCGGCGGTGATCATCTTCGCCTTCTCCTGGAGCGAGTTCCTGTTCGCGCTCATCCTCACCGCGACCCGTGACGCCCAGACGTTCCCGGTGGGGGTCCAGGGCCTGGTGACCCAGTTCGAGATCATCTGGAACGAGATGGCGGCCGCAGGCGTGATCGCCATCGCCATCCCGCTGGTGCTGATGCTGCTGGCTCGGCGCTACGTGCTCGCCGGGCTGACTTTCGGCGTCATCCGCGAGAAGTGAGGGTGCGCGCATACCCATGATGGGGCGCTACCTGAACGGCGCGACGATCATGACCACACCGACTCCGCTCCAGTTGGTTGTGGCTCGGGACGCCGGGTTCGCCGGGATCGAGGCCCGGGCGGAGCGTCTGCTCGCCGATCCGGCCGAGGTGGCCGCCACCTCGCGCGCGGTGCGCCCCGGTGAGGTGTGGAGCCTGAACGGTGTGCGGATCGGTCTTGAGGCGGATGGTCGCCTGGAGCGAGAAACGCTGGAGTTCGACCTCACCCCGCGCCTCGAGGTGTGCCGTGCCGTCGGCGCCGCGTACCTCTTGGTCGTCCCTCCGCGCGTCGCCGGTCTCGGTGAGCCCCGGGCCCTTCCGGGGATCCGGGAAGGGCTGGCGGTGGCCCGGGACCGCGCGGCCGCCTCCCGGGTGAGGGTGGCCTTCGAGTTCCTGGGATTCTTCGACTGTCCCATCGGTACGCCCCAGGCGGCGGCGGCGGCGCTCGAGGAGCTCGAGGGCGTGGACATGGTCCTGGACTCCTGCCACTGGCACGCGAGCGGCGCCGGATCGCTCGACGTCCTCCCGGTCGACCGGCTGGCTATGGTCCACCTGAACGACGCGCCGGCGAAGCCGCCGCGCGAGATCGAGGACGCCGATCGGGTCCTCCCCGGCGAGGGGGTGATCGCCCTCGAGCGACTGCTCGCCACGCTGCGCGGCCGTGGCTATGCGGGCCCGTGGAGTTTGGAGACGTTCAACCCCCGCTACTGGGAGGAGGACCCGGCGTCCGTCGCCAGTCGAGGTCGGGCGGCCCTGAACGGTGTGCTCCGGGAGAGCTAAGCTGGCGGGCCCGTGGCCGTTCCGCCCGCCCTTAGACCCCCACGCGTTGGTGCTTTCGGTCCGCCTCGTGTTGGGCCTTGGCCACCCGGACCTCTTCCCGGTCGGAGACCTCCGGAACGCCCACGTCCCACCACGCGTCGCCCCCGGTCCACGTGTACGGGTCGGTCTTCGTCACGATCACCGTAGTTCGATCGGCCGCCCGGGCGCGGCCCAGCGCCCCTTCCAGCTCGTCGAGTGAGCCGACTTCCTCCGCCCTGGCTCCCATCGACTCGGCGTGCCTCACGAAGTCCACGTACACGAGCTCCTTGCGCCGGGAATGCTCGAAGAGGTTGTTGAAGGGCGCTCCGCCCTTGAACTCCTGGAGCCGGTTGATCACCGCATACCCGCCGTTGTCGCACAGGACCAGGATGAACTTGTGGCCGGAGAGGACCGAGCTATAGACGTCGGAGTTGGCCATGAGGTAGGAGCCGTCGCCACAGAACGAGATCACCGTTCGGTCAGGGAGCGCCATGGCGGCCCCCCACGCCCCGCCGATCTCGTACCCCATGCAGCTGTAGCCGTACTCGCAGTCGAAGCTTCCCACCCCCAGGGCCCGCCAGTGTTTGTTCAGCTCGCCGGGAAAGCCGCCCGCTGCGGCGAGCGCGTAGTCGTTCGGTCCGGCGTGCCGGTTCACGGTCCGGATGACCGCCGCATAGGAGGGGGCCTTGCCTCCGGCGGGTGGCGCGGCGGCTTCCTCCAGATCGTCGTTCCAGGCCCGATACTCGTCCCGGGCTCGGGACATCCACGCCTCCGGCGCGCTCCAGTTCCCGAGGGCCCGGCTCAGGTCCTCGATCCCGCGCCTCGCATCCGTCACGACCGGGAAGGCCCGATGCTTGGTGGCGTCGTACCGCCCCACGTTCAGGGAGATCAGCCGCATGCGCTCGTCGTGGAAGACGCTCCAGGACCCGGTGGTGAAATCCTGGAGGCGCGTCCCCACGGCCAGCGCCACGTCCGCCTCGGCGGCGAGGGCATTGGCGGAGGTGCTTCCGGTGACCCCCAGGGGACCGGCGTTGCACGGGTGGTCCCAGGTCAGCGAGGACTTTCCCGCCACCGTCTCCACCACCGGAATTCCGTGCCGCTCGGCGAAGGAGGACAGATCGGCCGTGGCGAGCGAGTAGTGCACCCCTCCTCCCGCGATCAGGAGCGGACGCCGGCCCGAGCGCAGGATGTCCGCCGCCGCGGCGACCTCGGTCGGGTCCGGGCCCGGACGCCTGATCCGGTGCACCCGGCGCTCGAAGAACGGGGCCGGGTAGTCGAACCCCCCTGCCTGCACGTCCTGCGGCAATCCGATGAACGCGGGTCCACATTCCGCCGGATCGAGCATGGTGGCCACGGCATGCGGCAGTGAGTGCAGGATCTGTTCGGGATGCGTGATGCGGTCCCAATACCGGGTCACCGGCCGAAACGCGTCGTTCACCGTCATGGTTGGATCGTGGAACTGCTCCACCTGCTGGAGGACCGGATCGGGGAGGCGGTTGGCGAACGTGTCCCCCGCGAACAGCAGGAGCGGGAGGCGATCGGCATGGGCGATGGCGGCCGCGGTGACCATGTTCGTGGCGCCGGGGCCGATGGAGCTGGTGGCGACCATGATCTGGCGTCGCCGCTTGGCCTTCGCATACGCCACGGCGGCCATGGCCATGGTCTGTTCGTTCTGCCCTCGCCAGGTGGGAAGCTCGTCTTGGACCGCCTCGAGTGCCTCGCCCAGGCACGTGACGTTTCCGTGGCCGAAGATGGCGAACACGCCGGGAAAGAGCGGCGCATCCTCACCGTCGATCTCGATCCGCTGGCCCATGAGGAACTTCACGATGGCCTGGGCCACGGTCAGGCGGAGGGTCTCCATTCGCGGGCGAGATTCTATCGGGGCGCCGCTTGGACCGTTCCGGCGGTCTCGCGCAGCTTCGTGCCGGGCCTACGGAGGTTGACGCCGCATCGTGGAGCACCCTAGGGTTGCAACTTCACGCCTGACAGGTCCTGGAGGGTCTGAGGGGGCTCGGTTGAGGGTTGGCTTGATCGGGGCCGGCCGCATCGCCTCCATCCACGCACAGACCCTTGCCGCTCACCGAGACGTCGATCGCCTCACCGTGTTCGACTTGGTCCCGGAAGCGGCCGGGCAGCTGGCCGAGCTCCACGGTGCGAGCGTGGTGGATTCGGCCGAACGACTGCTCGGCAGCGCCGACGCCTTGGTGATCGCCTCGTCGACCGACACGCACGTCGAGTATCTCGTCCAAGCGGCCGAGGCTCGGTTGCCCGTCTTCTGCGAGAAGCCCATCGCCCTCACCGTGGAGGAGACGGATCGGGCCATCGCGGCGCTCGAAAAAGCCGAGATCCCCGTGCAGATCGGGTTCCAGCGGAGATTCGATCCCGGATACCGCGCGGCGCATGATCTGGTGGTCTCCGGCCGGCTGGGTGAGGTGCTCTTCGTCACGGCCCACACGCGCGACCCCGCCCCACCCCACGAAGAGTACATCTCGCGTTCCGGCGGGATCTTCAAGGACATGCTGATCCATGACATCGACGCCCTCCGGTTCGTCACCGAAAGCGAGGTGGTATCGGCTTACGCCACCGGCTCCAACCTGACCATGCCGATGTTTGAGGCCCACGGCGACCTGGCCATGGCGGCCATGGTCGCCCACCTCGAGCAGGGTGCCCTGGCGATCCTGTCGGGGAGCCGCCGGGATCCCCTCGGATACGACGTCCGCATGGAAGTGTACGGCACCGAGGACAGCGTCGTGGTAGGCCTCGACGCGCACACGCCGATCCGATCGCTGGAGGCCGGCGTGCCTCCCCCGGTGGAGCCCGTGACTATGGGATGGCTCGACCGGTTCAGGGGAGCATACGTCGCCGAGATCCATGCCTTCATCGAGGTCGCAGCGGGGGCCCGGGCGACCCCGTGCACCCCGCAGGACGCCCGGGCCGCCATCGTCGTGGCGGAGGCGCTCGGGCGATCCGCCGAGACCGGAACGCCGGTCACGGTGGGGGACCGGAGCGCGGGATGCTGAACAGGTGGGCTCGCCGGGCGGAGGCACGCGCGTGATCCGAGTGGCCAACGCCCCGGTGAGCTTCGGGGTCTTCGAGCTGACCGTGGGGAAGCTGTCCACCCTGCCGCGTCCGGACGAGATCCTCGACGCGGTGGCCGGCGCGGGCTACGAGGGGATCGACCTCGGCCCGTTCGGGTACCTCGGGCACGTTGACGAGCTGGCCGAACGCCTTGAGAGCCGCGGTCTCGGCCTTGCCGGCGGATGGGTCCAGATGCGGTTCTCGGAGCCTGATGGCCTGGAGGAGGATCTGGCCGTCCTGGAGCAGACCCTCGATGTCTTCTCCGCGGTGGCCGATGCGGGGCCTATGCCTCCGAAGCCGACCCTCGCCGATGCCGGTTCGCCGGCCCGGGTGGCCAATCCGGGCAGGGGCAAGGATCTCCCGGAGATCGGGCTCGACGCCTCGGGATGGTCACGCCTCGCCGATGGGGTGAAGCGAGCGGTCGACCGGTGTCGGGGCCGAGGTCTCGAGCCAACGTTTCACCACCACGCCTGCACGCACGTGGAGGCCCCCCACGAGATCGACCGCCTTCTGGAGCTGACCGACATCGGCCTGTGCCTCGACACCGGCCATCTGCTCCTCGGTGGGGGAGACCCGGCACATGCCATCGCAGACTGGGGAGACCGCATCAACCACCTGCACGTGAAGGACGTTCGCATGGAGGTCCTCCAGAAGGTGATCGCCGATCGGGCCGGCATGGAGGCGGTCTGGAGCCGGGGCACCTTCTGTGAGCTCGGAACCGGTGACGTCGACATCGATGGGTTCCTCTCCCTGGTGAAGGACCGGCGCTTCTCCGGGTGGCTGGTGGTGGAGCAGGATCGGATCCCTGGGCCGGACGAGCCGACGAGCGACGCGACCGCGGCGCAAGCTCGGAACCGGAGGTTCCTGGAGGCGAGGGGGTTCTGACGGGGCTCGAACCGTACAACGTGCTCACCGTGGGGCGGATCAGCGTGGACCTCTACCCGGAGCAGATCGGGGTGCCTCTCGCGGAGGTTCGCACGTTCGCCAAGTCCCTCGGTGGGAGTCCGACGAACGTGGCGGTCGGCGCTGCCCGGTACGGACACCGGGCCGCCGTCATCACCAAGGTCGGGGACGACGGGTTCGGCGTGTACGCGAGACGCGCGTTGCGGGAGTTCGGCGTGGACGATCGGTACGTTGGGACCGACCCGGGTCTGCGCACTCCCCTCGTGTTCTGCGAGATCTACCCACCGGACCGGTTTCCGCTCCTGTTCTACCGGGAGCCCAAGGCCCCTGACATGAACGTGGAACCGGGGGAGCTCGACCTCGACGCGATCCGCAACGCTCGCATCTTCTGGACGACCGGCACCGGCCTGTCCGACGAGCCGAGCCGGTCCTCGACCATGGCCGCTCTGGAAGCCAGGGGCCGGTCGGGGATCACCGTCCACGATCTCGACCACCGGCCGATGCTCTGGCCCACGCCGGGCGAAGCCCCCAACCGGCTGCGTGAGGCCCTCCGACACGCCACTGTCGCCGTGGGGAACCGCGAGGAGGTGTCGGTGGCCGTGGGAGAGGGCGAGCCGCAGGAGCTGGCCAAGGGCCTCCTCGACATCGGCGTGGAGCTGGCCATCGTGAAGCTAGGACCGGCCGGGGTTCTCGTGGCATGGGACGGCCGGATGGAGCAGGTCCCCGCGATCCCCGTGGACGTGGTCTGCGGCCTGGGGGCGGGGGACGCCTTCGGGGCGGCCCTCTGCCACGGCCTCCTGGAAGGATGGGACACCGTGCGCACGATCCGTTTCGCCAACGCCGCCGGGGCCCACGTGGCCTCCCAGCTCGCGTGTGCCGACGCCATGCCCGACGAAGAGCAGGTCCTGGCCCTAATGGGTCATGCGTGAGCCGCTCTCGGAGCGATCCTCGCCGGACCTGTTCCGTCCGGCCGGGACCCTGGCCGAGGGGCCGGACCCGGTGGCCCTCACCCCCGAGGGGGCCGGATGGGGGTTCTCCGCGTTGCGGGTGGTCGCCCTGTCCCCAGGCGAGGACCGAGCCATCGCCCTCGAGGGGTTCGAGGCGGCGGTGCTCCCGCTCTCGGGCTCCTGCCGCGTGGAGGTGGGATCGCATTCCTTCGAGCTCGATGGGCGCCGAGACGTGTTCTCCCGGGTCAGCGACTTCGCCTACCTGCCGGCCGGGAGCGAGGCTCGCATCAGCAGCTCGACCGGCGGCGAGTTCGCCCTGCCCTCGGCCCGAGCCACTCGCCGGCTCGAGCCCGTGTACGTCCCGGCCGGTGCCGTGCGAGTTGAGGTTCGGGGCGGCGGCGTCGCCACCCGACAAGTCAACAACTTCATGTCGGCGGACGCCTTCGAGGCGGAGAAGCTCATCGCCGTGGAGGTGCTCACACCGGAGGGGAACTGGTCGTCGTTCCCACCCCACAAGCACGACGAGCACAGCGAGCGCGAGGTGCCGCTCGAGGAGATCTACTACTTCCGGATCCGGGGCGCCGCCGGGTTCGGATTCCACCGAACCTACACCCTCGACGGAATGATCGACGCCACCGTGACGGTCCGCGACGGGGATGTGTTCCTCATCCCACGGGGCTACCACGGGCCCTGCATCGCCATGCCGGGCCACCCGATGTACTACCTGAACGTGATGGCGGGCCCGGCCGAGCGAGCGTGGCGGGTGTGCCTGGACCCGGCCCACGAGTGGCTGGCCGAGCTCCTCGGGGCTGTGGGCCCGGACCCGCGGTGCCCCATGACCACCGCAGACGGCCCCCGGCTTCGGGACGCCTAAGCCCGAAATGCCGGCCCACCCTTCGGCGCACCGGATTTTGACCTGGGACCGCGTGCGGGCGTGGCGCGTGTCGCGGCATCGCCTCGACCGGCGGGTCCCAAAGGGACGACTGCTCGACGTCGTCCGTGACGTCTGCGGGATCCACGCTCAAGTCCAGTCCATGGCCGAGCTCCAGGTGTGGGCCCGCGTGGAAGGCGTCTCGCCCAACGACGTTCGCGACGCGCTATGGGCGGAGCGGAGCCTGGTCAGGACGTGGTGCATGCGAGGCACGCTGCACCTGCTCACGGCCGAGGACCTTCCCCTGTTCGTGGCGGCGTTGCGGCAGCACGACCGGTGGTGGAAGGGTGCGTGGCTCCGGATGATCGGGTTCAGCGAGAGCGAGCTGCGGGCGATCCTCGACGTTATCCGGGATGTTCTCGGTGCCAGGCCGCTCAGCCGACTGTTCAGAAGTCTCGACGGCCCTCGAAGTGGGCCGTGGCATCGGGCCGGGTGGCCTCGTACAAGGCGACCCGATGGCCGCCCGGCGTCCGGAGGGAGCAGCAAGGACCGTGGGGGATCTGGAACGTCTGCTCACGGTGCCATCCTCGGGCCCCGAGCT
>JBOGVG010000199.1:0-3288 GCA_050692435.1 Actinomycetota bacterium
GGGGGCGACTGGCCGCGTACCTCGAGCAGTCCACGCGCTACATGCGGTACGACGACCAGCCGGGCGGCCGGTGGCGGTTCACCATGCCGCCGGAGATCGAGAGCTCGCCGCTCGAGGAACGGTTCCGGGGGTACGTCGACCACTCCTTCGAGACCTACGGGAAGCTGTTCGAGCCCATGGCCGAGTTCTTCCGGCGTCTCTACCCGAAGGACCCGAACGACTCGGACTTCGTGTACCGCTCCACGATCACGGCAAAGACGTGCGACGCACTGCGCGACATGCTGCCCGCCGCCACCCGGTCGAACACGGGCATCTACGCCACCGGGCAGTCGTACGAACAACTCCTTCTGCGACTGCGCGCCCACCCCCTCCAGGAGATGCGCGAGTACGCGGACCTCATGCTGGTCGAGCTGCGCAAGGTCATCCCGGCGTTCCTGAAGCGAGTGGACCTCGAGGACCGCGGTGTCGCGTGGTCCGAGTACCTCGCGGTCACGCGTGAGCGAACGCGCGAGGTCACGGCGAAACTGCTGGTCGGCATCCAACCGGAGCCCCGCGACGAGGTCACGTTGGTGGAATGGGATGCCGACGGCGAGGTGAAGGTCGTGGCCGCCGCTCTGTACGCGTCGAGCGACCTCCCCGACGACCAGCTTTTTGAGATCGCCAGCTCCATGTCGCCGCCCGAACGCGAGGCCGTACTCACGGCGTACGTGGGCGACCGGGACAACCGCCGGCACAAGCCGGGCCGGGCGTTCGAGCGGACCGATTACCGGTTCGACGTGCTGTGCGATTACGGGGCCTTCCGTGACCTCCAGCGCCACCGACCGCTGACCATGGAGTGGCAGCGACTGACCACTGAGCACGGCTACGAGATCCCGCCGGAGATCGAAGAGGCAGGGTTCCTGGACGAGTGGCGCTCGGTGATGGACCAGTCGAAGGAGGTCCACGAGGCGCTGCTCGCCGACGGGTTCGAGGACGCCGCGCAGTACGCCGTGGCCATGGCCTACAAGATCCGTTTCGTGATGCAGATGAACGCCCGAGAGGCGATGCACCTCATCGAGCTCCGGTCCACGCCGCAGGGTCATCCGGTGTACCGGCGGGTGGCCCAGAAGATGCACCGGCTGATCGACGAGCAAGCCGGCCACCACGCCCTGGCCGCGGCCATGCGCCACGTGGACTACTCGAACGTGGAGTTGGAGCGTCTGGAGGCCGAGCGCCGCACCGAGACCAAACGCAAGGCTCGCCGGTAGGGGCGGCCGTTCGCATCGCGCCGTTCTTCACGTAAGCTGTCACTCCCCATGGACCGTCAAGCGACGTTCCTGCTGGCCCTGGGCCTGCTGATCGCCGCCGCGGCGTTCGTCTCCGCGGCCGGCTGGATCCTGTTCGTCCGGGACCGGCGGGCGGACCGCGCCACCGCGGCCGCCCCGGCGACCCACGCGCATCACGAGGTCCACGAGGAGCGGTAGGTGCTCGAGCTCCTCGACCTCCGGGACCGGAGGGAGCGGCTCGAGCCCAGAAAACTCGAGATCGATCCCTCGATCGCCGACACCGTGCGCGGCATCATCGAACGCGTCCGGGCGGACGGCGACGACGCCCTCCTCGACCTGACGCTGAAGTTCGACGGTGCCGACCTCCGCGAGGCCGGCCTCATCGTCACCCCCGAGGAGTTCGCGAAAGCCGAGGAGACAGTGCCGACCGAGCTGAAGGCGGCCATCGGCGCCCTGGTCGAGCGGATCGCTGAGCTCCACCGCCGACAGCTCCCGGCCGAGTGGTGGGACGAACGCGACGGCGTCCGGTTCGGCGAGATCGTGCGACCGCTGGCCCGGGTCGGCTGCTACGTGCCCGGCGGGCGCGCCGTGTATCCGTCGTCGGTGGCCATGACCGTGGTACCGGCCGTAGTGGCCGGGGTCGCCGAGATCGTCGTCTGTACCCCGCCGTCGCCGGACGGCTCGATCAACTCCTCGGTGCTGTCCGCGGCGGCCCGGGCAGGCGCGACGCGCGTGGTCAAGGTGGGTGGGGCGCAGGCGGTGGCCGCCATGGCGTTCGGCACCGAGGCCGTTTCGCCGGTGGACCGGATCGTGGGGCCCGGCAACGTCTACGTGACCGAGGCCAAGCGGCAGGTCGCCGGACTGGTCGGGGTGGATGGGCTTGCCGGCCCCACCGAGCTGGTGATCGTGGCCGATCCCTCCGCCGACCCGAGGTGGCTCGCCGTGGACCTCGTGGCCCAGGCCGAGCACGACCCCGACGCGCTGGCAACCTTGATCACCACGGACCCGGACTTGGTGCCAAGGGTCGAGAAGGCGCTCGAGGCGGAGGTTACCCGGGCCGGACGCCGGGGGATCGTCGAGGCGGCCCTGGCGAACGCCCGTGGGGTGGTGGTGGCCACCCGGGAGCAGGCCGCCGACGTCGCCAACGACCTGGCCCCCGAGCACCTCCAGGTCGTCCTGACGGACGCCGAAGGGTTCGTCCGGCAGGTCCGAAACGCCGGAGCCATCTTCGTGGGCGCATTCACCCCGGTCCCGTTCGGCGACTACGGCGTCGCGTCGAACCACGTGCTCCCCACCGCCGGCACCGCCCGGTTCGCGTCGGGCCTGCGGGCCTCCGACTTCGTAACGGTCTCGTCCGTGGTCGAGATGAGCGACCAGGCCGCCGCGCGCCTGGCCCCGGAGGTGGCGGCCATCGCGTCGAGCGAGGGACTGGTGGGACACGCCAGGGCCGTGAAGGTTCGGGCCGAAGGCCGGAGGCGAGCGTGAGCCCGGCCTTCCCCCGGCCCGGCCTCCGCGACATGGAGCCGTACCAAGCTCCCCAGCTCGAGGTGGCCGCGCGCCTGAACACGAACGAATGTCCGTACCCGCTGCCCGAGGGGTTCGGGGAGGAACTGGCCGAGGCGGTGCGGGGCCTCACCCTGAACCGGTATCCGGATCGGGAGGCCCAGGAGCTCCGGGAAGCCGTGGCCAAGCACGCCGGCCATCCCGTGGAAGGAGCGTGGGTGGCGAACGGCTCGAACGAGGTGATCGAGCAGATCCTGCTGGCGTACGGCGGGCCGGGCCGGCGGGTCGTGGTGTTCGAGCCGACCTACGTGCTCCACGAGCGGCTGGCCTGGGTGGCGCACAGCGAACTCGTCCGCCTGAACCTCGCCGAGCCCTGGGTGATCACGGCGAGGGACGCCGCCGAGGCCCTGGCGTTGCGGCCCGCGGTGATCTTCGTCTGCTCGCCGAACAACCCCACCGGCAACGCGCAGCCCGTGGAGGTCGTTGCCGAGCTCGCGTCGGGAGGCGATTCGTTGGTCGT
>JBOGVG010000200.1:0-8315 GCA_050692435.1 Actinomycetota bacterium
GACCGAGTTCCTCCGCCGGGGGCGGTTCGACGAGGTCTTCTTCGTGGACCTGCCGGGACGAAGCGAGCGTGAGGCCATCGTCCGCGTCCAGCTCACCCGGCGGAACCGCGACCCCGCGGCCTTCGACCTGGCTCGAGTGGCCGAGGCGACAGGCGGCTTCTCCGGCGCCGAGATCGAGGGCGCCGTGGTGGGCGCGTCGTATCGCGCCTACGCCGACGGGAAGGAGCTCACGACCGAGGCCATCCTGGCGGAGGTGGGGGCGACGTCCCCGCTGTCCCGAACGCGAGCGGAGGACGTCGGCCGGATCCGAGCGTGGGCCATGGGCAGGACCACGCCGGCCACGAAGACCGAGGGAGCGAACGTGTGAGGAAGCACGTCGAGGCGAACCGCCCGTGGGCCACGGTGATGGGCTACTCCCGGGCCGTCCGGGTGGGAAACGTCATCGAGGTGGCCGGGACCGCCCCGGCTGCCCCGGACGGGACGATCCTCGCCCCCGGGGACGTCGAGGGGCAGACCCGTGCGGCCCTGGCCACGATCGGCGAGGCCCTGGCGGAGGTAGGGGCCTCGTTCCAGGACGTCGTGCGGACGCGCATCCTGCTGAGCGACGAGACCCGGTGGGAGGAGGCCGCCCGGGCCCACGGCGACGTGTTCCGCGACGTGCGGCCGGCGAACACGACGGTCGGCGGCCTCCGGTTCGTGGACCCGGCCATCCTGGTCGAGGTTGAGGTCACCGCCATCATCGACCCCGGCTAGACTGGGGCGCATGGCGATCGTCACCCTCAGGCCGCCACTCCGAGACCTCGCGGGCGGCCAGCGGGAGATCGAGGTCGACGGCTCGACCGTCGAAGACGTGCTTCGATCGCTGGAGCGTTCCCATCCACGGCTCGCGGGCTGGGTCCTGGACGAGCAGGGCAGGATCCGCCAGCACGTCGGCGTGTTCGTGAACGAGGACCAGGCAGCGTCCGATGACAAGGTGTCGCCCGGTGATCGCGTCCATGTGCTCCCTGCCATCTCCGGCGGGGCCGGCCAGGCCGAGGTGTTGGTGGGAACGCGGAAGGGATTGTTCGTGCTGCGTGGGCCGAAGGGCGGGCCGTTGGAGGTCGCGGCGCGGCGGTTCGGCGGGCAGACGGTCGAGTTCGCCACCCAGGACCCTCGGACCGGCCGGTACTACGCCTCGGTCACCCACGGGCAGTTCGGTCCGCGCGTGTTCTTCACGGACGACCCCACGGCCGAGGAGTGGGAGCAGGCCGACGGCCCGCGGTTCCCCCAGGGCGACGATTCGGCCGTGGAGCGGATCTGGGTGGTCCAGCCCGGGGAGGACGACGGCGTGCTGTGGGCGGGCGTCGCGCCCGCGGCGCTGTTCCGGAGCGAGGACGCAGGCTCGTCGTGGACGTTGAACCGGGGCCTGTGGGACCAGCCGGGACGGGCCGACTGGCAGCCCGGCGCCGGCGGCCTGGCCCTGCACTCCATCTGTCCGTGGCCGGGCGACCCCGACCGGCTGGTGGTCGGGATCTCGGCTGTCGGGGTGTGGCTGACCGACGACGGCGGGAAGACGTGGCGCCACGGCAACAAGGGGCTCGTGCCGCAATACGTTCCCGAAGAGGCCCGGGAGGCGACGATCGACCTCTGCGTGCACAACATGCACCGCGCGCCGCTGCGGCCCGAGCGCCTGTTCATGCAGTTTCACGGCGGCGTGTACCGCTCGGACGACGCCGGCGAGACCTGGCTCGACATCGCCGCGGGACTCCCGTCGGACTTCGGGTTCCCCATGGTGATCGATCCTCACGACCCCGGACGGGCCTTCGTCATCCCTCTGGTCGCCGACCAGGACCGGGTCACGCCGGAGGGGAAGGTCCGCGTGTACGAGACCGTGGACGCCGGTGAGACTTGGATCCCGCGCTCGGACGGGCTGCCGCAGGAGGACGCGTACCTCACGGTGCTGCGCCAGGCCTTCGGCCGCGACGACGACGACCCGATGGGGCTGTACTTCGGCGCCACCTCCGGCGAGGTGTTCGGCTCGGCGGACGGCGGGGCCACGTGGACGACGGTGGCGAGTCGCCTGGCGCCGGTAACCTCGGTTCGCGCCACCGCCTGATGGCTTTCCATGTCCGGTCCCTCGAGGACCTCGACGACGAGGTCCGGGGATGGCTCCGGGAGGCCTGCCGCGTGGGGCGCCCGGATCACCTGACCGGCCCGCCGGCGACAACCCCCTGACGGCTCGGGCCACGCGTAGCATCGGGGCCGTGGAAACTCAGGTCGCGCCCCGCTTCGCTCATGTGCTCGAGGGGTTACCGAAACCGGCGCCCGGGCTTCCCGGAGACCCCGGGCTGTTCGGCCCGGGCTCGATGGTTTGGCGGGTGAACGGTGAGATCGTGGTCATCCTCGGCGCGGGTAGGGCGCTCCTCATGCAGATCGCTCACCCGCTCGTGGCCGCCGGGGTATGCGATCACAGCCACTTCGGGATTGACGCGTTCACCCGGCTGTGGAGGACGATCGATACGGTCCTCACGGTCGCCTTCGGCGACACCGAGCAGGCCATGGCCGCGGCCGACCGGGTCACCGAGATCCATCGGGGCGTCGTGGGAACCCGCGACGGTCGACCGTACCGCGCGCTGGACCCGGACCTCCTCCTGTGGGTTCACGCCACATTGGTGGATACCGCGCTGGTGACGTACGAGCGGTTCGTAGCCCCCTTGACGCGCTCCGAACGCGAAAGCTACTACCTGGAGATGAGGCGCTTCGCCGCGGCCTTCGGCGTGCCGCAGGAGGTCGTTCCAACCGATCTCGCGACATTCGACGGGTATCTCCACGGGACCCTGGCCGGCCTCGAGGTCACCGACGAGGCGCGGCACTTGGCGGCCGAGGTCCTGGCACCTCCGGTCCACCCGGCGTGGGCCCCACTCCGGGTCCTGTTCCGGGAGGCCACCATCGGCCTGCTCCCGGAACGGCTCCGGTCCGGGTTCGGCGCAGCGTGGACCCCGGCCCGAGATCGGGCTCTGGCGGCCGCCGCGTGGACCACCAGGCGAACCCTTCCGGCCCTTCCGCCGAATGTTCGTCGGTGGGCCCATGCGAGGGACGCTGTAGGCCGTTCGGGACCGAAAAGGGGCGGCTACCTGGGGGAATAGAAGCCGTCTTCACGATGTCTTAACAACTGGTGGCCTTTACAAGCACGCGGACAGCCCGTACGATTGATCGTGTCGAGGCCACGAATGGCCGGGTGTTGGTGCGCCCGACGGTCGACGTACGACGTAAGGTCCCCATGACCTCCCCAGGGGCGACCATGCCCGGGGAGAGGTCGCGGGGGGGAGAGTGAAGAGTAGATGCCAGAACCTGCACGCCCGCTGGGAACGGACGACGCCGACGACCTCCGGCTGTACCTGGAGGCTGCGGCGCGCGAGCCACTCCTCACCAAGGAGGAGGAGGTCGAGCTCGCCATCATCATCGAGCACGGCAAGGAGGCCGAGGACAAGCTCCGGGCCGGCCGGCTCCGCTCGGAGAAGAGCATCCTGAAGGCCCGCCAGGCGGTGAAGAGGGCCGAGGCCGCACGGCAGCGGTTCATCATGGCCAACCTCCGGCTCGTGGTTTCGGTGGCTCGCAAGTACCAGGGCCAGGGGCTGCCGCTCCTGGACCTGATCCAGGAGGGCAACATCGGCCTGATGCGCGCGGTGGAGCTGTTCGACTGGCGCCGGGGGTTCAAGTTCTCGACGTACGCCACGTGGTGGATCCGCCAGGGCATCACCCGGGCCATCGCCGACCGTTCGCGGTCGATCCGCCTGCCGGTCCACATCCACGACCGGCTGCGCAAGCTGAACCGCACCCGGTTCCAGTTCGCGCAGTCGATGGGGCGCGAGCCGAGCCGCGAGGAGCTGGCCAAGGCCCTCGACGCAACGGTGGAGGAGATCGACGACCTCACAGAGATGGGTCGCCGGGAGCCTCTGTCCCTGCAGTCCCCCGTGGGCGAGGACACCGAGCTCGGCGACCTGATCGAGGAGGTGGACTCCGACGCGGCCTTCAACGAGGTCGAGGACGCCCTGCTCCGCGACGAGATCGGCGACGCCGTGGAGCGGGTGCTGGACGAGCGCGAGCGGCACGTCGTGGCCCTCCGCTACGGCCTGGAGAACGGGCAGCCGCTGTCGCTGCGGGAGACCGGGAAGGTGCTCGGCCTCTCCGGGGAGCGGGTCCGGCTGATCGAGCGCGAGGCCCTGCGGAAGCTGCGCGACTCGAACCTCATCTCAGCCGTGAACATGTGACGGTCGGGAGGTTGGGAAGCGAAGGGCCGGCCCGAGGGGCCGGCCCTGCGCGTTTCGGCGTGGACGGGGTGGAGATCGCGATCGGTCCGGTGCGGTTGGCCGGCGACCTCGTCCTGGCGCCCGACCAGCTGGGAGTGGTGGTGTTCGCCCACGGGAGCGGGAGCAGCAGGCTCTCGCCGAGGAACGTCGCCGTGGCGCGCACGCTGAACGAACGGCGGATCGGCACGCTCCTGTTCGACCTGCTCACGCCTCCTGAAGCGCAGGACCGGTCGAACGTGTTCGACATCGATCTCCTGGCCGAGCGACTGGAGGCCGCTACGAGATGGGTCGGTGGAAGACCGGAGGCGGCCGGCCTCCCGATCGGGCTGTTCGGGGCGAGCACCGGCGCTGCCGCGGCCCTGGTGGCCGCGGCGCACCTCGGGACGGGGGTGGCTGCGATCGTGTCGCGGGGCGGGCGCCCGGACCTGGCCGGACCGGCCCTTGAGCGGGTGACCTGTCCCACGCTCCTCATCGTGGGAGGAGACGACCCCGTCGTGGTGGACCTCAATCGAGAGGCCGAGCGAGCGCTCCGGTGCGAGAAGCGCCTGGAGGTCGTCCCCGGCGCCGGGCACCTGTTCGAAGAGCCCGGCGCGCTGGAGCGGGTGACCGAGCTCGCGGCGGATTGGTTCGTCCGGCACCTTGCCGCCGCGGGACGGAGCCGCGCAACCGGGTGACCCTCAGCCCTTGACCACGCCGAGGGGCCGGAGGCGGGCCACCCGCTTGGCCAGGCCGGCGCCCTCGCACGTCGCCACGACCTCGTCCACGTCCTTGTACGCGAACGGCGCCTCCTCGGCCAGGCCGCGCATGGAGCCCGCCCGGACGGCGATGCCTGCGTTCTCGAGCTCCCTCCGGAGCGTCGCGCCGTCGATCTTCTTGATCGCGGCGTGGCGGCTCATGGTCCGGCCGGCGCCGTGGCAGGTCGAGTGGAACGCGCCGCTCCCCTCGACGCCGGCGCACACGTAGGAGGCCGTTCCCATGGAGCCGGGGATGAGGACCGGCTGCCCCGCCGGGCGCAGGTCCTTCGGGAGCGAGGGGTGGCCCGGCGGGAGCGCCAGGGTGGCGCCCTTGCGCTGCACGCAGAGCAGGCGCTCGTCTCCGTCGATCGGGTGCCGCTCCAGCTTCGCCAGGTTGTGGGAGACGTCGTAGAGGAGGGAGAGGTCCCGCGTGCCGAGGGCCAAGCCGAAGGCGTCGCGCACGGCCTCCGACAGGAGCTGGCGGTTGGCCCGGCCGTAGTTGGTGGCGGCTGCCATCCCGCCGAGATACGCGTGCCCCTCGGGCGAGTCCACCGGCACGCACGCGAGCTGCCGGTCGGGCACGTGGATGCCGTACCGCGACATGGCCTGACCCATCGCCTTCACATGGTCGGTGCACACCTGGTGGCCCAGGCCCCGGGACCCGCAGTGGATCATCACGCACACCTGGCCGGGCCACAGCCCGAAGGCCGCGGCGGCCCGGTCGTCGAGGATGGAGTCGACCGCCTGGACCTCCAGGAAATGGTTCCCCGAGCCCAGGCTGCCCACCTGGCCCAGCCCCCGGGCCCGGGCGTGCCGGCTCACCCGGTCGGGGTCGGCGTCGGGCAGCGCCCCGCGATCCTCACACCGGTCGAGATCGTGCTCGGTCCCGAAGCCCCGCCTCACGGCGAACCCCGCGCCGTCCACCATCAAGCCGGTGAGCTCGCGCTCGGACTTCATCGTCCACACTCCGCCCTTGCCCCCGCCCTTGGGGACCCGGGCCTCCAGGGCGTCCATCAGCCGGTCGAGCTTCGGCGCCACCTCCCCGCGCTCCAGGCTGGAGATGAGGAGCCGGACGCCGCAGGAGATGTCGAACCCCACGCCGCCGGGGGAGACGACCCCGCCCTGCTCCACGTCGGTCGCCGCGACGGCGCCGATGGGGAACCCGTAGCCGAGGTGGATGTCGGGCATGGCGTAAGAGGCCTCGGCGATGCCGGGCAGGGACGCCACGTTCACCACCTGCTCCAACGACCGGTCGTTCAGGATGTCGGGGAGCAGCTTCTCGGACGCGAACACGACGCCCGGGACCTGCATGGATCCCGAACGCGGGATGCGCCACCGGTTCGGTCCGTCAGGAGTGAGCTCGAAGCGACCGTCACCGGTCCTGGTGGTGGGCTCCGTGGCCGTCGGCCCTCCTTCCGACCAGCGCACTTCCGACCAGCGCCACTCCCTCGACGCTAGCAGGTCCGGCCGCCCGGCTCCTCCCCGCAAGAGCAAGGCGAGATCCCTCTCTAGCCCGGGCGTAAGTCGACGACGAGCCGGCCTTCCTCCTCCAGCACATCGGTGCCGAGGGCCTCGCACCCCTCCCGGAACCGACGTCGGATCCAGGCCGCGTCCTCGCCGTGGGCGACGCGCGTGTGGCAATAGTCGAGCTTCAACGGGAGCGCCTCCAGCCGGACCGGGGCCCGTTCGTCGATGCTCACGAAGAACAATAGGCCGAGGTCGTTCCGGAGCACCGGGTCGACCAGGTAGTCGTCCACGAAGTCGCCCAGGTCGAACAGGACGTCGTCGGCGATGCCGTGGAAGACGTGCGCCGAGTGCCCCGACACGAGGGCCGCCCCGGCCTCCCGGAGCGCCTTCGCCGCGGTGCGGACGTGGGGGACCGGACGGGACGTCATGTTCGGTCCCCAGTGGGCGGTGACCAGCACGGCCTCGGAGCGGTCGGCGGCCGATCGGACGGCGTCGCGGAGCCAGGTGGGGGTCCCATGTGGCAGGTCGGCGAAGGCGACGCCGGGCCGGTCCCGAGTAGCCGCGAAGTCATCGGGATGATCGGTGACGGCGAGGACGGCCAGCCGGAACCCGTTCGACTCGAAGACGGCCGGATCTCGGGCCCGCTCGACGTCTGGCCCGGCGCCCACCCACGCGATCCCCGCCCGTTCCAGGTGCTCGAACGTATCGAGGAGCGCCACCTCGCCGAAGTCGAGGGCGTGGTTGTTGGCGAGCGACACGCAGTTCACGCCGAGCGCGACCAGGACCTCGGTGGCGACGGGCGGCGCCCGGAAAAAGAACGGCTTGCCCGGCGCCGGCCACGGGTCCCCCCGCTCCGAGATGCAGCACTCGAGGTTCAGTACGAACAGGTCCGCGGCATGGGCCGCCGCAACCACCTCATCGGAGAACAGGGCGCCCGGCCCGACGCGCTCGAGGGTGTTCGCGACCCCACGCCCGAGCATGGTGTCGCCGGCCAGCGCGAGCGTGACGGTGCTCACCGGCCTCCCGCCGCCAGGGCACGGGCCTCCGCCACCTGCTTCCCGATGTCGGTCATCACGAGGCCGGTGAAGACGTCCACGTCGTCCTGCGAGGCCGGGTCGCCTTTCGGTTCGATGGGCTCGCCGAACGAGAGGGCCACGGTGGGCCGAAGCGGCCGCCGGAACCTCAGGCCGCCCCTGGGCCACCGGACCTGTGTCCCCCAGATGCCCACCGGGACGACGGGCGCACCCGCCGCCAGGGCGATGCGGGCGACGCCGCTCCGACCGCGCATCAGCGAGACCTCCGGCCTGGGGTTCACCGCCCCCTCGGGGAAGATGCCGGCGATGGCGCCGGACCGCACGGTGGCCACGGCCTCGTCCACCGCCCCCGAGTCGCCCTCGCCTCTGCGGATGGGGATCTGCCGGAAGATCCGGAGCCAGAACCCGTGGAACCGGCGCTCGAAGAACTCGGCGGCCACGAGGTATCGGGTCGTCCGGCTCCGCGCCGCCCCGACCAGGTACGGGAGGAAGATGCCGTCGAGTGCGCTCAGGTGGTTGGCGGCCAGGACGGCCGGGCCGTGTGTGGGGACCCGTTCCAGACCGGTGCATCGAAGCCGGAACAGCAACCGGAGCGGCGGCCCCACGACGGCGAGGCCGACCCGCCACCAAAGGTCAAGCTCCGACGTGGCGCGCGCCCCCACGCGGCGGGTAGCATCCGCCGCGTGGGAGCGCGCGCCACGTCGGACCTTGACCTTTGGTGGCGGGTCGGCCTCGCCGTCGTGGGGCCGCCGCTCCGGCTGCTGTTCCGGCTTCGTTGCACGGGTCTGGAA
>JBOGVG010000201.1:0-3093 GCA_050692435.1 Actinomycetota bacterium
CGGGGAAGACCTCCGAGCAGGTTCGCGACGCCACCGCCGCGCTGGTGGCACGCGCCTCGGGCGCCGTCTTCGTGACGAGGGCCTCTCCCGAGCAGTTCCACGCTCTCTTGGGGGCGGTGCCGGGTGCGACGTACAGCCCCCGGTCGCGGTTGATCGTGGCCAGGCGCGCGCAGATGCAGATACCCCTCGGGTCGGTGGCCGTGGTCTCGGCCGGGACTTCCGATCTCCCGGTGGCCGAGGAGGCGGCGCAGGCCGCGGACGCACTGGGCCTTCGGGTCGAGCCCGTCACCGACGTGGGGGTGGCCGGGATCCACCGGGTCCTGGACCGCGCCGCGGAGATCGAAGCCTCCGACGTGGCGATCGTGGTCGCCGGCATGGAGGGCGCGCTGGCGTCGGTGGTGGCCGGCCTCACGTCGCGCCCGGTGGTCGCGGTGCCGACCAGCATCGGCTATGGCGCGTCCTTCGAAGGGCTGGCGGCGTTGCTGGCCATGTTGAACAGCTGCGCCCCCGGAGTGAGCGTGGTCAACATCGACAACGGCTTCGGAGCCGCGCTCGTGGCCCACCGCATCGTTCGAACCGGGACGTGAGGCCGTGCGGCTCGCGTACTTCGACTGCATCGCCGGCATCAGCGGCGACATGGCCCTCGCCGCCCTGATCGACGCCGGCGCCGACTTCGCCCCGCTGAAGGACGAACTGGCGAAGCTGCCCCTCGAGCCGTTCGACCTGGAGGTCGAGGAGGTGGAGACCTACGGCATCCACGCGAAGCGGGTGGTGGTCCGGGCATCCACCGCGGGGGTCATCCGGACGTACGCGAGCATCCGCACCTTGCTCGATTCGGCAGGGTTGCCCGTGGAGGCTTTGGAGCTGGCGCATCGGATCTTCCGCCGCCTGGCCGAGGCGGAGGCCCGGGTGCACCGCAAGGAGATCGACCTGGTCACCTTCCACGAGGTCGGGGCGGTCGATTCCATCGTGGACATCACCGGGACGGCGCTCGCGCTCTCGATGCTCGGCGTGGAGCGCGTGTTCTCGTCCGCCGTCCCGACTGGCTTCGGGATGACCCGGACCGACCACGGTGCGATGCCGATCCCTGCGCCCGCCGTCGTCGAGCTGCTGCGGGGGGCGCCCCTGTACTCGAAGGGCGTCCCGGTGGAGCTGGTCACGCCGACCGGCGCGGCCATCCTGGCCGCCACGGTGGAGGGGTTCGGCGAGCTGCCCATGATGATCGTCGGCTCAGTGGGCTATGGGGCCGGCACCCACCGACTGGACTTCCCGAACGTGCTCCGGGTCATGGTGGGCGAGCAGGCGGACGCGCGCGGTGGAGAAGAGCCGGCCGGGGGCGACAGCACGGAGGTCGTCCTCGACACCAACGTGGACGACCTCAACCCCGAGCTGTACGGCTTCGTGATCGAGCGGCTGCTCGCGGCGGGGGCCCAGGACGCCTGGCTCACCCCGGTCGTGATGAAGAAGGGCCGGCCGGGCGTGAAGATCTCGGTGTTGTGCTCGCCCGAGCGGGCCGAGACCATGCGAGCCATCGTGTTCCGCGAGACGGGGACCCTGGGCGTTCGGTCCACCGAGGTCTCGAAGCGCGCCCTGGACCGGGAGACGGTCAAGGTCGAGACGTCCCACGGGGCGGTGGCGGTGAAGGTGGGACTGTTCGAGGGACGGCCCATCACGGTCTCGCCCGAGTACGAGGACTGCACCCGGGTCGCCCGCGAGGCCGGGGTCCCCGCCCGAGACGTCTACGAGGAAGCGGTGCGGCTGGCCCGGGAGGAGCTGGAGCGGTCGTGAGCAGCAGCTTGATCGTTCGCGCGATGCGCCTCCGGCGTGGGGTACCCTCGTCGGAAGAAGCCGCAGAGCTGCGGATGTCGGAGGCTTCGCCCTGATGGATCAGGCAGTCCCTGACGAGGCCGAGGGCAGGGAGAACCGGCTCGGCTCCACCGTCGTCGAGCTCCTCGTCATCGTCCCCATGCTCGCCTACCTGGCGTGGGCCCTCCCCCGGTACCGTGAGGACCTCACGCCTTCCGTCCTGTTCTTCATCGCGGCGGTGGCCATCGTCGACCTCCTCCCCGTGCCCGGATGGGGGGGCCTCCAGCTCTCGCTGAGCTTCCCCGTCCTGCTCGGCGCCGCGATCATCTACCCCCCGGCCATCGCGTCCTTCGTGGGCGTGGTCGGCTCGTTCGACCCTCGGGAGTTCCGTCGCGAGGTCTCGCTGCTGAAGGCGGTGTGGAACCGCTGCCAGGTGGGGCTGTCCATCGTGGCCGGAGGAACCCTGTTCCACCGGATGGCCGAGCTGGATGCCCCGTGGACGCGGTTGGTCCCCGCCATCATGCTCGCGGGCGTCGTGGCCTACGCGGTGAACGCGCTCTGCGTCGCCGTCCAGACCGCGGTGCTCCGGCGGATCTCCCTCGGCAGCGTCATCGCGAAGATGCACGGCAGCGCCCCCTACGAGTTCCTCCTCTCCTACCTCGGCCTGGGGCTGTTCGGCGCCGTCATCGCCCGGTTCTACGAGAACGAGGGCCTGTGGTCGGTGGCCGTGCTCCTGGGGCCCCTGGTGTTCGCGCGGCAGATGTACTTCCGGAACCGTTCCCTTGCCGACCGGCTGGCCGAGCAGAACCGGATGCTGGCCGACCAGGCGCGAAAGCTCGAGGAGCTGCTCGAGAAGGAGCACCACACCGTCGACGAGCTCCGCGAGCTGAACCGGATGAAGGGAGAGTTCGTGGCCGTCGTCTCGCACGAGCTTCGGACGCCGGTCACCGCGTTGATCGGCTATGCGAAGACCCTGCGACGGCCGGAGTTCGCTGAGGACCCGATGATGCTGCTGGAATTCCTGGAGCGGATGGAACGGCAGGGCGACCGCCTGTTGCGGCTGGTGGAGAACCTGCTCACGGCGTCCCGGATCGAGAGCCGGGAGCTTCCCGTCTCGGTGGGCCGCGTGCTGTTCGAGGACCTGGTGAGCGAGGTCGTGGAGGGGCTCGCGGTGGAGGCCGACCGGATCCACGTCGACGTGCCCTCGGACCTGCCTGTGCTCCACACGGACCGCCAGCTCCTGGGCCGCGTGGTGTCGAACCTGCTGGACAACGCGCTCAAGTACTC
>JBOGVG010000202.1:0-4461 GCA_050692435.1 Actinomycetota bacterium
GCCTGCGCCAGGCCGAGCCCGACCTGCTGTTCATCGACCCCGACGAGTCGTCGAACAACGCCGAGGTCATCAGCGTCCTGGCCACCGACGCGATGTGGGCTGCGGCGGCCCGGGCCGAGACCGGGGCCTGCTTCTGGCTCCGGGTCCGACCGGGGCGGCCGACGGTCTATGGCCGCGGCACCGACTGCAGTGGGAACGCGGCCGGCGCAGGGGCGCCGGCCGCCTGGCCTGGGCCCTGATCGATTTCCCGCTGCCGGGCGGACCGGTCTACTATCCGAGCCTCAGCGGGTTGGCGAAAGGGGGACGCCCGTGGCGCGGGTCGAAGTCACCGTCAACGGGGTCATGCGAGAGGCCGACGTCGAGCCCCGCACGCTCCTCGTGTACTTCCTCCGAGAGACCCTCGGTCTCACCGGTACGAACGTGGGATGCGACACCTCTTCGTGCGGCGCGTGCACCGTCCTGCTCGACGGGGAATCGGTGAAGTCGTGCACGATGCTCGCGGTGCAGGCCGACGGGCGCGAGGTGACCACGATCGAGGGCCTCGCGTCGGACGGAGAGCTCCATCCGCTCCAGGAGTCATTCCATCGGAACCACGGTCTCCAGTGCGGCTACTGCACGCCGGGGATGATCATGGCCGCGGTGAGCTATCTGAAGGAGAACCCGACCCCAACCGAGGAGGAGGTCCGGGAGTCGCTGGAAGGGAACCTCTGCCGGTGCACCGGCTACCAGAACATCGTGAAGTCGATCCTGGATGCCGCCGGGCAACTGAGCGGCACGAAGGCGTAAGGGGGGCCGCCGAGATGGCCAAGACCGAATCGCGGACGATCGGCACTCCCGTCCTTCGAAGAGAGGACCCCGAGTTTCTCACCGGCCAGGCGAAGTACACGGACGACCTGACCGTTCCGGGGATGCTCTGGATGCACGTCGTGCGCAGCCCCTACGCGCACGCGAGGATCGGCGGGATCGATCTGTCGAAGGCGTTGGCCATGCCGGGCGTGGTCGCCGCCTTCTCCGGTCAGGACCTCGGAGACTGGGCCGGCCCGTTGCTGATGGCCTGGCCGGTGACCGAGGACATCAACAACCCGCCGCACTGGCCGCTGGCCAAGGACAAGGCCCGCTACCAGGGGGACGGCGTCGCCGTGGTGGTGGCGGAGACCCGAGCCCAGGCGGCCGATGCCGCCGAGGCCGTCGAGATCGACTACGAGTCGCTACCGGTCGCCGTCGACATGGAGGCCGCGCTGACGAGCGGAGCCCCGCTGGTGCACGAGGAGTTCAAAACGAACAAGAGCTACACCTGGACCCTGACCAACGGCGACGTGGACAAGGTCTTTTCCGAAGCCCCCATCGTCGTGAAGCAACGGAACGTCATTCGCCCGCTCATCGCTAACGCTCTCGAGCCTCGTGCGGTTCTGGTCGAGCCGATTCCCGCCACAGGGCGGTTCACGGTGTGGTCCTCCACCCAGATCCCCCACGTCCTGCGAACGGCCATGGCCCTGGCCACGGGCATCCCGGAGTCCAAGCTGCGGATCGTCGCGCCCCGAGTGGGTGGCGGGTTCGGCTCCAAACTGCAGGTGTACCCAGAGGAAGCTCTCGCCCTGGAGCTGGCCAGGAGGCTCGGGCGTCCGATCAAGTGGACCGAGACCAGGTCCGAGGGCTACCTGGCGACCCACCACGGTCGGGATCAGATCCAGGAGATGGAGCTGGCCGCGGACGAGGACGGAAAGATCCGTGGGTATCGAGCTCGGGTCCTCGCCAATATGGGCGCCTACCTCAGGATCATCGCTCCGGGCACTCCCGTCCTCGGGGCATTCCTCTTCTGCGGGTGCTATGGCGGGGAGGCCTACCAGATCGAGATCACCGGCGTATTCACCAACACCACCCCCGTCGATGCGTACCGAGGAGCGGGAAGACCTGAATCGGCATACGCCATCGAGCACGCGATGGACGCCCTTGCGAAACGCGTTGGCAAGGACCCGGTGGAGATCAGGCGGATGAACTTCATGCCCCCCTTCACCGAACCGACCCCTTCGATCGGGGGCCTGACGATCGACTCGGGCAACTACCCGGCCACGTTGGACAGGGCTCTCGACCTCGTGGGATACGAGCAGCTGCGGAAGGAGCAGCAGGTCCGCCGGGAGCAGGGCGACCGAAGGCAGCTCGGCATCGGGTTCTCCACGTACCTCGAGAACTGCGGGTGGGGGCCTTCCCGGATCATCGGAAATGTTCTCCGGTATGCGGGCGGAGGTTGGGAGGCCGCGACCGTCCGGTGCGATCCGACCGGGAAAGTGGTCGTGGTCACGGGGACGACCCCTCACGGCCAGGGGGGCCAGACGACCCTCGCGCAGGTCGTCGCCGACGACCTGGGCGTCCCGATCGACGACGTCGAGGTCCTGTTCGGGGACACCGACATCGCGCCGAGCGGCTGGGACACCTATGGCAGTCGAAGCGCCGCCGTAGGTACGCCGGCTGTTCACCGGGCCGCAGGGAAGATCGTGGAGAAGGCGCGGAAGATCGCGGCCCATGAGCTGGAGGTGGCGGAGGAGGACCTCGAGTACGAGGCGGGGACCTTCTCTGTGAAGGGCGCGCCGGACAAGACGAAGACCATACCGGCACTCGCCTTCTCGGCGTGGACGGCCCACAACCTCCCCGAGGGACTCGAGCCCGGGCTCGATGAGACAGCGTTCTTCGATCCGAGCAACCTGGTGTTCCCCTACGGCGCCCACATCTGCGCGGTCGAGGTGGATACGGAAACCGGGGACGTGGAAATCGTGAAGTACGTGGCAGTCGACGACGTGGGAACGATCGTCAACCCACAGATCGTGGAGGGTCAGGTGGTGGGTGGGGTCATCCAAGGCATCGCCGAGGCGCTCTCCGAGGAGGCCGTCTACGACGAGAACGGCACGCTCTATACGAGCTCCATGTCAACCTACCTCCTCCCCGCAGCTACGGAGGCGCCCCACGTGACGGTGGGCAGTCACGTGACCCCATCGACGACCAATGAACTGGGGATCAAGGGCGTTGGCGAGACGGGGACCATCGCATCGCCCCCGGCCGTGGTGAATGCCGTGGTCGATGCCCTTTCACACCTTGGAGTCACCGACATCGAGCGCCCTGCCACGCCGGAGCGTGTGTGGAGAGCCGTCCGGCAGGCGAGAGGAGGTGCGGCATGATCCCGGCACCGTTCGATTACGCCCGGGCCGAGTCGGTGGACCACGCCATCGAGCTCCTGTCGGACAACGACGAGGCGAAGATCATCGCCGGCGGCCACTCGCTCCTGCCGCTCATGCGGCTCCGCTTGGCCAGGCCGCCGATGCTGGTGGACATCTCGCGCATCGGCGACCTCGGGTACATCCGGGAGGACGGCAACCAGATCGCCCTCGGCGCCCTGGCCCGGCACCACGACGTGGCCAACAGCGAGGCGCTCCGAGAGCTGGCGCCGATCGTGGCGTACACCGCGAGCCTCATCGGGGATCCCCAAGTGCGTCACCTCGGCACGATCGGCGGTTCGTGCGCGCACGCGGATCCCGCCTCCGACATGCCATCTGTCCTCCTGGCCCTCGACGCCGAGCTGGTCATCCGAGGCCCGAAGGGGAAGTCGCGAACCGTCACGGCCGCCGAGTTCTTCAAGGGCCTGTTCCAGCCCGACCTGGCATCGGACGAGGTGCTTTCGGAGATCCGGGTCCCGAAGACCACGGGGCGCGGATGGAGCTATCTGAAGTTCCACCGCCGGGCCCAGGACTGGGCCATGGTCGGGGTGGCCGCCCTGGCCGGCGACGGGGCCGGTCCCGCCGTCGCGCTCACGAACATGGGGGAGCGGCCCCTTCGCGCCGCCGGCGTGGAGCAAGCTCTGGCCGCGGGAGCCGATCCGGCGACGGCGGCCCAGCGCGCCGACGAGAGCACGAGCCCGCCCTCGGACACGTTCGGCAGCGCGGAGTACCGGAAGGAGCTGTCGAAGGTGCTCGTTCGCCGGGCCCTCGAGGAGGCCATGTCCCGGTAGCCGAGCGAAGGCTTTGACGCCCGGACGCTCGTCTGCGTAGATGGAGGCCATGCCGCCCCTGGCCGCACCGAAGCTGGACTTCGTAAGCTGGTTCGACGACAACGGGATCAAGGTCATCGCGATCGTGGTGGTCGCGATCGTGGTGTCCATCGTGACCCGATTCCTGGTCCGGCGGTTCCGCCGCAAGCTCGAGGGCAAGCCCAGCCTGACTCAGGAGCTAAACCTCCAGCGGGCCACGACCTTGGCCCACGCCCTTTCCACCGCGGTGGTGGTGATCATCTGGGCGATCGCCGTCCTCCTCGTCCTGGGGACCCTGGACGTTCCCCTCGCGCCGTTCCTGGCCAGCGCAGGCGTCGCCGGCGTCGCGCTCGGCTTCGGGGCCCAGAGCCTCGTCAAGGACACCCTGTCGGGGTTCTTCATCCTGCTGGAGAACCAGTTCGGCGTGGGGGACGTGATCGAGGTCC
>JBOGVG010000203.1:0-13138 GCA_050692435.1 Actinomycetota bacterium
TGTCATGCCGAACGGGTAGTCGGGCGCAATCATGCCCCTCGCCGTGCTGTTGTAGAGGGCAAGGGCACGAACCCGCTCCGGGTATGTCGCCGCAAACAGGATGCTGATCACCCCACCGATGCCGACGCCGAACAGGGCCGGCCGCTCGGAATTGACGGCGTCCATCACGGTTCGAAGGTCGTCCATCCATTGCTCGGCGGTGGGGGTCTCGTTGATCGGGACCGGGTCGGAGGCGCCCACCCCCCTGGGGTTGAACAGGATCAAGCGGCTGAACGACGCCAAGGTCCTGAGGAAGCGTTCATTGCGGGGCTCCTCCCACTGGACCTCGATGTGGTTGACCCAGTCGGAGAGGAACACGAGGTCGAACGGGCCGTAACCAACGACCTGGTACGCGATGTGACGGTTCCCGACTCGTGCGTACTTGGTGTTAGCGGCCACCGATGGGATGGTATCCGTTTCCAAAGGTCTCTGAGAATCATCTCTCTGGCGTTTGCAGAATGCTACGGCGGCCGGTCTTCGCACCCTCACCTGCCTTGCTTGCGAGTGAGTTGCGGCTGCCGAACCCTGGCGGAGGCGGAAGGAACAGCGCTCGAACCACAAGACGCCAGGTCAAGAGGTGTGGGTGGGCGTTCGCGAGTGGGGTCGAGTCGCAGGGTTCCCAACCGGAAGAGCCTCTCGAACGTCGCACGCCGATCTGACAACTCCGAGCCCCATGCGAACCCGCGTATCGACCCGCTCGACAAATGACGCACCTCCACGAACGATCGTACGTCCGTTGGACGGGCTCAGCCCGTTGTCCGATGATGGCCGCAGGATGGTGGGGCGATCGGGATCGCAGGTTCGCCTGGCCGACGTAGTCGGGTCCCTGTCTCTCGTCACCGATCTCGCCACGGGACAGCCCCTTGAACACGGCCTGCGGCGGGGCTTGCTGGCGGTCTGGCTGGGGGAAGACTTGGGCCTCGAGCCCGCCGACCTCAGCGACGCGTACTACGTGGCGCTGCTCGGATCGGTCGGCTGCACGATCGAGGGGACGGAGTTAGCCCGATTCGCCGCGGACGACATCGCGCTCAGCGCTCAGGCCGCCACCGTTGACGTCACGAGTCCGGTGGAGATGGCGGCGTTCGGGCTGAGGAACTTCGGGGCGGGCGAGCCGCCGTTGCGCCGCATGAGCAGGGTGGTGTCCGGCGCGGTCTCGGGCAGATCGGGATTCATGGCCGTATGTCGGGACGTGGCCCTGCGCGTCGGTGACATGCTCGAGCTGGGCGAAACGATCCGGCAAGCGCTCGCCCAGTGTCACGAGCGATGGAACGGTCGAGGCGGGCCGAAGCGGCTGAGAGCCGAGGAGATCGAGCTCCCGGCGCGGATCTTCCACGTCGTCCACGACGCCGAGGTGTTCAACCGCATCGCCAGCGTCGATCGTGCAATCTCCATCGTGCGGCGGCGAGCGGGGAAGCAGTACGACCCGCACGTTGCGGAGCGCTTCGTCGCCATCGCACGGCCCTTGTTCCGCAAGCTCGAGTCGGAGCCGACCTGGGATGCCGCCCTGCACGCGGAGCCCACTCCCGTTCGATGGCTCTCGCAAGAGGACGTCGATGCCGTCGTGGAGGCGATCGCGACCTTTGTTGACCTCCGGTCGCCGTTCACCCTGGGGCACTCCGCCGGAGTCGCGCGGCTCGCCGAGGAAACGGCGCTGGAGATGGGGCTTGCGGACGGCGAGGCCATGACCGTGCGCCGTGCAGGGTTCCTCCACGACCTCGGGCGATCGGGCGTGCCGATCGCCGTGTGGAACAAGGCGAGCCCCTGGACGGCGGAGGACTGGGAGCGGGCCAAGAGGCATCCGTCGCTGACCGAGTTGGTCCTCGCCCGATCGAGCGACCTTGGGCATCTGGGAACGCTGGGCGGTCTCCACCACGAACGCCTGGACGGGTCCGGCTACCGGGGTGTGCCGGCCTCGTCTCTGCCCACGGCGGCCCGAATCCTGATCGCCGCAGACGCCTACCAGACGAAGGTCGAGTCAAGGCCCCACCGCGGCGCGCTTTCGCCCGAACAGGCCGCCGACGTGCTTCGTCGCAGGGTCCGCGATGGCCTGCTCGACGACGAGGTGACGACGGCGCTTCTCCTTGCCGCGGGACACCCGCCCCCACGATCGAAGCTGAAGGTACCCGCCGGCCTGAGCGAGCGCGAGGTGGAAGTGTTGGGGCTGATCGTCCGCGGCCTCTCGAACCGGCAGATGGCCGAGCTCCTGTTCATCTCACCCAAGACGGTGGGGCACCACGTTCAGCACATCTACGACAAGCTCGGCGTCTCCACCCGAGTTGGAGCGACCCTCTTCGCCTTGCAGCACGGCCTCATGGAAGAGACCCCGCAAGTCTGATCCAGCTCGAAATGGGGTGATCACCCGATGCGCGCTCAGGGCCGCCTCGGAACAATGAGATGGAGTCCCGGGACGACTCTCACAGGAGGAGGACACCATGAGGCAAGAGACGAGGTCGCTGCCCCGCAGCCTGATCGAGGAGGTGTGGAATCAGGGCCATCTCACGGTCGTCGATGAGCTCGTGGATGCCAGCTACGTGGGCCACCCTTCCGGTGCGGACGGCCCCGAGGGCTACAAGCAGTACTTCGTCACGCTGCGGGCCGCATTCCCCGATATCCGGTTCTCGGTCGAGGACGAGATCGCCGAAGGGGACAAAGTCGCCGTCCGCTGGACGGCGACAGGCACGCACGAGGGCGAGTACGCGGGCATCCCGCCCACGCGGAAGCGAGGCGTGATCTCGGGGATGACGACGTTCCACATCGCCGATGGCAAGGCGGTCGAATGCTGGACGAACCTGGACGAGCTGGGGATGCTCCGGCAACTCGGCGTTCTCCCTACGCCGAGCTAGGCCGGTTGAGGTCGGAGATGTCGGCCGACGAGGGGAGGAGTCGCGCCTCGACTCCTCCCCTCCCTCCCGATCTCTCGACGCGGAGGCGGAGGGAACACTGTAAGAACCTGAACGCCCCAGGTCAGGTCGTGTGGGTGAACGCTCGTGCCTGGGGGAGGGGTTGCCGATCGACCCCATGGGGCTCTCGAGGTTGTTCTGATGGACGCAAGCGGGACGGGTGAAGCGGGGTGCTCTGGGAAGGCCGCTTCACATGAGCGGGCTTGCTGGCCAGCTGCTCAGATCCGACGAACGGGAGAGGCCATGAACCAGGCCGAGCAGGAGATCCGCGAGCAACAGCAGCGCTGGATGGAGGCTGCGAGCCGAAAGGATGAGCGAGTTCTCAACCAGATCCTCGGCGAAGAGTACGTCCTCATCAGTGCGCGCCTCGGCTTCGTCGACCGAGAGAGCTGGTTAGCGATGGGATCGGACTACAACATCGAGGACTTCGAGTACCTGGAGTCCGACGTCCACGTGTACGGCGCTACGGCCGTCTCGAATTCGCGATACCGGCAGAAGGCGACATTCAAGGGGGAGGACCTCAGCGTTGTCTTCTACCTAACCGACGTCTGGGTCAAGCGAGAGGGGCGCTGGCAGGTAGTGACTCGCCATTCAAGCATCGCCCCAACTCCCTGAAGTCATGCCGGGCGCGTTGAGCATGGATGAGGCGTCCCGTTTCGCGGCGAGCCGCCGGGAGGATCCCCGTCGCCGAGCGCGTGGACGCGCTTGATCGCTGACGGCGCCGCGCGATCGGCGGGGTTCTTACAATGTTCCCCTCGCTCGAGCGTTTCGGCAGGTCAGAGCGCAGCGGAGGCGGACGGGAATCGAACCCGCCTGGGAGCTCTCGCCGCCACACCGGTTTTGAAGACCGGACCGTGGTTCCCCACAGTCGGGGGAGTCATCGGGAAGGCCTGCTGAGGTGTTGAGGAGAAATCGGAGAGACCTAGATGGTGACGGCCGTGTGGCCGGTCGGCCGGTGCACAAACCAAACCGGGTCAGGGGTCCCCTTCCAGTGACCGAACGAACACGAGCTCGGGTGATTCGAAGATGCGTCCTAGATAGACTGTGCCCGGCCCCGGGCACGTACTGAATCCTGGCCTTCGGCCGGCTCATCCTCGGCCTCCGGCAGCACGAGCCGAAGCTCCTGGCGCTCCTCCTCGGGGAGCCACGTCACCGAGCGGATCGTTCGCCTGAAGATCTCCGCTGGTCCTCTGGATCGCCACGACTAAGCACGGCTGGGAGATCGCCAGCGTGCTCCCGCAGCCTCCGGATCGCCGCGAGGGCCCGAGCACCGCCCTCGCTGACGCCGGCCGTCCACGCGATGTCGTGAGTGCCGCCCCCGCACCTCCCGATCCCCAACACCTCGGGCGATCCGCCGCCGTGGCTGTCCGCAAACGACGGATCGATGTTCAAGAAGATCGTCGAATCGGTCCTGATACGCCTCCTCAGAAAGGGACATCAACCATCAAGTCGAAACCGACGACTGAGTGCCCCTGAAGCACATCTTGGGTCTCCCACTGCTGGGTCGATTTCGGCCATGATGTCTTCGCATTCGAACCGATCCGGTCGGCTCTGTCGCACGAGCGTCTGCGTGTCGGCAGAGACGATGGCGTTGGCCACTCTTACGGCGACCTTGCAGAACTCCAGGTCGCGGACCGGTAAGTAGGCCCACCGATGGTTTACGTTGGACTGCAGGATTTAAAAGGTATCGTTCTTGTTGGAGGCAACCGAGCGAGAGGATCCGTGAGCCGGTCAAGGGGTTTCCTCAGACGAGTGGCAGGCCGGCACCGCCTCGCGATCGCGGTCGTCGCGATCGCCCTCCTCTTGGTGCCCGCGGTCTCCACGGCAGGCGTCTACGTCTACGAGCGCTCCTTGGCGGACCGGATCCTTCCCGGGGTGCGGGTGGCCGGCATCTACGTCGGCGGCATGACCAGATCCGAGGCACTGAGGGCGGTGAGCAGCGAGGGTGACGCGCTCCTTGACCGACAGGTGAGGATCCGCGTCGGCGAGCGGCAGTGGGACGGGTCCTTCAAGCAGCTCGGTGTGAGCGCCGGCGTCGAGGAGGCGGTGGAGGAGGCGTTCGCCGTCTCCGGGTCCCTCTCGTGGATCGCTCGTGCCTATCACCGGCTCACCGACAACCCGGTCGAGCGGTCGATCACGCTCGGGTATCGGTACCGCACCCAGCCCGTCCGCTCCCTCCTGAAGCAGGCGGCGGCCGAGCTCCATCGGCCCGCCCGTGACGCGGCCGTCCGGCTCAAGGACGGCGAGCTCGTGTTCCAGCGGGCCCGGAAGGGTCAGGCCCTGGACACGGCGTCCGGGGTGCGCGCGGTCATGGCCGCCTTGGGGTCGTGGCGGCAGGAGGTGTGGCTGCCTCTCGAACCGGTCCTCCCCGAGGTCACCGAAGAGGGCTTGGGAGAGACGATCACGATCGATCTTTCGACCAACACCCTCCGGCTGCTCGACGGGTTCGACGTCGTCCGGAAGTACGACGTTGGCACGGCGATGCCCGGCTACAGCACCCCGCCGGGGACCTGGGAGGTCATCGACAAGCGCGAGAACCCGACGTGGTACAACCCGGACCCCGACGGGTGGGGAGCCGACATGCCCCTGACGATCCCAGGGGGCCCGAGCAATCCCCTCGGGACCCGGGCGCTGTACCTCGACGCGCCGGGGATCCGGGTCCACGGGACGCCGGCCACCGACTCGGTCGGGTTCTACGTCTCCCACGGGTGCATCAGGATGCGGATGTGGGAGGTGGAGGAGCTCTATCCGCTCGTTCCGATCGGCACGCCGGTGCTCGTCTTCGGCTCTCCTCCTTGGGGCATCGTCGAGGATCCCGGGACGCCTGGCACCTGAGCCCAGGTGCGCCCATCGCCGGAGGTCGTGGTGGCAGGCCTCGATGGGAGCGAGCTCGCACGGCACCGCCGCAGCTTCGTTCCATTCTGCAGCTGTCCCGTGCACTGATCGGCGTTGCGATGGTGTCGTTGACCTGAGGGGTACAGAAATTGCGACACGGGGTCTAGCCAGGGTCGTCGGGTAGCATCGCCGACTCGCCCGCTCCGGCCCTCGGGCACGGGTCGTCGCTATGCTCCGGCCATGAGCACCACGCGGCTCGAGGCGTTCAGCGACGGGGTCTTCGCCATCGCCGCGACCCTCCTCATCTTCGAGGTCGGGGTCGACGAGAGCGGCCGCCCGCTGGCAAACGCGCTGCTCCAGGCGTGGCCCTCGTACACCGCCTACGCGATCAGCTTCCTCACGATCGGCATCATCTGGATGAACCACCACACGGTCTTCTCGCAGATCGATCGGGTGGACCGAACGTTCCTCGTCATCAACGTCTTCTTCCTGATGTTCGTGGCCTTCATCCCGTTCCCGACCGCGCTTCTCGCCGAGCACCTCAAGGGCGACGGCGCCCGAGCCGCCACCATCACCTACGGGCTCAACCTGACTCTGACCGCGATCTCCTACAGCGTGCTCTGGTTCTATGCGTCCGTGGGGCGGCGGGTGCTCCGGGCAGACGCCGACCCGCGTACGGTAGCGGGGATCACCCGGAGCTACCTTCCCGGCCCTTGGATCTATGGGGCAGCCACGCTCATCGCGGTGGCGAGCCCGAGTACGAGCGTCGTCCTGTTCGCCGCCTTCGCCCTCTTCTACGTCGTCGAGAGCTCCGTCTTCGGGCGCGACCGAGCGGTGTAAGGCCCGTCCTAGCCGGCCGAGCCGTGAAGGCTCGCTCTCGCCTCTTCGGATCCCTCGGGCCGTCGGCTTGAGGGGCTCCAGGCACGCGCCGATAACCCGACGGTGCATAGCGACCCACCCTCGCCCGCCCGAAACTGCGCGAGCCTGCGCGCGGGGCTCGCCGTGGCCGGCCTCGTCCTCCTATCGTCTCTGGTCGCGTCCTCCGCGAGCGCCACCAGGCTGGAGACCGCGCGAGAGCGGCTGGACTCGCTCGTGCGGCAGATCGAGCGGCGCCAGGCGGCCCTCGCCGTCCAGCATCGGCGCCTCGACCAGCTGGCCCGGCCCCTTGCGGACGTCCAGGCCGCCCTCCAGGACACGCAGGGGAGGCTCGCGGGCATCCGGCGCCAACTCGCCGAGACGACGACGAGGCACGAGGTGCTCACGGACCAGCTGGAGAGCGTGTCGCGGACCGCCTACCAACAGGGACCGCTCGTCGAGGTCGAGGCGCTCCTCGGTGCGACCTCGCTGTCCGACCTGATGGACCGGTTCGCGTACCTGGACAGCCTCCAGCGGGCCAACGCCACCGTGGCGAACGATGTGGCGAACCACGCCGCACGGCTCGAAGAGATTCAACGCGAGCTCGACCGGCTCTCCTCGAAGCGGGCCGCACAGGCCATCCAGCTCCAGTCCCAGCAGGCGGCTCTGCGGGTGGCGCTCCTCGACCAGCAGCGACAGCTGGCTGAGTTGAACGCGGAGCGCGCCCAGGCCGCCAGGCTCGTCCGGCGGCTCTCCCTCCCGCCGGATCCGCAGATCACCGGGGCCGGACTGACCTTCGGCAGGTGGGCGGCGCTGCTCCTGTCGAGGATCGATGCGCCCCTGTGCCGCGACAACCTGGTCGTGATGGTGGCCTGGCAGGTGGCCGAGGGCACCGCGGCCGCACACAACCCCCTGGCGACCACCCATGACATGCCGGGCTCGACGGGCTTCAACAGCGTCGGCGTCCAGAACTTCCCGACCGTGGAGGCGGGACTGGAGGCCACCGTGGCCACGCTTCGCAATGGCCGAACGATCCACGGCTATGGAGCGATCCTCGACGCCCTCGCGCGGTGCGCCTCCGCCAGGACGACGGCGGAGGCCATCAACGCGTCGTCCTGGTGCCGGGGGTGCGCCGGCGGCCTGTACGTCCTGAACGTGCTCCCGCTGGTCGAGTCGGACTACGACCTCTTCGCGGGGCGCGCAGGTTCGTAGCATCATGGCGTGGGCATGGATGGGAAATCGGTGGACGAGGCGCCCGTCCATCCCACCCGGTACTGGCAGGCCCTGGAGGACGGGCGGGTGCAGTGCGACGTGTGCCCCCGGGAGTGCAAACTCCACGAGGGGCAGCGGGGGTTCTGCTTCGTCCGGATGCGGCAGGGCGACGCCATCGTTCTCACCACGTACGGGCGGTCCAGCGGGTTCTGCGTCGACCCCATCGAGAAGAAGCCCCTGAACCATTTCCTCCCGGGGAGCGCGGTGCTCTCCTTCGACACGGCCGGCTGCAACCTCGGCTGCCGGTTCTGCCAGAACTGGGACATCTCCAAGTCCCGGGAGATCGACACCCTGGCCGACCAGGCCTCGCCGGAAGAGATCGCACGGGCCTCGGCGGCCCTGGGGTGCCGGAGCGTCGCGTTCACGTACAACGACCCGGTCATCTTCATGGAGTACGCGATCGACGTGGCCGACGCCTGCCGCGAACTCGGCATCAGGACGGTGGCGGTTACGGCCGGCTATATCAGCCCGGAACCGCGGGCCGAGTTCTACCGGCACATGGACGCGGCGAACGTCGACCTAAAGGGGTTCACGGAGGACTTCTACCACCGGGTGTGCCTCGGGCACCTGGAGCCCGTCCTCGAGACGCTGGAGTACCTGAAGCACGAGACCAACGTGTGGTTCGAGGTCACCAACCTCCTGATCCCCGGCGTGAACGATTCCCCCGAGGAGACCGACGCCATGACGACGTGGGTGGTGGAGCACCTCGGGCCGGACGTGCCGATGCACTTCACCGCGTTCCACCCGGACTTCAAGATGCTGGACCGGCCTCCGACCCCGGCGGCCACACTCATCCGGGCTCGCGCGATCGCCGTGGCGAACGGCGTCCGCTACGCGTACACGGGCAACGTCCACGACGTCGAGGGCCAGAGCACGTACTGCCACGCCTGCGGCGAAGTGCTGATCGAGCGGGACTGGTACCGGCTCGGCACGTGGAACCTCACCGACGACGGCCGCTGCCTGAGCTGCGGAACCCGTTGCAGCGGAGCGTTCGACGGGACGCCCGGTGACTGGGGCCCTCGCCGTCTGCCGGTGGCGCTGCGCGGAACGGCCTGAGCCGCCGCCCCGCTACCACCCCGCGACGACGCGGCACGGGCCGCCCGAGCCCTCTTCCCACGGGATCAGGCCGACGAACGCGGAGGCGCGGCGCGGCGGGATCCGTTTGAGGTTGGCCAGGTTCTCGAGCCCGTAGTGGTCGGCGCCGAGCAGCGTGACGTGGACGTCGAAGGTCTGAGACGGCCCGTTGTCGAGGCTCAGCGTGTCCACCCCGATCCCGGTGAAGTCCCGGTTCTCCAGGAGCCACTCGACCGCGTCGATGCCGAACCCCGGGAAGTGGAACAGCCCGTCGGGGCCCACGTTCCGGTAGGCCTCGGAGCTGCCGATCCGGCTCTCCCAGCCCGAGTACATGCAGACGACGGCCCGGGCGGGGATCCGGCCGAAGCGGTGCTCGAACGCGGCGAGATCCTCGATGGTCACCACCGCGTCGGGGTTCGAGGCGACCCGCGCCGAGATGTCGACGACCACCACCGGCACCATCAGCTCCTGGGGCGTGATCTCGGGCGAGAGGCGACCGCCCAGTGTGAAGTGCCCCGGCGCGTCCATGTGGGTGCCGGAGTGCTCCGCGAACGTCCACTCCTGCGCGTAGAAGCCGTTCTCGGGAATCGTGACGAGGGTCCGGCGGCTCGGGCTGTCGAAGGTGTACACGGGGGAGCCGGCCCGGAACACGTGTGTGAGGTCCTGCGACCGGCGGGTCGCGGGGGAGAGCGACGCGCGCGCGACCCCCGGGATGCCCAGGGCCACGGCCCCGCCTGCCGCCGCCATCCCCGAAAGGAGGCCCCGTCGGCTGATCCGCGGTGGGCCCTCCTCCTCGACCTGGGACCGGACCTTCTCCGTCGTGGCTTCGAGACACATGGTCCCCACCTCCTCGCGCGGACACCAGAGGCCACGCTACCGCCGATCGGGGCCACGGTTCAAGGCGGCCGGGACCCCCGCCCCTGGTCAGCGGTCGGAGAGCTCAGCGGGGACGATGGGGAGCGAGAGGATCCGGCCATCCCGGAACAGCCGTATCTCGATCCGCCGGCCGATCACGTCGTCCATCACGATCCGCTGGAGGTCGCGGACGTCCGTGACGGCGACGTTCGCTACGTCGAGGATGAGGTCCTCGGGGCGGATCCCCGCGGCCGCCGCGGGGCTCCCCGGCACGACCTGAACCACCTCAAGGCCCCGCTCCCGCCCGAGTTCCCGAGCGACCTTCGGAGGGAGCGGGCGGCCGCCGCCGGCGATCCCCAGGTAGGCCCGGCGGAACCGCCCCTCCTTCATCAGCCCGGCGATGATCCGGCGGGTCACCTCGTCGATGGGGACGGCCAGGCCGAGCCCCACGCCGGCGACCGCCGTGTTGACGCCCACCACCCGTCCGGACCCGTCGGCGAGGGCTCCGCCCGAGTTCCCCGGGTTCAGCGCCGCGTCGGTCTGGATCACGTTCTCGACGATCCGCAGGTTCTGCCCGGACCGAACGGGAAGCGCCCGGCCGAGGAAGCTCACCACCCCCGCCGTGACCGAGCCGCCGAACCCCATGGGGTTGCCGATCGCCACGACGAGCTGTCCCACCCGAAGGCTCCGGGCGTCTCCGAGCTCCGCCGGGACCAGGTCCCGCGCGTCCACCCGGAGCACCGCGAGATCGGAAAGGGGGTCCGTCCCCACGATCTCGAAGCGGTCCTCGCTTCCGTCGGCGAACGTGGCACTTCCTCCGTCCATCCCTTGGACCACGTGGGCCGACGTCAACCCGAATCCGTCCGGGGTGATGACGAAGCCCGAACCCGCCCCCTCCGGACGACGCCCGCCGGGGACCCGCCTGGTCACCCTGAGGCTGGCCACCGAGGGCGTGAGCCGCTCGGCGACCGCAGTCACGATCCGCGAGTAGGCGTCGAGCGCCGTCTCCCGCTCGTCGGGCGCGGGGAGTGCGACCTCTCCGTCCGGTTCGCTCACCGGTTCCAGCGTGGCCACGAGTTCCACCTTCCTTCGAACCATCCATCACGGATACAACAGGTGGGGGATCGGTCTATTCCTTGCAGATGAGACGGACGGCCGGTCGTCCCAGCCGGTCCCGGTCGAGCTAGACCACGACCACGCGGCCCCGCATGCCCGGGTGGATCATGCACATGTACCGGAACCCACCGGACGACGAGCGCTTGGTGAACTTCAGCTCGAAGTCAGGGTCGCCGAGGATGGAGTTCGCGCCGAGCACCCCCGAGGTCTCCAGGGGGGCGCCGCCGAAGAGGCCGTTCCCCCGGGGGAGCGTGAAGCGGTCGTGGAGCTCCAGCTCGACCTCGGTGGGATCGGTGCAGAACGGCGGGTCCGGCATGTCCGGCGGGTTGTCGGGCCCGAGCCCGCCGTCGCCGTCCGGGTCGCAGAAGGTTTCGAAGTAGGCCGCGATGGGCTCGGCCACCCTCACCGGAATGCTCACGGTGTGGTCCTCGAAGACCAGGCTGTCGAAGTGCCACTGCACGGTGTCGCCCTTGTCCACGACCAGCTTGCTCGGGAACATGCCGTACACGGACACGTGGGCGCCGTCCACGCCGGCCCACGCGTCCCACACACGCCCCACGCCGGACGCAAGGTGGCTGGTCCTTCGTTCGATGAACCTGTTGCGAAGCGCCCGGGAAGCGTTCCGGTCCTGCTGGATGGCGGCGGCGTTGGCGGCCGCCAGCTCGGCAGGGGCCGAAGCGGGCTGAGCGTTCGGCACCACGGTCACCTTCAGCCGCATGGGAGGCCCGTGGATGAGGCACACCACCCAGAACTCGTTGCCTTGAGCGACGTCGACGTCGACGGTGAAGTCCGCCCAACCCAGCCCCGAGTTCAGGACACTCGACCCGTCGAACGAGCATGCCGGCTGGCTCGGGCCGCCGCACGTCTCGTCGGTGGCGAAGAACGCCGCGTTCGTGAACTTGAACGACCTGGGGCCGTCGTCCCGGTCGGGGCGGATCAGCGAGTAGGGCCCGGAGGACCCCAGCACGGCGTTCGCCTCGAACCAGTCCACCACGCCCTCCCCCACGGGGAGGAAGGTCGCGGTGTGTACGCTCGGGTTCGTGAAGTGAAGCGTGTCTCCCTGGTGGACGTCGATGGCCGAGGGCCGGAACCGCATGGACTCGGCCGAGACCCGCGAGAACACCCGACCGGCCTGGATTTCGTAGGTCGTCAGGGCCCCCGCGCCGGTCGGCGGGAGGACCAGGCCGGCGACGAAGGCCAGCCCGGCCGCAACCCCGACCGTGGCGCGCCGGGACCTCATGGGCCGTCCCTCATCTCGAGGGGCGAGCGGGTCGCCATTGGCCCAGAAGCGTACCCGATGAGCCAGAGCGAAACCCCGAAGCTCACCCGGGCGGAGCGGTCGGCCGGCGGACTATCCGACCACCACCTTCCCCCGCATGAACGGGTGGATCAGGCAGAGGTACTTGGACGACCCGTCCGTCGAGGGCTTGGTGCGATCCCCTCGTCCGGCTCCTACGTGACGGTGATCACGCCCCGCATGATGGTGGGGTGCACCATGCAGTGGTACCTGAACGTCCCCTCTCTCCGGAAGACGCGGCTGAACGCCTCGTCCGGATCCAGCAGGCCCGAGTCCCAGATGTCCTTGTTCGAGGTCGACGTGTGAACGTTGTCGCCGCGGTTGATCCACCGGACCCGGGTCCCCTGGACCACCGTGAGCGTCCTCGGCCGGAAGGCGTTGTCGACAATCCTCACCCGAACGGTGTCGATCAGCGTCCCGAAGGCGTCGGTCCGCCCCGAGCTCACCGCTCGTGGGCCTGCCGCCGCCCCAGCGGGCGGGAGCCCGAGGGCGAGGGTCACCAGCGAGGCGACCGCGAGCCTGGTCGGAATCCTCCCCATCGCTCCCCCTCCTGATCGCCAGGGGCGCCAATCCTAGCGGACTCCGTCAAGAACGGTCGAGCGAAGGCACTACGGCAAAATAGTCACTTCGGGCCATGACAGGCCCCGGCCGACCTGCCGAAACCGAAAGGAGTAAGGAGGCCGGGAAATGGCCATGCGAGCACAAGTCGAGCGGCGGACCCGCCACCATCAGGAGGGGGCCGACGAGGTCGCCGTGAAGCGGACCGACCACGCCCCCGCCACGGAGGACCTGAAGCACGAGCTCGACGACCTTCTCGACGAGATCGACGAAATCCTCGAGGAGAACGCCGAGGAGTTCATCAAGGGCTACGTGCAGAAGGGCGGCGAGTAGCCCC
>JBOGVG010000204.1:0-3095 GCA_050692435.1 Actinomycetota bacterium
AGTTCCTTCGCTCGTGCCCGGAGTTCGAGCGGATGCTCGTTCGGGCCGGGGTCATCCTCATCAAGTATTGGTTCTCGGTGAGCGATGAGGAGCAGGAACGGCGCTTCCAGCAGCGGATCACGAACCCTACGAAACGCTGGAAACTGAGTCCCATCGACCTGCAGTCACGGGCTAAGTGGGTCGAGTACTCCAGGGCCAAGGACGAGATGTTCAAGTACACCGACATCAAGCAGGCGCCGTGGTACGTCGTTGCCTCGGACGAGAAGCAGCGGGCCCGCCTCAACGTCATCAGCCACCTGTTGAGCCTGATCCCTTACCAAGACCTGACGCCCGAGCCCATCGAGCTGCCGCCGGAGCACAGGGACGAGGGGTACGTTCGCCCGCCCATCGCCGATCAAACGTTCGTGCCGGATCGCTTCTGAGCCTGCACGAGGCCCTTCCGCCGTAGTCGGCTCCGTCACCGACCGATCCGGAGGTGCCGGAGCAGCTCGTGATCCCGGTCGTAGGTGAGTACCCCCTCTGCCTCCGCCACTGGGACCCACCGAAGCCGGTCGACCTCGTCGGAGGGATCGAACCGTCCCTCCACCCATTCCATCAGCCAGTACGTGACCTCCTTCGAGCGTGCTCGGCTGTCGCGATAGCGGTGGCTGCCGATCACGTTCCCCAGCCGGCATCGGAAGCCCGTCTCCTCCCCCACCTCGCGGACGGCCGCCTCCTCCAAGGTCTCGCCGGCGAGCAGCTTTCCCTTCGGGAAGCTCCAGTCGTCGTACCGGGGTCGGTGGATCAGGGCTACTTCGATGGCGCCGTCCGGACCGGCTCGCCAGACCACCGCCCCAGCGGCCTCGACGGCAGGGGTGATCCCATCGGCCTCGGCCTCAGGCCGGGACTCGAACGGCAGGGAAGGGTTCATGTGGGACACGGTATCCGAGGCGGAACGAGCAGGCACCGGCGCACCATGTGGTCCAGAAGGTGAACGCCGGGTGAACGGGCCCTCCCATGGGCCCGGCCCGAACCATTATCCTTCCGGGATGCCGATGTGCATCCTTCCCTTCGGTTTCCCCACCCCCGGCGCCTGAAGCCGATGGAGTCCGCTCCGAGCCAAACCGCCGATGAGCGGGAGATCGAGTGGCAGTTCGATGCCATCGACACGCGTCCGGTAGAGCGCTGGCTGAAGTCGGCCGGGGAAATCGTCACCCGGGGTGAAGCGAAACGGTTCGTCGACACCTATGCCGACACCGACGATTGGCGCCTGTATCGCGCCGGATACTCGCTCCGCCTGCGAGTGGGCCAAGGCGCCGCCGAGGCCACCATGAAATCCCTCTCTGCGGGGGCCAACGGCCTTCGCGATCGAACGGAGATCGCCGAGCCGGTACCGGCCGGACGCTTGGAGGCCCTGGCGGCCAGCGACGGGCCGGTCGGGAGGCGAGTCCGCGCAGTCATCGGTCCCCATGCCGTCAGGCCCAAGTTCCAGGTCCGGACCCGCCGCCGTATGTACCTCGTCTCATCGAACGGCGCGGCGGCTGCCGAGGTGGCCCTCGACGCGACGACGATCCCCGTCGAGGGCCGGGAGCCCGCCCGGCTCCTCAGGGTGGAGGTCGAAACCAACGGCGAGCCAATGCCCGATCTCGCCGACTTCGTGGGCAAGATGCGAGACGCGTGCGGCCTGACCCCGGCATCGGTTTCGAAGTTCGAGGCCGGGCTGCTGGCACGCGGCCTGGCGCCAGAGCGGACCCTCGACCTGGGGTCAGTGGAGGTCTCCTCGGAATCTTCGGTCGAGGAGCTGGCGTTCGCGGTGCTTCGTCAGAACTTCGTCGCCCTCCTCAGCAAGGAGGGGGGGACGCGCCTCGGCGAGGATCCGGAGCAGCTGCACGACATGCGGGTGGCGACGCGTCGCATGCGCGCCGCCATCGCCCTGTTCGAAGCGGCCCTGCCCGCCGAGGTGGTCGGGCTTCGCGAGGAGCTGGGATGGGTGGCCTCCGCGCTGGGAGCCGTCCGCGACCTCGACGTGCTGATCGAACAGGTCGAGGCGTGGAGGCCGGCCGGGGGTGTCGACGACCGCACGCTGGGCGCCGTGGCCGGCGTGCTTCAGGCCGACCGCGACCAGGCGAGGGCGAACCTGGTCCAGACCCTCGACTCCCCTCGGTACGAGCAGCTGCTTGTCGAACTCACCACTGTCCTGCGGCACGGGCCGATGGGCGCATCTCCGTCCTCGCGTGTGCCGGCCGTTGACGCCGCCCCGTCACTCATCACGAAGCGGTACCGCAAGGTGCGAAACGGCGGCCGTCGGATCGACCGGACCTCGAAACCCGCCGACTACCACCGGCTGCGCATCCGGGCCAAGCGGCTGCGGTACGCGCTCCAGTTCCTGGCCCCGATCTACGGCAAGGGTGTCAAGGCGCTCATCCACCGTACGGTGCGCCTCCAAGACCTGCTCGGTGCCCACCAGGACGCAGAAGTCGCGGTGGCCCGCTTCGAGGCAATCGTGGCCGAGGAGGGGAACGACCTCTCCCCCGCCGCGGCGTTCGCCATGGGCGAGATCGCCGAGCGCTACGCAAAGAGGAAGGCGAAGCTCCGGCGGCGCTTCCCGAAGGTCTTTCGGCGCGTTGGAGGATCGGGCTTGGCCGATGTCCGCCGGGCCATGAAGCGGGCAGCTTCGTAGCCATGGACCTGTACCTCGTACGGCACGCCGTCGCGTTCGGCCCGGATCCAACCCGATGGCCGGATGACGGCGAGCGGCCTCTCACCCCAGAAGGGGAGGCCAGATTCAGGAAAGCGGCCCGAGGGGTCCGGCGCATCGTCACCAGCGTCGACGTGGTCCTGTCGAGCCCGTTCCCCCGTGCCTGGCGGACGGCCGAGCTGCTCGAGGAGGAGGCGGGATGGCCGGCCCCCAAGCCGGAGCCCGTCCTGGAAGCCGGCCGCTCCCCGGTCGAAAGCATCGAAGTGATCGAGCCCCACCTCGACGTCGCCTCCCTGGCCCTCGTGGGACACGAGCCCTACCTCTCCGAGCTCGGCTCGATCCTGCTCACCGGCAGCCCCACGTCCCTGACCATGGTGTTGAAGAAGGGGGGTGTCGCGCACCTCTGGCTCGAGGACGG
>JBOGVG010000205.1:0-47997 GCA_050692435.1 Actinomycetota bacterium
CCGCGATCGAGAACATGTACCACGTGGACCGGGGCTACCAGGACTTCGAGGCCAAGCTCACCGGGCTCGGAGCCGAGGTTCGCCGGGAACGGGAGCTCACCCCGGTCGTCTGGTGACCGCCGCCCGCGGTCGGTTTCCGCTCACTCTCTTCCTCGTCGGTCTCGCGCTTGCCGCCCCGATGGCCGGAGCTGCACCCGCGGTTGCGGGCTCCCAGGGGCCCCGGGAAGCCTTCGTCTTCCTCGTTGAGGGCGTGTCGTTCCCCGACCTCTTGCCGCTCGCGGACGGTGTGGCGCTCCTCAGCGGAGGCGGGTCGCTCCACGACCAGCTACGGGAGAGTCTGCGCGGCGACGCTCCGGTCAGGGTTGTGGACCTCGGTTCTCTCGAGACCTCGCTGCTGCCGGAGCATCCCGAGGAGCCCGTCGTCGACGGCGACGCCCTGCTGGCGGCGTGGGATCGGATTCGGGCGGAGGTGCGGGGGTCGTCGGCGAACGAGGTGCTCGCCGTGATCGCGACCACGGCGCCGCCCGCCACCCAGCCGTCCAACCTGACGCCGATCGCGCTCGGCCGTGGCGACCCCGCGGCGCTACTCCCGGCAGGACCCGGCCCCGTCCTGATCCCGGGGAGGCGTCTCCGGGCGCTCACGTCAGACTCGACCCGCAGGGTTGGCGTGGTGACATCCGCGGACGTCGTCGTCACCGTGCTGACGTTCGTCGGGGAACCCGTCCCCGCCGACGTACTGGGAAGCACGATCCGAACGACACGAGACCCGCCGCCGTTCCAGCTGCATGAGCGGTACCTGGCCATGCGCCGGATGACGGTTCCGGTCCAGAGCGCGGCCGAGATCTACTTCGTGCTCGGAGGATTGTTCGGGGTCGGGCTGCTCGTCCTGCGCCGGCGCGTACCCGCCCGCGTCGCGCGCGTGGGCGCGTGGATCGCGATGTCCGTGCCAGCGCTCGCGGTCGCGCTTCTCGCCGCGGGCCATCTGCCCACGCTGTCGTACGCGACGGTGGTGCCGTTCGTCGTCGTGGCGACGGTGGCCGGGACTCTGACGATCGCGCCGCTCGCCCGGCGGGACGTGCTGCTCCCTCCCGTCGCCATCGCGGTGGCGGTCCTCGCGTACTTCGTCGTGGAGTCGGTGCTTGGGTGGACGGCGGCCCAGACGCCGTTCCTGGGAGGCTCCGAGCTCGACGGCGGGAGGTTCTACGGTCTCCCCAACGTCTTCATCGGGCTCCTGATCGGCGCGTCGCTCTACATCGCCGCCCGCCTCAGTCCCGTCGCCGGGTTCGCCCTCGTGGTGGCCGTGGCGCTGTTCGCCGGGCTCCCCTTCGCCGGCGCGAACCTCGGCGCCGCGGTCTCGCTGTTCGCCGCGGCCGGGCTGTGGCTCCCCCTCCGAGCCCGGGGGAAGCTGGGGTGGCGTGAGCTCGGAGTGGCAGCGGTGGTCGTCGTCGCCGGCACCGCGGTGGTGCTCCTAGCCCACCGGTTCCTGACGGCCACGCCCACGCACGTCACGCGGTTCGAGGAGGGCGCCGGGCTGGGGGAGGCGTGGAGCACCCTCACCGGCCGGCTGGCCGTGGGGTGGCGCCTCATCGAACGGAATCCGTTCGCCATCGTGCCCGTCGTCGGTCTCCCGGCAACCCTGATCGCGGTGCTCCGCCCGTCGGCGCCTGTGGGGGAGGCCCTGGTCCGCCACCCCGAGTGGCGCGACGCCCTGCTCGTCACCCTCCTGGCCGGCCTGGTGGCCTACGTGGCGAACGACACCGGGGCGGCCGCCTCTGGGCTGGCCTTCGGCCTGGGCCTCGGGGGGCTCTTGTACGTGTCCTTGATCGAAGGAACGTGGAAGATGGAGGGAGCATGACCGACCCCATCCCTCCCCGCCCCGACGGCCTGTACCCCGCGCTCCCGGAGCCGCCCCTCGCCCCCGAGCGGCCCGCGGCCACATGGCGTTGGTGGGAGGCCATCCTGGTCTACGTCGTCATCGCGATCCTCTTCGGCGCCCTCGTGGCGCTCCCGTTGCTCTGGCTGATCCGATCGAGGGGCCTGGCCGAGCTCACGACGTCGGCCGTCATCGCCGTGGCCATCGTGGGGTTGCTCCTCCTTTGGCTCCACCGGTTCCATCCCATGTGGAGACGGATCATCGGGTTCCCACGACGGGTGTGGCCGGAGGTACGAGTGGGGATCGGTTTCGGGCTCCTGCTGTATCCGGGGATCGTGTTCGGGGTCGGTATCATCGTGACCGCGCTGCTGGAGGCGCTCACGGTGGAGGACGTCAGCGCGCCCAGGCAGATCCCGGCCCACCTGTCGGCCGTTGGCGTTGCCGTCTTGATCGTGTACGCCGTGGTCATCGCGCCGATCCACGAGGAGCTGTTCTTCCGGGGCATCCTGTTCCGGTCGCTCCGGGACCGGTACGGGTTCGGGATCGGGGCGGTGGGCTCGGGGGCGGCCTTCGGGCTGATCCATTACGTTCCGGGCCCGTGGTACTCCAGCGTGTTGCTGATCAGCGTGATGGTGATGACCGGGTTCGCCCTGGCCTATCTGTACGAACGACGGGGCAACATCGTGGCGAGCGTCGTGGCCCACGCCACGTTCAACGTGATCGGACTGTCCTTCATCTTCGCGCTCCGGTGAGCGCGGACGTGCTGGGATCGGATGGGAGGGAGATGAGATGGCACTGTTCCCCAGCAAGGATTGGGTTGCCCTCTACGTCGAACGCATCAACTCGTCAGAGGCGTACCGGGAGGCGGCTGCGGACTGGGAGGGTGACGTGTCGTTCGTGTTCGAGGCCGAACCGGACCGGAACGTCCCCGCCGACATCTGGGGCTGGCTCGACCTGTGGCACGGTGAGTGCCGGGTCGGCCGCATCGTGACGCCCGAGGAGGGGCAGAAGGCGCGGTTCATCATCCGGGCCCCCTACTCGCGGTGGAAGGAGGTCCTGGCCGGTGAGCTCGACCCGGTGAAAGGGATGATGCAGGGCAAGCTGAAGCTCCAGGGGGACCTGCCCACGATCATCCGGTACGTTCGCGCCGCGAACGAGCTCGTCCATCTCACGATGACCGTTCCGACCGAGTTCATGGACGAGCTGCCGGCGGGCCGCGGCTCGCCGTAGCGGCAGGCGCGGCGGGAGAGCGGCGTGCGGGCCGTCGTGTTCGAGGAGATCGGCAAGGTCGCGGTGGCGGACGCCCCCGAGCCGGCGATGGAGCACCCCCGCGACGCCGTCGTGCGAGTGACCCTCTCGGCGATCTGCGCTTCCGACCTTCACTTCGTGCACGGCAAGGCTCCGCTGGAGCGGGGGGAGCCCATCGGGCACGAGGCCGTGGGCGTGGTGGAGGCCGTTGGCCCGGAGGTCTCGCGCTTTGCGGCGGGCGAGCGGGTGGTCGTGGCCTTCAACATCGCGTGCGGGGAGTGCTGGTTCTGCCGGCACCGCCAGACGCAGCTCTGCGAGGACTGGCGGATGCTGGGGGGCGGGATCTTCGGCGGCCGGCTGGGGGGCGCCCAGGCCGAGAGGGTCCGGGTCCCGGTGGCCGACGTGAACCTGCTCGCCGTGCCGGATGACGTCGAGGACGAGCGGGCCATCCTGGTGGGCGACGTCCTCACCACCGGTTGCTACGGGGCGGCCATGGCCGGGATCGCCCCGGGCGACACGGTGGCCGTGGTCGGCGTGGGGCCCGTGGGGTTCTTCTGCGTGCAGGCCGCAAAGGCTCGCGGCGCGGGCGAGGTGATCGCGATCGACATGCTGCCCGACCGTCTGGCCCTGGCCCGGAGGGTGGGGGCACATCCGGTGGACGTGACCGAACGGCACCCGCAGACCGCCGTGGCCGAGCGGACCGGTGGAAGGGGGGCCGATGTGGTGATCGAGGCCGTCGGCAATCCCAAGGCGTTCGATACCGCAGTAGGCGTGGTCCGCCGGGGCGGGACGGTGGCCGTGGTGGGCATGTACACGACCGAGTCCGTGGAGATCCCCATGGGCGTGTGGTGGACCCGGGCCATCCAGGTCCGGTTCGCCGGCATCTGCCCGGTGCACGCGTGGTGGGAGGAGGCCATGGCAGACGTGCGGGCCGGCCGGATCGATCCGCTGCCCATCATCTCCCACCGGCTGTCCCTGGAGGAGGCGCCCAGGGGGTATGAGCTGTTCGACTCCCGTCAGGCCACCAAGGTGCTGCTCCAGCCGTGAGGGTGGAGTACTCGAACCCGGAGCCGAACGGCCTGGCCACCGTGCTCGGTGGGCTGATCGAGGCCAACCTGGAGCGGCAGCCGGACCGCCGCTCACTTCTCGCTCCGGCGGTGATCGAGCTCACGGCGCCCGACGCGGGTGTATCGGTCACCCTCGAACTTTCCCCGGATGGCGTCGTCGTCTCGAACGGCTCGGCGCGCGGCCGTCGTCCCCACGTTCGGGTCCGGGCCCGATCGGACGCACTCCTGTCGCTCTCCACCGTGCCACTGCGGTTCGGCCTGCCGGATCCGTTCACCCGGGAGGGTCGCCGGGTCCTGGGTGACGTGCTGCGGGGTCGGACCCGGATCTCCGGGCTGTTCCTGCACCCGCGGCGGCTGGCCCGCCTGTCCAAGCTGCTGTCCGTGGGGTGACGGACCCAACCAGGCATGGCCGAGTGGACGCGTCTTTCACCGTTGGCCGGGGTTCCGGTCGGGCCTTACAGGTCAGGTTCTCCCCGGCCAGCGGACCGGGTCCGCATGCCGGGCCGGCGACCGACAGCGCCAGGATCGCCGCGAGAAGCCTCGCTCGCGTCACCGACGGTCCCCCTTCGCTTCCCCGTCTACGACGCCAGCCGGAACGAGCCGGTTCCGCATGGGCGGCCCCGGCGGACCGGCCGGTACGCTTGCCTGGTGGACCTGGGTGAGGGCGTCCTCGCGGGCGACGGGCGGGCCGTGGCCCGGGCCATCTCCATGGTCGAGGACGGGGCCGAAGGGCTGGAGGAGCTGTCCTCGGCCCTGTTCCCGCACACGGGCCGGGCCTACACCATCGGTATCACCGGGGCGCCGGGCGTCGGGAAGTCCACCTTGGCCGGGGAGCTGGTACGAGTCGCCCGGGAGCAAGACCGGACCGCGGCCGTCCTGGCCATCGATCCCACGTCGCCATTCACGGGGGGCGCGCTCCTCGGGGACCGGCTCCGGATGCAGGGGCACGCCACCGACCCCGGCGTGTTCATCCGGTCCATGGCCACCCGGGGGCACCTGGGGGGTATGGCCCTGGCGGCCCCGGAAGCCGTTCGGATCCTCGACGCTTGTGGAAAGGACGTCGTGATCGTGGAGACGGTGGGCGTGGGCCAGGCCGAGGTGGAAGTGGCTGCGGCCACCGACACCACGCTCGTTGTGGTCACGCCGGGGTGGGGCGATGCCGTGCAGGTGGCCAAGGCCGGCATCCTGGAGATCGCGGACGTGTTCGTCGTGAACAAGGCCGACCGGGAGGGGGCAAGCGCCGCCGTCCGCGACCTGGAGCAGATGATCCGGATGGGATCGCCGCTCGACTGGACCCCACCGGTGATCCGGGCGTCCGCGCAATCGTCCGAAGGGACCGGCGAGCTGTGGGAAGCGATCGCCGCCCACCGCGCGCACCTCGAGGAGAGCGGGGCCCTCGAGGCGAACCGCCGGGAGCGACTCCTCCGCGAGGTGGAGAGCCTGGCGAGCGAGCGCGTGCGCGGCCGGATCCACGAGCTGCTCCGAATCGACCCAGCGCTCGCCGAGCAACTGGCGGGGCGGAAGATCGATCCGTACCGGGCCGCGGCTATCCTGACGGAACGGGTGTCGGGGTCGCACGGAGGGGGATAGGGAGCGAGAACGCGGGGATGGCGGACGAGCGCGAGCGCCGGGAGGAGGAGGAGGAGTACCGAGCGTCCCGCGAGCGCGCCGACGCCGACTTCGAGACTCTGTCCGGCGAGCCCCTGAAGCCGCTTTTCACGCCCCAGGACCTGGCGGGCTTCGACCACGACCGGGACCTCGGGTTCCCCGGGCGCTACCCCTTCGTCCGTGGTGTGTATCCAACGATGTACCGGGGCCGGCTGTGGACGATGCGTCAGTTCGCAGGGTACGGGACGCCGGCCGAGACCAACGCCCGGTACAAGTTCCTCCTGGCCCAGGGCCAGACCGGCCTGTCAGTGGCGTTCGACATGCCCACGCTGATGGGCCGGGACTCCGATGACCTCCGGTCGGAGGGAGAGGTCGGACGATGCGGTGTGGCCACCGACTCGGTGGCCGACTTCGAGCAGCTCTTCGACGGCATCCCGCTCGGCGACATCACGACGTCGATGACGATCAGCGGGCCCGCCGTGGTGGTCTTCTCGTTCTTCCTCGCTGCGGCGGAGGAGCAGGGCGTACCGTGGGACCGGCTCGACGGGACGCTCCAGACCGACATCCTGAAGGAGTACATCGCGCAGAAGGAGTGGATCTTCCCGCCCCGGCCCCACCTCAGGCTGATCGGCGACCTCATCGAGTTCTGCGCGAAGCACCTGCCGAAGTGGCATCCCATCAGCGTCTCGGGCTACCACATCCGGGAAGCCGGGGCGAACGCGTGGCAGGAGCTCGCCTACACGCTGGCCGACGGCTTCGCCTACGTGGAGCTGGGCCGCTCGCGGGGGATGGATGTGGACGCCTTCGCCCAGGGACTCTCCTTCTTCTTCAACGCCCACATCGACTTCTTCGAGGAGATCGCCAAGTACCGCGCCGCTCGCCGGATCTGGGCCAGGTGGCTGAAGGAGCGGTACGGGGCGAACGACGAGGCGTCGATGCGCCTGCGGTTCCACACGCAGACCGCCGGCGTGTCCCTCACCGCGCAGCAGCCAATGAACAACGTGGTGCGGACGGCTCTGGAGGCTCTGGCGGCGGTGCTCGGTGGGACCCAGTCCCTGCACACGAACGCGCTCGACGAGGTGCTGGCGCTTCCGACCGAGGACGCTGCCAAGCTCGCGCTCCGGACCCAGCAGATCATCGCGTACGAGTCCGGCGTGCCGGACGTGATCGACCCACTCGGAGGCTCCTACTTTCTGGAGTCGCTCACGAAGCGGATGGAGGAGCTGGCCGAGGAGGAGGTCGTCCGGATCGAGTCGATGGGCGCTGGCTCGATGCTCGAGGGCGTGCTCGCCGGAATCGAGCGCGGGTACTTCCAGCAGGAGATCGCCGAGTCGGCCTACCGGGAGCAGGAGCGATACGAGAAGGGCCTGCTGGCCAAGGTGGGGGTGACCGATTTCGTGGAGGGCGAGGGAGAGCCGATCGAGATCCTCCAGATCCCCCACCGCGTGGAGGCGGACCAGGTCCGGCGGGTCAAGGAGGTCCGGGAGCGTCGCCACGAGGCGGTGGCGCGAGCGGCGCTGGAGGGCCTCACCGCGGCGGCTGGGACCGAGCAGAACCTCATGCCTCCCCTGATCGACTGCGCCCGGGCCCTGTGCACCGAGGGCGAGATCGTCGGGGCTCTTCGGGAGGTCTTTGGCGAGTTCACCGAGACCCCTCGGTTCTGAACGCACTCCTCGAACTCCCGCGCCCGTCGCGCTCCTCACGCTCGCACCGTCGAGCGCCGGCCAGGGCGTCCTGCATTGAGTGGCACTTGCCAGCTGCTGCGCTCATGTGGTTGGATGTGGGGACGTGTACGCACGCGCGGAGGAAAAGGACCCCCATGCTCGCTGAGGTCGGCCAGGCATTCGGCATCGGCCTCATCGTGTCGGCGTTCCTGTTCGGGTTCCGTCACGGCATCGACTGGGACCACATCGCGGCCATCGCCGACATCACGAGCTCCCAGGAAGCGCGGCGCGACTCGCTGCTGTTCGGCACGCTCTACGCGCTGGGGCACGCCGTGGTGGTGTTCGTGATCGGGACGGCGGCCATCCTGATCGGGGAGCAACTCCCCCCTGGTGTCGACGACGTCATGGAGCGGATTGTGGGGATCACGCTGGTGGTGCTCGGCGTGTACGTGTTCGTGGCCCTCGTCCGCCACGGTCGGGAGTTTCGGATGCGGAGCCGTTGGATGCTGATCTTCAGCGGCGCCCGGACCCTGTACCGGAAGGCTCGCGGCAACGTGCGGGCCCACGAGCACGAGCGGGAGCCCGTGCACGTGCATCCGGGGGCGAGCGAGTCGGTGGCCGTCGCCGTGGCCGACGACATATCCGTCTCGGAGTGGCACCACGGGCACCACGGACGCCCGGGACACCACCATCACAAGCACCCCGAGCCGTCCGACGACCCCTTCATGAACTACGGTCGCCGGACGGCATTCCTGGTCGGCATGATCCACGGGGTCGGCGCGGAGACGCCGACCCAGCTCCTCATCTTTCTCACGGCGGCCGGCGCCGGCAGCGCCTTCGTGGGCGAGGTGCTCCTCGCCACGTTTCTGGTGGGCCTGCTCATGTCGAACTCGCTGATCACGCTGGGGTCGGCCTACGGATTCATGAGGGCATCGAGCAACTGGGCGATCTACGTCACGATCGCGGTGCTCACGGCGTCGTTCAGCCTCGTGATCGGCACGATGTTCATCTTCGGCCAGGGAACGCTTCTGCCGGCGCTGCTCGGGGGCTGAGAAGGCGCGAACCGGGAGGCCACGATGGCAGTCTCTCTCGGCATGAGACGCCATCCGCTCCGCGCGGCGCTGCTCGCGTTCGCCGCCCTCCCCTGGCCCGCGGGCATCCTCCATGCTCGGCCGGGCGAAGCCCGTGCGCCGGCCTCATCGTCCGGGGCCGTCGTGTGGGTCTCGTTGGAGGATGCGGGCAAGGTGGCCAGGGTGGACGTGGCCGACAGGCGGGTGCTCCGTCGGTTCGACACGCCCGGAGGCCCCCACAACATCACGGTGGCGCCCGACGGGACGGTGGTCACGGCGCTGTGGGGATCGGACCGCATCGCCATCATCCGGGACGAGGACGTGACGTTCGTGGATCTCGGCGGGGCTCCCCACGACGTGAAGATCGCCCGGAACATGATCGTGGTGGCGAACCAGGGATCGGCGCGGGTGCAGCTCGTGAAGCTCGACGGCACGTTCAAGCGGCGCATCAAGCTCGTGGCCGACCCCCACGACCTGGCGGTCGATCCGGAGCAGCGCCGGGCGTGGGTGACGCTCGAGGGTCGCGATGAGCTGGCCGTGGTGAACCTCATCCGCCGAAGGCCGGTCCGATACGTGCCCACGAGCCGGAGCCCGCACGACGTCCTGTTCGCGCCGGACGGGACGCTCTGGGTGACCGACTGGGGCGGGGACCTCCACGTCTTCTCGGTGCCTCGGGGCAAGCTGCTGGAGACGGTCCCCCTGGGGATCGAGGCCCATCACCTCGCTTTCACTCCAGACGGCCGGCTGGCGTGGATCACCGACCACGGCGCGGACCGGGTGTTCGTGGTCAGGGTCCGGACCCGGAACGTCGTGACGTCGAGGCCCTTCCCAGGAGAGCCGCACCACGTCGCGGTGACGACCGACGGGAAGTGGGTCGTGGTGGCCGACCACGCGAACGGCCGGCTCATCATCTACAACGCCGAGAGGCGGCGGCGGGTGGGGCGGATCCGAGTGGGTGCCGGGCCGCACGGCGTGTGGGCCGCGCCCGCTACGTCCTGACCGCCGCGGGAAGCTTCGAGTCCTCCCGGCGGCAGTCGCCGCACAGGCCCGAGATGGCGAAGTGTGTCAGGTCGGGCAGGAAGTCGTGCCGGCGCGTGACGAGCTGCTGGAGCTCCTCGGCCTCGGCCACGGAGAGGTCGTCCTCCGCGCCGCACCGCGAACACGTGAGGTGGACATGGCCGGCTTCCTCGGCCCGGTGGTACTCGGCCCCCCCTTCCAGGTGCGCGTGGGACAGGACCCCGATCTCCTCCAGGAGCGACAGGGTTCGATAGATCGTGGAGGCGTTGACGCCCGGCATCTCTTCCTGCACCTTGCGGGCCAGCGCGGTCGGGGAGATGTGTCCCCGGGTCCGCATGATCTCCGCCACGATGGCCCGGCGCTGGGGGGTCATCCGAAGCCCCCGCCCACGCAGGATCCCGATGGCGTCCTGGCCGGGTCGCTCGATCACCGGCCGATTGTAGCAGTATCTTGCATCTGCAAGTCCCCCGTCTCAGCCCGGGCCCCCCCCGAAATCGTGGTGCCGGCCGGTGGTCGGCGCGCGCTGGAGGGTGGGGCGCCGCGTCTTCCGTGGAAAGATAGGGCCCGACGCGAAGGGATGCAGAAACATGGGTGAGTTCGTCCGGCTGGACGTCGACGGGACGGTAGCCACGATCAGGCTCGACCGCCCCCCGGCCAACGCCATCAGCCGGCAGGTCTCGGACGAGCTCCGGGACGCCGTCCTGGAGGCCGGCGAGCGCGACGACGTCCGGGCGGTGGTCGTGTGGGGGGGCCCGAAGATCTTCGCGGCCGGGGCGGACATCAAGGACATGGTGGGCTGGGGGCCCGAGGAGGTCCGGCCGGTCGTGTCGGCGCTCGGTGATGCCCTGGTGGTGCTGGAGGAGGTCCCGAAGGTCACGATCGCCGCCATCGAGGGGTACTGCCTGGGAGGCGGGTGCGAGCTGGCGCTGGCATGCGACTTCCGGTTCGCGGCCGAGGGCGCGGAGCTCGGGCAGCCCGAGATCGCGCTCGGGATCGTCCCCGGGGCGGGGGGGACCCAGCGCCTACCCCGGCTGGTCGGCCACGCTCGAGCCAGGGAGCTGGTCTACTCGGGGCGGCGGGTGGGCGCCGACGAGGCCCTTCGGATCGGCCTGGTCGATGCCGTCACGCCTCCCAACGGGGCACATCAAGTCGCCACCGAGGTCGCCGGCCGCTACGCGAGGGGGCCCACCCGCGCGCTCGCCGCGGCCAAGGAGGCCATGAACGCTGCCGCCCTCGGCGATATCCGAAGGGGTCTGGGGGTCGAGCGGGACGTGTTCGTCGGTCTGTTCGCCACCGAGGACCAGAAGGAGGGCATGAAGGCCTTCCTCGAGAAGCGCGAGCCGGAGTTCAAGGGGAAGTAGGAGGCGATCCCGAGTGAAAGTGCGGCAGGCGACCCTGGACGACGTCCCGGCCCTGGTGGCCCTGTTCCAGGAGCTCGACCGGATGCAGAGCGACTGGCGGGTGTTCACGCCCCGCCCGGGGTTCTACGACGAGGTCGGGGCGAAGTACCGGGAGGCCATGAACACAGAGAACGCGGTGGTCCTGGTGGCCGAGGACGACGGCGAGGTGGTGGGCATGGCCTACGGAGAGGTCCGAGTCCCCTCCCGATTCTCCGACGAGCGGGCCATGGAGCTCTCGGGTGTGGTGGTCCGGGCCGGATACCGGGGAAGGGGGGTGGGCCAGGCCCTGGTCAAGGAGGCCGCCCGGTTCGCCAAGGAGATCGGTGTGGAGTGGATCGAGCTCAAGACCTTCGCACCCAATCAGGGCGCCATGGCCTTCTGGGAGGGGATGGGGTTCACCCCCCGGGTCGTGCAGCTCACCCAGGGCACGAAGGCCCTGCTCCAGCAGCTAAACAAGGACTGAGGCTCGGCCGATTCCACCCCCCGGGGTGAGCCGGCGCCCGGCATCCCGTCCCGGCCGGGAACGAACCGGCCGCCCAAACGGTTCGAATACCTGGTGGCCCCCGAATCATGGACGGGGGCCGGGCCCGACCCGAGGGGTGAACATGGCACAGGACTCCTACCGCGGAGCCCGCATCCGCGAGCTCCCCAGAGCGAACCGAACGTACGAGAAGGATCGGGTGTGCGCGACCCCCGGATGCACCACCAAGCTGTCGGTGTACAACCGGTGGGATCACTGCTGGCACCACGAGCCGGTGCACGAGTACATCTCGCGCGGCAAGAGAAAGTCGCGCCGGGAGGCCGCGTAGCCCGAGCTGCCCAGCGCGCGTCGCCGCCCATCCGAACTCGGGTTACCCGAATCCCGGTAAAGAGCGCCCCGCCCGATACCGACAATCAAAGCGGGACCGCTCCCCCAACCAAGCGGTCAACTGAATGCCTGCGGCCACCGAGGGACCTCCCCTCATGCGGGAGGCCGAGTGCCCCTTCTGCGAGCGCGTGGTCCTCGTGTACGAGGAGCCGCCCCGGTGCCCCCTGTGCGCCTGCCCCCTCGACGAGGACCGGATGCGCCCCCACGCGTGGCCGGGCGAGCAGCCCTCTTCGGCTGGCGGCGAGCTCTAGGGGCTCGTCGGATCCGGGGCCTACCGCTTCGCTACTTGAGGCCCCCGACCCTGGCCGCGATCTCTTTCGCCTCATCGAGGCGCTCGCGGTCCACGAACAGCCGAACCCCGAACTCCCAGACCTGGCTGAGGAACCCGGGCTCCTTGAACCACCACACGATGCCCGCCCGCTCCAGCTCCTCGGCGATGGCGTTCGCGTGCTCCCGCGTGAACTGGCCGAGGTGAACCGTGATGACGTTCGGGTCGGTGGGGCGCCGCCTGGACCTGCTCACGGCACCAGCACCGCGCGTCGCCACCCCCGGACCGAGCTCACCAGGGCAAGTTGCTCGGCCGCCCCGAGCTCGTCGGCCCGGACGGGACGCTCCCTGAGCCGTCCCTCCCGCAGCAGCACTGTGCGGAAGGTCCCGGGCAGCAGCCCACAGTGCAGCGGCGGCGTGACCCACTCGCCGGAGAGCCTTACGGCGAGGTTCGCGACGGTGGACTCGGTCACCTCTCCTCGGACGTTCACGAGCAGGACGTCGTCGACGTCGGGCCGGTCCGCCCGGCGCCGCTCGTACGCGTCGCGGCGGGTGGTCTTGTGGAACAGCCACACGTCCGAAGGGTCCACCGGATCGGGGTGCAGGGCCAGGCGAGCCGGCACATCGGTCTCCGGAGGCACGGACGAGGCCTCCGCGGAGAGGGAGCCGTCTCGGGACAGCGACAACCGCACCCGGCCGTCGCTGCCGCCCAGGTCTGCCACGGCCTTCTCCAGGGCCTCGTCGGCGGCTCTAGGGTCGAACCGGAACCCGAAGTAGCGAGCCGATCCCTCCAATCTGGCCAGGTGCTCGCCGAGGTGGCGGAACCCGTCTCCCCCCTGGTGGCGGAGGGTCTCGAACAGGTCGAAGGGCGGCCGGCGGGCGGTGAGCACCCTGGCCTTGGCCAGGACCTCGTCGAACTCGCCGGCCGCCGACGAGTCATGGGTGATGCCGCCGCCCACCCCGTACTCGGCGAGGTGGGTCTCGGCGTCGAAGACCACGGTGCGGATGCCCACGTTGAAGTTGGCCCGAGGCTCGCCGCTCCCAGACGGCGCCAGGTAGCCCACGGCGCCGCTGTACACGCCGCGAGGCGAGTCCTCAAGGCCGGCGATGAGGCGCATGGTGGCCACCTTGGGGGCCCCGGTCACCGACCCGCTCGGGAACAGCGCGTGGAACACGCCGGCCAGGCTGGTACCCGGCCGAAGGTCGGACGCGATGGTCGAGGTGAGCTGCCACACGGTCTCGTATCGCTCCGCCTCGAACAGCCGCTCCACGCGAACGCTGCCGGTCTTCGAGATCCGGCCGAGGTCGCTTCGGAGGAGATCGACGATCATGGCGTTCTCCGCCCGGTCCTTGGGGGACGCGGCCAGTCGCGCTCCGGCATCAACGTCCTCCTCGGTCCATCGGCCTCGGGGCGCCGTCCCTTTCATGGGCCGGGTGACGATCCGCTCCCCCTCGATCCGGAAGAACAACTCCGGGGAGGCCGAGAGCACGCGATACCTCCTGGCGGAGAGGTACGCGGCGTACCCTCCCCGCTGGGCCAGGCACAGGTCGCGGTAGAAGTCCCGCTCGTCGCCTTCGATCCGGGCCCGGAGGCGGATCGTGAAGTTCACCTGGTACGTGTCGCCGGCCGCGATGTGCTCGCGGATCCGGGCCACGGAGCCATCGAATGCGGTCCGGTCGATGGACGGCCGCCACGGGGATCCGTCCCGGTCGGGTGGGGGTTGGCCCGCCGGCTGGAACGGCGGGACCTCCTCCCGCCCCTCGAACATTGCGAACCACAGAAGCGGGAGCCCGGCGTACGGGTCGTCCACGGTTCGGGTCCGGACGAAGAGCGAGGGATCAATGCCCGGCGCAGCCTCGTACGCGACGAACCCCGCCGCCCACAGGCCGCGAGCCGCGGCCGCCTCCACGGCGTTCAGGGCCGGCCCGACCTCGCCGGGCGCGCGGGCCTCGATCACGCCGACGGGCCCGATGAACCGGAACGAGCGTTCCCGCCCGGGCAGGAGGTCGTCGAACCGAGCCTCGATCATGTCTGGCCCATCAGCTCCTCCGGGCCTTGAGCTCTTCGATCAGCTGCGGGACCACCATCAGGGCATCACCCACCACCCCGAGGTCGGCCAGCTTGAAGATGGGGGCGTCGGGGTCCTTGTTGATGGCGACGATGCGCTTCGCGCCCTTCATCCCCACGATGTGCTGGGTGGCCCCGCTGATGCCGACGGCGATGTAGACATCGGGCTTCACGGTCTTGCCGGTCTGCCCCACCTGGTGGCTGTATGGGACCCATCCCGCGTCGACCACGGCTCGAGTTGCCCCTACGGCGGCGCCCCCGATGGCCGCGGCCAGCTCGTCGAGGAGCGCGAAGTTGGCCGGATCCTGGAGGCCTCGCCCCCCTGCGATCACCACCTTGGCCTCCTCCAGCTTGGGGCCGGAGGCCGCCTCCTCATGTCGCTCCACCCGGCGGGCTCGGGTGAGGTCGTCGGGGATCTCCACCTCGACCGGCACCACCTCCGCCGTTCCGCCCGAGGGCTCGGCGGGGAACGACTTGGGGCGGACCAGGACGAGCTTGGGGGCGGGGCCGGCCAGCTCGACGTCGACCAGCGTGCTCCCGCCGAAGATCTGGGTCTGGGCGCGGTCGAGGGCGAGGAGGTCGGTGACGTTGCTCATGAGCGTCGAGCCGGTCCGGGCCTGAACCCGTCCCGCCACGTCCCGCGAGTCGTACGTCGTGGCGAACAGCACCATGTCCGGCCGATGCTCCTCGATCAGCCGGACGAGGGCATGGGCGGAGGGTTGGGCCAGACATTCGTCGTACGCGGGGTCGTCGCCCGCGAACACCGTCCGGGCCCCATACTCACCGAGCGCGGCGGCGGCATCGGATGCGCCGGGTCCTAGGGCCACGGCCTCCACGGCATCGGCCAGCGACCGCGCCTTGGTGAGCAGCTCGAACGCCGACGCGTGCACCCCGCCCGGGCCCACCTCCGCGTACACCCACACCTTCGGCACGTCAGATCACCTTCGCTTCAGCCAGGATCGCGGCGATCCGGGCCGCGGCGTCGGCGCCCGCCTCGATGACCTCCCCGGCGCCCTTCTCCTTCGCGGCCTGGACCGACACGACCCGCTGCGTGGGCGCGGCATCCTCGGCAGTGAGGCCCAGGTCGGCCAGGGCGAGCTGCTCCACCGGCTTCTGCTTGGCCTGCATGATGCCCTTCAGCGTGGGGTACCGGGGTTCAGCGGCGCTGCCGGTCACGGTGGCGAGGGCGGGGAGCGGGCACTCCACGACGTCGTAGCCGCCCTCGGTCTGCCGCTCGATGCGGAGCGCGCCGTCCACCACCTCCACGTTTCGGGCGAACGTCGCGCTCGGGATCGAAAGGAGTTCCGCCACGGTCACGGCCATGGTCCCGGTGTACCCGTCGGTGGACTCGACCCCCCCGAGCACCAGGTCGAACGCGGAGCGGCCGACGGCCGCCGCGAGCACGCGAGCCGTGACGAGGACGTCGGCGCCGCGAAGTGCGGGATCGGTCACCAGCACGCCACGGTGGGCCCCCATCGACAGTCCCTTTCGGATGGCGGCCATGGCCACCTTGGGCCCCATCGACACCACAGAGACCTCCCCCCCGAGCTGTTCGGCCACGTGGAGGCCGGCCTCCAGCGCGTACTCATCGCCCGGGTCGAGGGCTCCCTCCACCCCTTCCCGCCTCAAAAGGAGATCCTCGCCGAGCTGGGGCGTGCCCTGGGGTTCGGGCACGTACTTCATCAGGACGACGACGTTCACCGCAATCCGATCCTCGGTCTGGGCCAGGGGGAGGATACCGGGGGGACCGACGCCCCGTCGGTACACTCGGGATCACCATGGGTTCGAAGGGGTCCGTGCTGGTCGCGATGTCGGGCGGCGTTGACTCGTCCGTCGCCGCGTGCCTGCTGGCCGAGCAGGGCTACGAGGTGCTCGGCTCGCACATGAAGCTCGTGCAGCTGGCCGACGGGGTGGATCACGGCTGCTGCGGCCCCCAGGCCCGGACCGATGCCGGGGCCGTGGCCCGGATCGCCGGGTTCGCCTTCGAGGTCGTCGACATGTCCCGGCCGTTCGAGGAGACGGTTCTAGCCGACTTCCTCGCCGAACACGAAGCGGGTCGCACGCCGAATCCGTGCGTGCGGTGCAACGAGCACATCAAGTTCGGGGCGTTCCTGGAGCGGGCGAACCGGCTCGGCATCGACTTCGTGGCCACCGGACACTACGTCCGGACCGCGCGCGACGAGTCCGCAGGGTGGCGCCTGCTGCGGGGGGCCGACCGGGGCAAGGACCAGTCGTACATGCTGCACACCCTGGGGCAGCGCGAGCTCGCCCGGGCGGTGTTCCCGGTGGGCGGGATGGCGAAGTCGGAGACCCGCGCCATCGCCCATCGCCTCGGCCTGCCGGTGGCGGCGAAGCCCGACTCGCAGGAGGTTTGCTTCGTCCCCGGCGCCGACCACGCCGCGTTCGTCGAGGAGCACGCGCCGCGGATGGTGCGCGAGGGCGACATCGTCGACGCCGAGGGGAACGTGATCGGTCGTCACCGGGGCGCGTTCCGGTTCACCGTGGGGCAGCGGCGAGGCCTCGGCGTGTCGACCGGCAAGCGGACCTACGTCGTCGACATGGAAGCGAACTCCAACCGGGTCGTGGTTGGGCCGGGGGAGCTGCTGGCTCGGCGAGGCCTTGTGGCGGACCGCGCCTCGTGGGTCGCGGGAACGCCGCCGGCCCGTGGCCCGTTCGAGGCCGAGGTCCGGCTCCGGTACCGAGGCGAGGACGTACCCGCCGCGGTCGAACCCGACGGCGAGCGGCTGCGCGTGGAGTTCCGGACCCCGCAGCGGGGCGTCGCCCCCGGGCAGAGCGTCGTGGCCTACCACGGCGACGAGCTCCTGGGCGGCGCGCGCATCGTCCAGGCGATCCGCTGACCCGCGCCTTGCGGTTCGTTGCCCCGTGGCGATAGGGTCGAGCCGAGTCTGTGTGAAGGGAGGGACCGATGGCAGACCATCCCAATGCCGCGCTGGTCCGGAAGGGGCTGAAGGCGTTCGCGAACCGGGACATGGGGACCGTCGGGCAGCTGTTTGCCGACGACATCGTGTGGCACGTCGCGGGGAACAACCCTCTGAGCGGCACCTACAAGGGCAAGGAGGAGGTGTTCGGCTTCTTCGCCAAGCTCGGCGAGCTGAGCGGCGGGAGCTTCAAGCTGGACGTCCACGACGTCGTCGGAAACGACGAGCACGTGGTCGCCCTGGTCCGGGTCTCGGGCAGCCGCCCGGATGGCCGGACGCTCGAGATGCCGGTCGCGCAGGTCTTCCATGTGCGCGACGGGAAGGGCGTCGAGTTCTGGGGGATGGCCGAGGACCAGGCGAAGGCTGACGCGTTCTGGTCGTAGCCTCTCCCGCCCTGAACGGCACGAGGTCGCTCCCGAAGCCCCACGGCCGATGGGCCGCGGGGCTTCGTTATCATCGGCTTTCGGGGTTTCCCTCGTCCCCGTGGAGGTCCGCTTGAGGCTGCTGAGGAGGAAGTCCCGCACGTTCGACATCCAGGTCCAGGACGTGGTGCTGAACATCACCGCCCGGACCGACCTGGACGAGGAGTCGCGGGCGGCGGCCCTGTCGTTCTGGGAGCAGCTCCAGGCCTACGCCCTTCGCAACCCCAACATCCGAACCAGCAAGCGGCCCATCCGGGTCCCGCCCGACGCGCCGGACATCGTGCGCGAGATCGTGCAGGCGGCACGAACGGCCGGGGTGGGGCCGATGTACTCGTTCCAGGGGGCGCTGGCCGACCACGTGGGCCGGTTCCTGGCTCGTTCGGCATCGGAGCTCACGGTGGCGTGCGGCGGCGACTACTTCATCGTGACCAGGAAGCGGCAGAAGCTCACCATTCTTCGCAACCCGGACGGGCCGATCTCAGTGGTGGTTCAGCCTCGGCGTGAAGGCATCGGGGTCTCGACGAACCTCGGACGGGGGCGGGCCCACGTGGATGGGCTCGCCGTTCTGGCCTCTTCGTGCATGCTGGCCGACGCGGCCGCCGCCGGCGTGCAGGCCCTCCTGTCGAAGCGGGACGGGCTCCACCTCGCCCTCGAGTACCTGAAGAAGGTCCCCGGGGTCTCTGGCGGGGTCGTGATCCTCGGGGAGCATATCGGGGTGACCGGCGGCGTGGAGATCGCCGCGTAGCGCGAAGCAGCGGAGCGCAGAGCGGCTGACATGGCGAACGCGGATCGCGACCGGGCGGCGGCCAAGCTCCGGGTGGAGGAACTTCGGGAGCAGATCAACTACCACAACTACCGCTACTACGTGCTGGACGAGCCGGAGGTGTCCGACGCCGAGTTCGACGAGCTCATGGGGGAGCTCCGCGAGCTGGAGGAGCGATATCCGGAGTTCGTGACCCCTGACAGCCCAACCCAACGGGTAGGGGTGACGCCGGCCGAGCTGTTCACTCCGGTCGAGCACCGGGCCGTAATGCTCTCGCTCGACAACGCGTTCTCCGAAGGAGAGCTGAAGGCGTGGGCGACCCGCGTGGAGCGCGGCGTGGGCACCGGCGTCCGCTACTCGTGCGAGCTGAAGATCGACGGCGTCGCCGTGGCGCTCACGTACGAGAACGGCGTGCTGGTGAAGGGCGCGACGCGGGGCGATGGAAGGGTTGGCGAGGACATCACGTCGAACGTGCGCACCGTACGCTCCGTGCCGCAGCGACTGCTCGTGAAGGAGCCGCCCACCGCTCTCGAGGTCCGGGGCGAGGTCTACCTCCCGGTGAAGGCGTTCGAGAAGCTGAACGAGGAGCTCACGGCGGCCGGCCAGCGTCCCTTCGCCAACCCTCGCAACGCCGCCGCCGGCAGCCTTCGCCAGAAGGATCCGAAGATCAGCGCCAGCCGGCCGCTGTCGCTTTGGGTCCACAGCTTCGGTTACGCCGCGGGGGTCAGGTTCGACTCGCACTCGGGGTTCCTCGCATGGTGCCGCGACGCGGGGCTGCCGGTGGCACCGACCGGCGAGATCCACGACGACCTGGACGGCGTGATCGCCTACGTCCACAAGTGGGAGGAGCACCGGCACAGCGTCGACTGGGAGATCGATGGTGTGGTGGTGAAGGTGGACCAGATCGCGTTGCAGGAAGAGCTCGGTGCGACCAGCCACGCGCCGCGGTGGGCCGTGGCGTACAAGTTCCCGCCCGAGGAGCGGACCACGCTCCTGCACGAGATCGCCGTCAACACGGGACGAACCGGCATCGTGACGCCCTTCGCCATCCTCGAGCCGGTCTCCGTGGGCGGGGTCACGATCTCGAGGGCGACCCTGCACAACGAGGACGAGGTTCGGCGCAAGGACGTCCGGGAGAAAGACACGGTGATCGTACGCCGGGCGGGCGACGTCATCCCGGAGGTGGTGGCCCCGGTCCTGCCGAAACGGCCCAAGAGCTCGAGGCGGTGGAAGTTCCCCAAGGCGTGCCCTTCCTGCGGGACGCCGCTCACGCGCAAGGAGGGCGAGGCGTACTGGCGGTGTCCGAACAAGCGGGGCTGCCCCTCGCAGAACGTGGAGTGGCTGTTCGCATTCGCATCGCGGGGGGCCATGGACATCGAGGGCCTGGGCTACAAGACGGGAATCCTCCTGATCGAGATGGGCTGGGTGAGGGACCCAAGCGACGTCTACACCATCACCGAGGAGAAGCTCGCCCAGCTTCCGGGGTTCAAGGACAAGAAGATCCGGAACCTGCTCTCGGCAATCGAGCGATCGAAGGACCGGCCGCTGTCGCGGCTGTTGGTCGCCCTGAATATCCCGCACGTCGGGTCGCACGTGGCGCAGGTCCTGGCCCGGGCGTTCGGCTCGAGCGACAAGCTCGCTGAAGCCAGCGTCGACGAGATCGACGACGTCGAGGAGATCGGCCCGGAGATCGCGCGGAGCGTCTACGAGTGGTTCCACGACCGCCAGAACCGCAAGCTGCTCGAGAAGCTCCGGAAGGCCGGCGTACAGATGGCCGACGAGAACGTGAAGGGGACGGGGAAAGAACCGCTCGCCGGGAAGACCATCGTGCTGACCGGCGGGCTGTCGGCGATGTCCCGGGACGAGGCCACGCAGGCGGCGCTCGTAGCCGGCGCGCGCGTGGCGTCCAGCGTGTCGAAGAAAACCGACTTCGTGGTGGCGGGGGACAACCCCGGCTCGAAGGCGGCGAAGGCCGAGCAGCTCGGCGTCGAGATCGTCGACGAGGACGGGTTCTTGAAGCGGCTCGGGCGAGTCTGAGGCCGCCGGCGGCAGGGGGAGGGTGGACGTGGCCCACGTGATCGACGGGAACGCGATCGCGAAGCACCTCCGCCGGAGTATCGAGGAGGAGCTGAAGGTCCTTCGCATGTCGGAGGTCAAGCCCGGACTCGCGACGGTGATGGTGGGGGAGGACTACGCCGCGCAGGCGTACCAGCGCCACGTGCGCCGTCTGTCCGAGGCGCTGGAGTACCGGTACGAGGGCGAGTCCCTGCCGGCCGACGTCGAGCTGGCCGAGGTCATCGCGACGATCGGCAAGCTGAACGCCGATCCGCGGATCACCGGGATCCTCGTCCTTCATCCGCTACCAGCCCATATCCCGGAAGCGGTGGTGAACAGCGCGATCGACCCTTCGAAGGACATCGAGGCCGTGCACCCGCACAACACGGGATTGCTCGCGCAGGGGCGGCCCCGGTTCCTCCCTTCCACTCCGGCCTCCGTCTACTACCTGCTCGACTCCTACGTGCGGGAGTCGGGCCATGACCCGGCGACGTACTACTCGGGGAAGACGATCGTGGTCGTGGGTCGGTCGAACAGCGTGGGCAAGCCGGCCCAGTGGCTCGGGCTCGAGCGCGACGCGACGGTCATCGCATGCCACAGCCGGACCCACGCTGCGGGCCGGCTCGCCGAGTTCACCGGCCTGGCCGACATCCTGATCGTCGCCGCCGGGGTCCGAGGGCTCGTGACGGGAGACATGGTGAGCGAAGGCGTGGTGGCCGTCGACGTCGGCATCCACGCGGTCAAGGACGAGGCCACCGGCAAGATCAGGATGACCGGCGACCTCGACTTCGACAGCGTTGCGGCGAAGGCCGAGGCGATCACGCCGGTCCCGGGCGGCGTCGGGCCCATCACGGACGTCTGGTTGGTCGGCAACGCTCTGATGGCCGCGGCGATAGCGCAGCGCGTCGAGCCGCGGTTCGGCGGGTTCCGTTGATCCCCAGGACCGCCCTGCTGTCCCCCGGTCGGGGGTAGGCGCTCCACAGCCCTTCGAGGACCCTCGCCTTAGGCCGGACGAACCGCCGGTCGATAACGCCGAAGGAGGGGCAGGTCGTCCCATCGAGGTGGTCGTGTCTGGGGGTGAAGAGCGGGCCCGGGGCGTCGCGGGGCTGCTGAGGCAGCTCTGGTTGGGGCTGTCCGCGTACCGGTTGTTCCCGGGGAGTCCCGACCGGCCGGGCTTCGTGGCGGCGGCTGAGCGCATCTCGGCCGCCGCGCAAACCGCCCTGACCTTGGGGGCGGTCGACGTCGAGGTCAGAGGCGAGGGCTTCGCCCTCGATGGGGAGCTCCTGCCCGGTGATGGGTCGATGGAGCGCCTGGCCCGGGCATGTTTCGAGCGGGGCGTCGAGCGGCTCGTGGTGGTGGCAGTGCCGGACGGGCGGGACCTGGACCGCACGTACGCGGTCCTTTCAATGCCCCAGGAGGATCTGCGAGAAGCGGGAGGGGCCGAAGAGGCGCTCAGCAGGGCGGGGGTGACGTCGATCGTCCTGTCACCGGTCGGGCCGGCGGCGGTGGAAGGCGCGGACCACGTCCCGGAGGACATGGTCGGCATGCGCACCAGTCGCATCCCCGACGCTCAGACCATCACGTCTCAGCTCATGAAGGGTGATCTCTCGGGAACGCCGAGCGATCAGGCCGAGGTCCTCCTGGACCGGATCCGGGTCCTCGTCGACGAGCTGGCGGTCGAGGCCGGGCGGGAGATCGATCTGCACTCGACGGTGCACGACGTAGTGGCCGAGCTCCCGGCCGAGCTGCGGCGATCGCTCGTGGAGATCCTGGTGGACCGGGTACGCGAAGACCCGCTCGCCGAGCGGCTGATCGGCACGATGAGCAACGCCGAGCTGACCAGGGCGCTGGTGGACCTGGGACGCGACGGCCGGCGGGATCCGGTCGAGCTCGCCCGGCAGCTCGCCGAAGCCGGGGTCCGTCACGTCGACATCGTCGACCTGACGTCCGCGCTGGAGGCGGGGCGCGAAGAGGCCGGCACCATCCTGGCCGGGCTGGAACGGCTCGGGATCGACCTGACCGAGGTCGGGCCGGAGACCGCCTCCGGATCCGTGACCGATTCGATCGGTGCCTACCTCGCCGCCACGGAGCGCGACGACGTGCTGGCGGTTCAGGCCACCCTCCCCCGGACCGACGAGCAGCGGAGGGGGACGGCGCTCCTGTCTCTCCGCGACTACCTGGCCCTTGAGGAGGACGCGGAGCGGCTGGGTGAGGTCTTGCATCTGTGGGCGGGGGAGCTCGGGGAGGCGCTTCGAACCCGGGACCCCAGGCGCGTGAGCGGGCTGCTCGATGCCGTGCACGAGGCGCTCGGTGGTCCGAAAGAGAGGGAGGGGGAGTACCTGTTCGAGGCATATGTCCGGGAGGCTCTCCAGCCGGACCTGCTGATGGAGCTGGTCATGGCGGGCCAGTCAGGGGACGCGTTCCCGTTGCAGGAGCTGCTCGCCCCACTGGGGGACCGGGCCGTCGAGGTCTTGCTGGACCTGCTCGCGGCGGAGCTCGACCAGCACCGGCGGGCCGTGCTCCTGGCGGCCCTGCGCCCGGTCGCCCGGGGCCACGTTGGGCCGGTTGCGGCCCGGCTCCGGGACCCTCGGTGGTACGTGGTGCGAAATGCCGTGCTCGTGCTCGCAAGCGCGGGCGGGACCGATGTGCTGCACCTGCTGGCGCCGGCGGCCCGGCACGAGACGCCCCAGGTCCGGAGGGAAGCCGTGCAGGCCCTGGTGGCGGCGGGTGGCGTCCAGGCCGTCCCGCACCTCCGCGAGCTGGCCGAGGGTGGGCTCGAGGACGTTCGTTCCATGGCCGTGAGCGCCCTGGGAGCGATCCGGGGGCCTGAGTCGGCCGCCGCGCTCGCCGCGGTCGCCGCGGCGTCGGACAGCCGCAGCATTCGGAACCTGGCCTTCGAGCAGCTGGCTCAGAGCCCCGATGGCCTCGAGGTCCTACGAAGCCTCACCTCGAGAGACGTCCGTCCCAGGCCGCCGTGGTCGGTTCGGCGCCGGGCGCGCAAGCTGGTACGAGGAGCCAGGGGGTCGGCGCCGTGAGCGGGCGACCGCCGGCGCGCGGGGAGATCGGCACGGCCGGGGAGCTGCTTCGCTCGCTCTCGTCCGCCCGCCAGGTCTACGCCCTGTACCCCCCCCAGCATCCGAAGCGAACCGAGGCAGCCCGGGACATCGCAGAGCTGGTCCGAAAGCTCGGTGAGGTTCGGGGCACGCCTCCGGCCATGTTCGTGTCCGGCGGCAACTTCTACGTTGGACCGACCTTGCTGGCGTGGGAATCGCTCACGCTGAACCGCCTGGCCGGGTCGCTGGCCGACGCGGGCGTGCAATCGCTCGAGTTCGAGGACCACGTCTCCGAGCTCGACATCGATGCGTTGGTTCGGCTGGTGGTCGGCGAGCACGCCGCTCTGGACGAGATGACGGCGGTGAAGGTGAACCGGGCCACCCCCGTCCTCCCGACGGCCGACCTCACCGGCATGGCGGAGCTCCTCCAGAGCTACGCCGCCGGCCTCGAGCTCCTCCGGCAGACGGCCGCCCGGCTCCTCGCCGGGCGGCCGGCGGACCTCCACGCCACCGTCCGCCTCACCGAGCACCTCGCCGACCTCATCGCGACGGACCCGGCGCAGGCGCTCCTGCTCACCACGGTGAAGTCCTACGACGAGTACACGTACCACCACATGGTGAACGTGTCCATCCTGTCGCTCGCGCTTGCCCGCGCGATCGGGCTGTCCCGCGAGCAGTCCTTGGTGCTGGGGATCGGCGGCCTCCTTCACGACGTGGGCAAGGTGAAGGTCCCCCAGGAGATCCTGCGGAAGGACGGGACTCTCGACGAGGAGCAGTGGAGGCTCATTCAGCGCCACCCGGTGGACGGCGCCGGGCTGGTCGCGGTGACCACGCATGACCCGCTCCACCCCGCTGTCGGGATCGTGCTGGAGCATCACGCCGCCTACGACGGCTCGGGGTACCCGTCGCTCACGGGTGGGCGACCGGCATCGCTGGCAGCGAGGATCGTGGCGGTGGCCGACAGCTTCGACGCGCTCACCAGCAAGCGCTCGTACCGCAAGCCCGAGGAGCGCCGGCAGGCCCTCGCCATCCTCCAGGCCGGCGCGGGCCGCTCGTACGACCCCCGGGTGGTGCGAACCTTCGTCCGGCTGATGGGGCTGTTCCCGGTGGGGTCGCTGGTGCAGCTGTCCACGGGCGATGTGGCGGTCGTGGTCCGAAACCACGAGCAGCTCCTGGCGCGGCCCGTCGTCCGCCTGGTGCTCGATCCGCGGGGCGGGGCCGCAGAGCCGGTTGAGATGGACCTGGCCGAGGCGAACCGGGCGGGCGAGTACCGGTGGTCGGTGGTGCGGACCATCGATCCCGTGGAGGTCGGGATCGACATGCTCTCGTTGCTCGCCTCGGGGCGACTGGACGTGCCTCTTCCCACCGAGATGGGGCCCGGCCTGGTTCACGAGCCGGCGCCCGGAGAGACGCCGCCGCCGGGGTACGTGGACACCCACGTGGCCCCGGGAGACGGAGCGCCGTCCCACCGGCCCGGGTAACCGCGGGGCAGTGGGGCGAGGGGGACCACTAGACTGGCGGGATGCCGGTCGACATCGACATCGAGCACGTCGCGCGCCTGGCCCGGCTGGAGCTCACCTCGCAGGAGAAGGAGCGGCTCAAGGAGCAGCTCGGGTTGATCCTGGACCATGCGGCGAAGGTCGGCGAGGTGGCGACGGCCGACGTCCCACCGACCGCGTACGCCATCCCCCGGGCGAACGTCTTCCGTCCCGACGAGCCCCGCCAGTCCCTTCCCAGGGACGAAGCGCTGGCGGGCGCGCCGGAGCGGGAGCGTGACCGGTTCAAGGTCCCGCGGATCGTGGAGGTCGGATAGCCGTGCCCGACCTCTGCGACCTCTCCGCTTCCGAGCTCGCCGGGAAGCTCCGAGCCGGCGAGGTCTCGAGCGCGGAGATCACCGAGTCCTGCCTGGCCCGCATGGAGGCCGTCGAGGACCGAGTGATCGCCTTCCTCACGCACACGCCCGGCGTTGCGCGGGAGCGGGCGGCCGAAGCCGACGAGCGCGTCCGAGGGGGCGACGCGCCCGCCGTGGCCGGCATCCCCATCGCCGTGAAGGACGTCCTGGCCACGAAGGGGATCACCACGACCTGCGGGTCGAAGATCCTCGGACGCTACGTGCCCCCCTACGACTGCACCCCGTGGGCCCGGCTGTCCGCGGCCGGCTCCGTGCTCATCGGTAAGACGAACTGCGACGAGTTCGCCATGGGCTCGTCGAACGAGAACTCCGCGTTCGGCCCGGTACACAACCCGTGGGACCTGGACGCGGTACCGGGTGGCTCGTCGGGCGGCTCGGCGGCCGCGGTCGCAGCGGGCGAGGCCGTGTGGGCCATGGGGACCGACACGGGCGGTTCGGTGCGCCAGCCCGCGGCCCTGTGCGGGGTGGTCGGACTGAAGCCGACGTACGGGCTGATCTCCCGGTACGGCCTCATCGCGTTCGCCTCCTCCCTCGACACCGTGGGTACCTTCACCCGGAGCGTCCGGGACGCGGCCGTGCTGCTCTCGGCGATCGCCGGCAAGGACCCCATGGACGCCACCAGCCTGGACCAGCCTCCCCGCGACTACACCGACGGCCTCGATGAAGGGGTCCGGGGCCTTCGGGTCGGCGTGGTGAAGGAGGCCTTCGGGCAGGGGGTGCAGCCGGGTGTGGCGGATGCCGTGCGCACCGCCGTGGACCGTCTGGCGGACATGGGGGCGGCGGTGGGCGAGGCCTCGCTGCCCCACACCGACTACGCGCTCTCCGCCTATTACCTGATCGCGCCGTCGGAGGCGTCGTCGAACCTCGCTCGATACGACGGTGTTCGCTACGGGTCCCGGGTCGAGGGCCGCGACTCCGTGGAGATGATGATGCGGACCCGCGGCGACGGTTTCGGCCCGGAGGTCAAGCGCCGGATCATGCTGGGGACGTACGCGCTCTCGGCCGGCTACTACGAGGCCTACTACGGCCAGGCCCAGAAGGTGCGGACGCTGATCATCCGAGACTACGAGGAGGCGTACCGGTCCTACGACGTGCTGGTCTCTCCGACCTCGCCGACGACCGCGTTCCAGATCGGGGAGCGGGCCGACGACCCGCTCGCGATGTACCTGTCCGACGTGTTCACGATCCCGGCGAACCTGTCCGGGGTCCCGGGCATCTCGATCCCGTGTGGCCTGGACGAGACGGGGCTACCCGTCGGGCTCCAGATCACGGCGCCGGTCCTGGGGGAGCCCATGCTCCTTCGCATCGCCCACGCCCTCGAGCGCGAGCTCGCCTTCGGCGCCGTCCCATCCCTCCTCGCCGATCTCCGCGCCTGAGGTCGTCTCCGGCGTCGGCGGCGTCTCCCGGGAGCCGATGATCAGTGCCACCGAGCCGAGCACGATGGCGCCGGCCACCACCGTCCGAACGGTGACGGGCTCCGAGAGGAAGGCCCACCCCAGGAACACCGCCACCACCGGGTTCACGTACGCGTACGTCGAGACGAGCGACGTGCGAGCGTTCCGAAGCAGCCACACGTACGAGGCGAACCCAACGAACGAACCGAACGTGATGAGGTAGCCCAGTCCGACCAGGGAGGCGAGGGAGAACCGCTCGGGGTGCAGGTCGAAGGGCTCGCCGACGAGGATCCCCGCCACCGCGAGCGCCGCCCCTCCACAGAGCATCTCCATCCCCACGCCGACGAACGGCCGCCTTGGGAGCGGCGCGTGGCGGGCGTACAGCGATCCCGAGGCCCAGCTGAGCGAGGCCCCCACGGCGAAGAGCATCCCGGCGAGATCGACGTTCCCGCCGGCGGACCCCCCCACCAGAAGAGCCGCCCCGGCGAATCCCGTGGCCAGGCCCACCATGGTCTGGATCCGGAGCCGCCGCCGGAGCAGCACCCGGTCGATCAACGCCATCCACAAGGGGACGAGCGCGATGATCAGGGCCACGAGCCCCGAGGGCACGGTCCGTTCCGCCCACACCACCCCGCCGTTGCCCCCCAACAGGAGCGCCCCGCCCACGATGGCCGCCGCTCGCCACTGCGGTCGTCCGGGCCGGTCGCCCTCCCGGTCGCCCCGGCGGACGGCGAACGTGTACATGACCGCGCCGGCGAGCATGAACCGCGTTCCCGCGGCGAGGAGGGGCGGGAGGGTCTCGTTCACCACCCGGATGGCGAAGTAGGTCGTGCCCCAGACGACGTAGACGGCGCCGAGGGCGACCCATACGAGCGGAGAGGTGGTCCGGGCGGTTGTGGGGTCGGCCGTCCGGGTCATGGATGACAGGATAGGGGCCGCCCGCCCGAGCGTCGGCTAAGCTCACCTCTCGACATGGGCGAAGGGTTCGAGACCGTCATCGGCCTGGAGTGCCACGTCGAGCTGTCGACGCGGACCAAGATGTTCTGCGGATGCCTGAACGAGTTCGGAGTGCCTCCGAACACGAACGTCTGCCCGGTGTGTCTCGGCCACCCCGGTTCGCTCCCGGTCCCGAACGAGACGGCCATCGAGTACATCGTGCGGATCGGCCTGGCGCTGGACTGCGAGATCGCGCGCTACTCGCTGTTCCACCGGAAGAACTACTTCTACCCGGACATGCCGAAGAACTATCAGATCTCCCAGTACGACCTCCCCATCTGCATCAACGGGCACCTCGACATCGAGGTGGACGGCGTGACCCGACGGATCGGCATCACCCGGGTGCACATGGAGGAGGACACCGGCAAGACCTCCCACGCCGGCACCACCGGGCGCATCGCGCAGGCCGACTACGCGCTGATCGACTACAACCGAGCCGGCGTCCCCCTGGTGGAGGTGGTCTCCGAGCCCGACATGCGCTCGCCGGACGAGGCCCGGACGTACTTCGGCGAGCTCCGCGCGATCCTCGAAGCGCTCGGCGTGTCCGACGTCCGCATGGAGGAGGGCTCGCTCCGGTGCGACGCAAACATCTCGGTACGCCCCGCGGGACAGGTGGAGCTCGGCACGAAGGTCGAGATCAAGAACCTGAACTCGGTCCGCTCGCTGGAGCGAGCGCTGAGGTACGAGCAGCAGCGGCAGGTCGAAAGCCTGCAGAAGGGCGAGAAGCTCGTCCAGGAGACCCGCCACTTCGACGAGGACACCGGGACGACGCACACACTCCGGTCGAAGGAGGAGGCCTTCGACTACCGGTACTTCCCCGAGCCGGACCTCCCGCCGATCCAGCCGGACGACGAATGGGTGGAGCGGATCCGGGCGACGCTCCCCGAGCTCCCTCGGGCGCGGCGCGCCCGATTCGAGCGGGAGTTCGACCTGAAGCCGGCCCATGCGCTCCTGGTGGCGGGATCCAGGGTGTCCGCGGAATTCTTCGAGGAGGCGGTGCGCCTCGGCGCGGCCCCGGCGGCCGTGACGAACTGGGTGACCCAGGACCTCGCGGGGCTGCTGAACAAGGCCCGGATCGGGCTCGAAGAGGCCAAGGTCATGCCGCAGCATGTGGCCGACCTGGTGCGGCTGGTGGACGAGGGGACCGTCTCCACCACCGGCGCCAAGCAGGTCCTGGAGGAGGCGTTCGAGACCGGCAAGCCAGTCGAGGAGATCGTCGAGGCTCGAGGGCTCCGGCAGGTGACGGACACCTCGGCCCTGGAGGCGTGGGTCGAGGAAGTGATCGCGGAGAACCCCGGGCCCGTTGAGCAGCTCCGGGGCGGCAAGGAAGGCGTGCTCAAGTTCCTGGTTGGCCAGGTTATGAGGAAGTCAGGCCGCTCGGCCAATCCCAAGGTCGTGTCGGACCTGCTCCGGCGGAGGCTCTCGTGAGCCTGAGGGCCGGGCCCGGCCGCCCCATGCGGGTCAGCCACCAGGAGCCGCAGCGGTACCCGTGGTGGCAGCTCATCCTCCTCGGGCTGGTGTCCATGCTGGAGGCCATCATCGTCCGCCCCCTCCGGCGGCTGTGGACCTCGGACGATCCGCTCGACACCTATGCGCTAGTCCACATGGGGAGCGCCGCCGGCGACGCCATGGTGGCCATCGCGCTTGCCGGCTCGATCTTCTTCGACGTGCCGGTGGGCGAGGCCCGGGCCAAGGTCGCGCTGTACCTCGCGGTCACCCTGGCGCCGCTCGCCGTCGCCGGGCCGCTGTTGGTCCCGCTGCTCGACCGGGCCGGTCCCCGGCGTGCGGTCTCGGCGGCATCCTCGGCCGGGCGAGCGCTCGTCTGTGTCCTCGTCGCCCCCAGGCTCGACACGCTGCTTCTCTACCCGTTCGCCTTCGCCATCCTGGTCTTGTCCAAGGTCCACACCATCACGAAGAACGGCCTTGTGGTGGCGTACGCAGGCTCGAGCGAGGGACTCGTGCGCGCGAACGCGCGACTGGGGAGGATCGCGGCGGGGGGCGCCTTGCTCGCCGGCGTCCCGGGGCTGCTGCTGTTCCAGCTCGGGGGCCCGTCGGCGGCGATGTACGGAGGCGTCGTCGCCTACACCCTCGCGTCGCTCCTGAACCTCCGACTCCCGCACCCTCGTGTACGCGGGCGAAGGGGAGCGGTGAGCCGGCTGGGGGCTATCCCGCAGCTCGCGGCGGCGACCGTGGGGGCCGCGGGCCTTCGTGCGGCGAGCGGCTTCCTCCTGTTCTCCATCGCGTTCGCGCTGCGGCGGAGCGACGAGCCCGCCTACTGGTTCGCCGTCCTGGCGGGAGCGGCCGCCCTCGGCAGCTTCCTGGGGGACGTGCTCGCCCCCCGGCTGCCGGTATCGCTCCGGGAGGAAGCGGTGGTGATCGCCTGCATCGTGGCGGCAGGGCTCGGCGCGTTCCTGGCGTTCGTGGCCTTCTCGCTCCCGGCGCTCACGGCGTTCGCGCTCGTTGCGGGGGCCTCGGGCGAGCTGGGACGGCTGGCGTTCCAGAGCCTCATGCAGCAGCTCGCGCCGGGAGGCGCGTACGGACGCGTGTTCGTCCGATACGAGGTGCTGTTCCAGTTGTTCTGGGTGCTGGGGGCGGGGCTGCCGGCCATGCTGCCGATCGGGTTCAAGGAGGGCTTCCTGATCCTGTTCGGGCTGTACGTCGTGGTCGGCCTGGGCTACCTCACCCCGGACCTGGTGGCAAGGCGCCGGGCCCGGCCCCCGCCCGAATGACCGGCCACGTTTCCACGTTGGCCTATGCTGTGGGCTCGCGTGACACGGAACCTCGAGGGGGAGGGAAACCGATGGCGGGATGGGTCAGGGTAGGTGAGGCCGGCGACGTCCCCGACGGCGAGGCCAACGCGTACAGCGTCGAGGAGCGCATCATCGCCATCGCGAACATCGGCGGCGACCTCCACGCGTTCGACGATGTCTGCACGCACAAGCAGTGCTCGCTCTCCGAAGGGGAGCTCGACGCGACCGTGATCGAGTGCCCCTGCCACGGGAGCCGCTTCGACGTCATCACCGGCGAGGTCGTGGACGGACCGGCCATCGAGCCCATCGACGTCTTCGAGGTCCGGGAGGAGGGCGGAGAGCTCCAGGTGTCGGTGGCCTAGCGCGTGCCGGCCTTCGTCATCGTCGGGGCCAGCCTGGCCGGCGGGACCGCGGCGGCCACCCTTCGCGACGAGGGATTCGACGGACGCGTCGTGCTGATCGGCGAGGAGCCGCTCCCTCCCTACGAGCGCCCGCCGCTTTCCAAGGAGTACCTGCGCGGTGAGACCTCGGAACCGGCCTATATCAGGCCGCCGGAGTGGTGGGAACAGAACGAGGTCGACGCCAGGTTCGGCGAGCGCGCCGAGCGGATCGACGTCGCCGACCGGAGCATCGTCCTGGCGAGCGGCGAGCGGATCCCGTTCGACTCGCTGCTCATCGCCACGGGCAGCCGGAACCGGAGGCTTCCCCTACCCGGCATCGAGCTGCCCGGCGTCCTCGACCTCCGGTACCTGCCCGACTCGGACGCGATCAAGGCGGCCGGGGTCCCGGACGCAAAGGCGGTGCTACTGGGGATGGGCTTCATCGGGGCCGAGGTGGCAGCGTCCCTTCGGAGCAGGGGCGTGGAGGTAACCGTGGTTGAGTTCGCCGAGACTCCCCTGCAGCGGGTTCTGGGAACGGATCTCGGCCGTGTCCTGGAAGGGCTGCACCGCGACCACGGGGTGGAGATGATCTTCCAGGACGCCGCGGAACGCTTCGAGGGCAACGGGCGTTTCGAGGCGCTCGTCACGAAGGAGGGGCGCAGGATCGAGGGCGACTTCGCGGTGGTAGGGGTCGGCGTCGAGCCGGTCATCGACCCCTTCGCGGGCACAAGCATCGAGGTCGACAACGGGATCCTGGTGGACCCGACGCTCCAGGCGAACGTGCCGGGCGTATTCGCTGCCGGCGACGTGGCCCGGCACGATCACCCGGTGTTCGGGCCGATCCGGGTGGAGCACTTCGACAACGCCATCAAGATGGGGGAGGCCGCCGCCCGGAACATGCTGGGGAAGGCCGAGGTCTTCGACGACGCGCACTGGTTCTGGTCGGATCAGTACGACGCGAACATCCAGATGGCCGGGTTCGCCACCGAGTGGGACGATATGGTCGTGAGAGGGAGCATGGAGGAGCGGAAGTTCGCGGCGTTCCTGCTGAAGGACGACCGACTGCTCTCGACGTTCAGCATGAACTGGCCGAGGGACGTGCGCCGTTCGATGCCGCTCATCAAGGCCCGGGTCCGGCCGGACCCCAAGTTACTCGCCGATCCGGAGTTCGACCTCCGTAAGCTCGCGCCGCCGAAGGAGTGACCGTGGGCCCCGTCGTCAGCCACCTGCCGTGCGACCTGAACCAGCAGCGGAAGCGCTACGAGGCGCGGATGGACAAGGTATCGCGAACGCTCGCGCGCCGGAGCGGCCACCGGTCGTTGGTGGATCGGATCCTTGGCCGAACCCCGCAAGCCACGGAGCTCTCCGCTGAGGACCTGCGAGACTGCAAGCCCGCCGAGGACGTCTTCCACGCGTTCCGGTTCTAGGCAGCGCCGCTCCGGAGCGGCGGGCACCGGATGATACGCTGGGCCGAACCGCGAGACGTGCATGGAAAGACCTCGCAAGGAGTGAACGCATCGTGGACAGGCCCGAGATCATCCTGGCGCCCGGCCCCACGCCGGTCCCGCCCGAGGTGTACCTGGCCCAGGGCAGCCCCCTCGTGTACCACCGGGGCCCCGCCTTCGGCCGGATCCTCCGGGAGGTGACGGAACGCCTCCAGCGCCTGTACCGCACCGACCGTGACGTGCTGATCTTCACATCGTCGGGGACCGGTGGGCTGGAGTCGGCCGTCGCCAACTGCTTCTCGCCCGGAGAGGCCGTCCTGGTCCCGCTGGCGGGGTACTTCGCCGAGCGATTCGCCAAGATCGCCCTGGCTTATGGCCTCACGGTGCGCACGATCGACTACCAGTGGGGCCAGACGGTCAAGGCGGCCGACGTGGCCGCCGCCCTGAGCGAGCAGCCGGCCAAGGCCGTGCTGCTCACCCAGAGCGAGACCTCCACCGGCGTGGTCCACGACATCGAGTCCATCGCCCAGACGGCCAAGGAGGCCGGCGCGCTCGTGATGGTCGACGCCGTGTCGTCCCTCGGCGCCGTGCCCTTCGACTTCGAAGGCTGGGGGATCGACGTCGCCGTGAGCGGCTCGCAAAAGGCCCTGTCGGCCTCGCCCGGACTGGCGTTCGTGGCGGTCTCGGACGCGGCGTGGGGGGCTCAGGGCGAGGCGAAGAACCCTCGCTTCTACTTCGACTGGACCTACTACAAGCAGTTCTACGCGCTGCCAGACCCGGAGAACCCGTGGACCCCGGCCATCTCGGTGCTCCAGGGGCTCCATGCGGCGCTCGAACTCTACTACCAGGACGGGCCGGAGGCCGCGTTCGCGCGCCACGAACTCCTTTCCCGAGCCATCAAGGAGGGCGTGCGAGCCCTCGGCCTTGACCTGTTCGGCGAGGACGCCGAGCGGGCCTGGACCGTGACCGCCGTCCGGGTGCCCGACGGCCTCGACGCCGACACGATCTGCGCCAGGGTCCGGTCGGACTTCGCCATCATCCTGGCCCCCGGCCAGGGGCCGCTGAAGGGTAAGGTCTTTCGCATCGGCCACCTCGGCTACTACGACCGGCTGGACATGATCCGGGGGTTGGCCGCGCTGGAGATGACCATCGAGCGCCTTGGCTACCCGGTGAAGCGGGGCGCCGCGGTCGCGGCGGCCGAGGACGTCTTCGCCCAAGCGGAGTAGGGGCCGGATCGTGCGGGTGCTGGTCACCGAGCCGATGTCGGAGCGGGGCCTGGACCTTCTCCGCAAGGACTTCCAGGTGGACGTCCGACCCGAGCTTTCCCGGGGCGACCTGGCCCTGGACATCGGACCCTACGACGCGCTCGTGGTGCGCTCGCAGACCAAGGTCACGGCCGACGTGATCGAAGCCGGCGAGAACCTGAAGGTCGTCGCCCGGGCAGGCATCGGCCTGGACAACGTGGACGTGGAGGCGGCCACGCGCAGGGGCGTGATGGTCGTGAACGCGCCCTCGTCGAACATCGTCTCGGCTGCCGAGCACACCGTGGCGCTGATGCTGGCCCAGGCCCGGAGCATCCCCCAGGCCGACGCCGCCCTGAAGTCGGGCCGATGGGAACGGGAGGCGTACCAGGGCGTCGAGCTCGCCGGCAAGACCCTGGGCGTGGTGGGCCTGGGCCGCGTGGGGGCCATGGTGGCCCAGCGGTGCTCCGCCTTCGGGATGCGGGTTATCGCGTTCGATCCGTATGTGCCCCGGGACCGGGCCAAGGAGATGGGGGTCGAGCTGATGCCGACCCTGGAGGCGCTCCTGGTGCAGGCGGACTTCGTCTCGCTCCACCTCCCCCGGACCCCCGACACCGAGGGGCTGATCGGGCACCGGGAGCTGGCCCTGATGAAGGAGGGCTCCCGCCTCGTGAACACGGCCCGCGGCGGCATCGTGGACGAGGCCGCCCTGGCAAAGTCCATCGAGGACGAACACCTGGCCGGCGCGGCCGTGGACGTGTTCGACGACGAACCGACTACTGACTCGCCGCTCCTCGCCTATGACCAGGTCGTGGCGACGCCCCACCTGGGGGCGTCCACCGTGGAGGCCCAGGACAAGGCGGGGACTGCCATCGCCGAGATGGTACGCCTCGCTCTGATGGGCGAGTTCGTGCCCTACGCCGTGAACGTCTCGGCCGGAGCCGAGGTCGCCGAGGTGGTGCGGCCCTTCCTGCCTCTCTCCGAGAAGCTGGGCGCCCTCCTCACCGGCCTGGCCCAGGGGGCGGTGCGTTCGATCGAGTGCCAGTACCTGGGCAGGATCGCCGAGGTCGACACCCGGGCCCTTACCCTGGCTATCCTGAAGGGCGTGCTCCGGGGGGTGGTCCACGAGCCCGTGTCGTACGTGAATGCGCCGATCATCGCCCGCGAGCGCGGCGTGGCCGTCTCCGAGATGCGCTCGGCTCTCTCCAGCGACTACGTGAACCTGATCGCGCTGCGGGCCGAGACCGAGGACGGCGAGGTTTCGGTGGCCGGCACGCTCGTCGGGAAGCGGAACGCGGAACGGGTCATGCAGGTGCTGGGATATGACGTCGAGATGGTGCCGGCCGCGTACATGCTGTTCTTTGCCTACGAGGACCGGCCGGGCGTGATCGGTAGGGTGGGGACGATCCTCGGTGAGCACGAGATCAACATCGCCACGATGGACGTCGGGCGACCCTCGCGAGGCGGCACCGCGCTTATGGCCCTCACCCTGGACAGCGCGGTCCCGCCGGAGATCGTGGAGGAGATCGCCACCGCTATCGGTGCCCCGAACGCCTGGTTCGTGGTCCTGCCCGACTGAGAGCGCCCGGCCCTCCTTGGTCCCGCGCGGCTGGTACACTCCTCGCGTCATGAAGCGGCTCACGGTGATGTCCTCCAGCGTCACGCTCTGACGCGAACGCTCGCCGCCAGGCGGGCCCGGACCACTGTTCCCGCACGTCCCGATGCAAAGAGTCGCTCCATGACCGCCCAACGCACACCACCAAAGACCGCGGTGCGCCGTCTCGCCGTCGCGCGCCTGATCTCCATCACCGGCGGGGCCGCCGCGTACACGGCGCTGATGTTCACGGTGTACGAGCTCACGGGGTCCCCCACGTGGCTGTCTGCGACGCTGTTCCTCACGTTCGGCGTGAACGGGTTCGTCGCGCCGCTGGCCGGCGCCATCGGCGACCGGTTCGACCGCCGCCGGGTCATGATCGTGTCCGACCTTGCGGGCGTGGCCGCGTTCGCCGCCATGGCCGCGACCCAGGACCCCGGGTGGCTGCTGGCCCTGGCCTTCATCTCGGCCGTGGTGGAGACGCCGTTCTGGATGGCCTCGGGCGCGGCCATCCCCAACCTGGTCGGGCCGGAAGACCTGTCGTGGGCGAACGGCCTGGTTACGCTGGGCCGAAACGCCGGGATCATGGTCGGCCCCGCACTTGGCGGGCTGCTCGTGGCGACCGTCGGGCCGGGGTGGGTGTTCGGGCTGAATGCCCTGACGTTCGCCGTTTCGGCGGTCCTGGTCGTGAGCGTTCGGGCACCCTTCTCCGGCGACCGGTCCGAGGCGCACGAGCATCGGGGCCTCCGCGCGGGGTTCGTGTTCATCACCCGGGACCGCCTGCTGCGGACCCTGGTGTTGGCCTGGACGGCCCTCGTGTTCGGCATGGGGCTGGTGATGGTGGCCGACGTGCCCCTCGTCGAGCACTTCGACGCCGGGTCGGTCGGCTACGGCGTGCTGATCACGTTCTGGGGCGCCGGTTCGGTCCTCGGCTCCTTCGCCGGCCGGTACCTGAACCAGGAGAACGAGCCGAAGGCCCTGTTCCTGGGGATGGTGGTGATCGCGGCTACCACTGGCGGGATCGCCGTCTCGCCCTGGTTCGCGCCGATCCTGACGCTGGTCCTGGTGTCGGGCGTCGGGGACGCCGTGACGCTCGTGGCGGAGCAGGGGATCCAGCAACGCCGCACGCCCGACGCGGTGCGGAGCCGGGTGATGGCGGCGTCCGAGGGCCTGGTGAGCCTGTCCTTCGTCGTGGGGCTGGCCTTCGCCGGGGTCGTGCTCCGGGCCGTCGGCCCGCAGGGCGTTTACGCGATCGGCGGGTTCACCGGCGCGATCGGCGCCCTCGTCCTTCTGCCGGCGCTGCGCCGGGCCCGGGCGTTCGAGCATGCCGTGGACGTGATGGCCGTGGACGCCTCGGCCGCCGACGCCCCGGCGGAGCCGGAGGCGGTGGTTCCCGCCTGATAGTGGACGACGTCCGGGGGGAGGGGCAAACTCTGCATATGCCGATCGCCCCCGGACCGCCGTCCGCATCCTGTCGCTCGCGCGACTCGTCTCCCTGACCGGCAGCACCGCTGCATTTGCGGCGCTCTTCTACACATCTATCACCGAGCGGCGTGCTTCGGGGCGATGGCGCTCGCCCACGATCCGGCGCTGCTGCTGGCGGGAAGGTTTCTCGCCGCCGTTGCCGAGTCGCCGTTCTGGTCGGGGTCCGGAGCGACGGTCTCGCACCTCGTTCGGGAGAAGGACATCAAATGGGTGAACGGGCTGCTCGCGGCGGGCCGCAACGCGGGGGTCATGATCGGGCCGGCCGTCGGTGGTGCGCTCATCCACGCGTTCGGGGCGTCCTGGCTGTTTGCGGGGAACGGGGTGTCGTTCGTCCGAGATTCCTCGCGCGGCCCGGAGCTGTGGCACCGGGTGATGGCGGCCGGTGAGCCGTACGATATCCGAGCCATCGCCCATCCTAGAGAGGGTTGCGGTGCAAGGAGTCACGCGCAAACTGGCCGCGGTGGAGATGGTGCGAGCCGTCTCGGATGTGGCTCGGGGACGCGCGCTAGGAGATCCCGAAGTCGTAGAGTGCCCGCGATGGAACCGGGGTCGGTCGGCTTCGATCGAGCCGCGGAGTACTACGACCGCACCCGCGGGGTCCCGCCGGACGTGGCCGGTGCTCAGACCGCGCTGCTCACCGGGGAGCTCGCCGGAAGGGGGCGGGTCCTCGAGGTCGGCGTGGGGACCGGACAGATCGCGCTCCCGCTGGCCGAGGCGGACGTCCCGATGGCCGGGCTCGACGTCTCGATGCCGATGATCGCGAAGTTGGTGGAGAAGGCGGGCGGCCGCCCGCCGTTCCCGCTGGCGCTCGGTGACGCCACACGGATGCCCTTTCGCGACGACGCCTTCGGCGGGTGCGTCGTGCGGTGGGTGCTCCACCTCATCCCCGACTGGCCGCAAGCCGTGGCCGAGATGGCTCGGGTGGTGCGGCCGCGTGGAGTTGTCCTGGTGAACCTGGGGGGCCTCAAGAACACGTGGGAGATCGTGGACCGATTCCTCGACGCGGCCGGGGTGCGGTTCGCCGTGGGGCTCGATCCTCGGGATCCGGGTTCCCTCGACCGGGAGTTCGAGCGCGCTGGGGCCACGACCCGGCTGCTTCCCCCCATCCCCGGCCGGGACGACACGAGCATCGGCGAGTTCGTGGACGAGATGCGAGACGGGCTGCACTCGTGGACGTGGCGCGTCGATGCCGAGGTCCGGCATCGCGTTCTCCCGGAGGTCCGGACCTGGGCCGAGCGGCGGTTCGGCTCGCTCGACGCGGATCTGGAGCCCGACCTCGAGATCGTCTGGCGCGCCTACGACCTGCCGTGAGGGTCCGCCCTCCGCGGCGCCCAGCGGATATCCTTTCGGCGGCCCGACCGGTTCGTGCCGGACGGCCACCCGAGCCGCGAAGGGAGGCCTCGATGCCCATCACGCCCGTCGAGAGGATCTGGATGGACGGCGAGCTCGTGGACTGGGCCGACGCAAAGGTCCACGTCCTGTCCCACGCCGTCCACTACGGCACCGGGGTGTTCGAGGGCATCCGATGCTACGAGACGAAGTCCGGGCCGGCGGTGTGGCACCTGGACGAGCACATCAAGCGGCTGTTCCGCTCGGCCAAGCTGTACCACTTGGAGGTCCCGTACTCCGCCGAGGCCCTCTCTGAGGCGGTGAAGGACACGATCCGCGCGAACGGCCTCGCTGCGTGCTACGTCAGGCCGCTGGTGTTGCGGGGGTACGGGGAGATGGGCGTGAACCCGCTGAATGCGCCGGTGAACGTGGTGGTCGCGGTGTGGCCGTGGGGAACCTACCTCGGCGAGCAGGCCCTGGAACAGGGAGTGCGCGTGAAGATCTCGTCCTGGAGGCGGAATGACCAGAACTCGCTGCCCGCTGCGGCCAAGGCCACCGGCCAGTACATCAACGGGGTCCTGGCCAAGGTGGAGTCGCTGCAGGCCGGCTACGACGAGGCCATCATGCTGAACCAGCAGGGTTTCATCACCGACGGTTCGGGGGAGAACGTGTTCGTGGTCCGGCACGGGGTGCTGTACACGCCGCCCATCTCGGCCGGGTGTCTGGACGGCATAACCAGGTCGACGGTGATGACGCTGGCTCGCGATCTCGGCTACGAGGTCCGCGAGGAGAACTTGGTCCGCACCGACCTGTACAACGCGGACGAGGCGTTCTTCACGGGTACGGCCGCGGAGGTCACCCCGATCCGAGAGGTGGACGACCGAACGGTCGGTGAGGGGACCCGGGGGCCAGTGACGAAGGAGATCCAGGGGACGTTCTTCGCGACGACCAAGGGCGAGATCGAAAGGTACGCGTCTTGGCTGACGCCGGTGACGTAGGGCCGATGGGACGAGATCAGGCCAAGTACCGGTTGCCGAGGACGATCGCCCCGTCCAGGTACGACCTGATGCTCGAGCCGGACCTCCAGGCCGGGACGTTTCTCGGTAGCGAGGACGTACAGATCCGGGTCCACGAGGCCATTCGGGAGATCGTGCTGAACGCCGCGGATCTCCGGATCGACGAGGGCCGGCTCTCCGACGGGAACGGTACCAAGGTCGACGTCGAGGAGGTCCGTCTCGACGCGGCGACCGAGCGGGCGCACCTGCGGCTGGCCGAGCCGGTTCGGCCGGGTGAATGGACGCTGCACCTCGAGTTCGGGGGGGCCCTGAACGACCGGCTGGTGGGGTTCTATCCGTCCACCTACATGGACGACGACGGGGCCACGCACGTCATCGCCACCACCCACTTCGAGGCCGCCGACGCGCGAAGGGCCTTCCCATGCTGGGACGAGCCCGACCTGAAGGCCGTGTTCAGCGTGACCCTGGTGGTGGAGGGAGGATCAGTTGCCCTGTCCAACGGACCGGAGTCCGGCCGAGAGCCGGCGGGAGACGGCAAGGTCGCGGTGCGGTTCGCGGACACCATCCCCATGTCCACGTACCTGGTGGCGTTCGTGGTGGGACCCCTCGAGCTCACCGACCCGGTGGACGTGGATGGTGTGCCGCTCAGCATCGCCCACGTCCCCGGCAAGGGACACCTCGTCGACTTCGCCTTGGAGGTCGGGGCATTCTCGCTCCGGTTCTTCGCGGACTACTACGGGATCCCGTACCCGGAGAAGAAGGTGGACTTCGTCGCCCTCCCGGACTTCGCCGCCGGCGCTATGGAGAATCTCGGGCTGATCACCTACCGGGAGGCCGTCCTGCTGGTGGACCCGGCTCAGGCCACGCAGCAGGAGCTCCTGGCGGTTGCGGACGTCGTCGCCCACGAGCTCGCCCACATGTGGTTCGGCGACCTCGTGACGATGCGGTGGTGGAACGGCATCTGGCTGAACGAGGCCTTCGCAACGTTCATGGCGAACATCGCCGTGGACGCGCTTCGGCCGGACTGGGACCGGTGGGGGTCGTTCCGCCGGACGTGCTCGACGGCGCTGGAGATCGACGCCCTGGAGAGCACCCGCTCGATCGAGTACCCGGTGCGCTCGCCCGACGACGCCGCCGACATGTTCGATGCGCTCACGTACACCAAAGGCGCGGCGGTCCTACGCATGCTCGAGCGGTACCTGGGAGAAGGGCCATTCCGCGACGGGATCCGTCGGTACCTGAAAGAGCACGCCGGGGGGAACACCGAGACCTCGGACCTGTGGGACGCCATCGAGGCCGCCACCGGCGAGCCCGTCCGGCGAATCATGGACTCATGGATCTGGCAGGGCGGCTACCCACTCATCGACGTGGAGCCCGAAGGAGATTCGCTCCGGCTCACGCAGGAACGGTTCCGGTACGCGGGCGTCGATGACCGGACACGGTGGGATGCTCCGCTCTTGGTGCGGCAGTCGTCGGGTGACCGGGCGGTCACGCGGGCGGTGCTGGTCGAACCGGACGGCGCCACCGATCCGCTTCTCGACCCCGAGGCCCTGGTCGTGGCGAACGCCGAGGGGGCGAGCTTCGTCCGGGTCCGGTACGCCGAGGACCTCCGGGACCGGGTGTGGGGCCGGGCCCTGGAGGCCCTGGTCCCGATCGAGCGGTTCGGCCTGGTGGACGACGCTTGGGCCGCGGTGGTGGCAGGCTCATTGCCCGTCACGGAGTTCCTGCGCCTGGCCCAGAACCTTCGGGACGATGCGGACCTCCACGTATGGCAGGCGCTCATCGGGGCCCTGTCCTGGCTGGAGCGCTTCGTGGACGGCGAGCCCCGCGAGCGGTTCGCCGTGTACGTCCGCGAGCTGGCCCGGCCGGCCTTCGAGCGGCTCGGGTGGGAGCCGAGGCCGGAGGAGCCCGATCTCACCCGATCGCTTCGCGGCGCGCTGGTCTCGGTGCTCGCCCTGTTGGGCGACGACGTCGAGGCCAGGGCCGGGGCCAGGGAGCGGGAGGAGGCGGCTCCGGCCGGACGTCCCATCGATGCCGCGCTCGCCTCGGCGGGGGTCGCAGTGGTGGCGGCGACCGGCGGCCCCGATGACTACGAACGGTTCCTGGCCAGGCGAACGGATGCCCCTACCCCGCAGGAGCAGCTCCGCTACCTGTACGCTCTGGCCGACTTCCGAGATCCAGCCCTCATGGACCGGACCCTGGAGCTCACGCTGACGGACGAGGTCCGGTCCCAGAACGCGCCGTTCGTGCTGGCCCGCGGGATGGCCAACCGCGAGCTGGGGGACCTGGCCTGGCGGTTCGTCAAGGATCATTGGGAGGAGGCGAACCGTCGGATGCCCCCGAACACGGTCATCTACATCGCCGACGGTGTCCGGTTCCTCACCACCGCCGAACAGGAAGCGGACGTCCAGGCATTCTTCGGCGAACACGACATCCCCCAGGCTCGCAAGATGCTCCGCCAGGTCCTGGAGCGGCAACAGATCAATGCAGCGCTCCGCCGCCGCGTCGAGCCGGAGCTCGAGGCGTTCTTCTGGGGCGGCGAGTAAGAGAGCGACGAGGCGAGCGCCGATGGCCAACGTCTCTACGATCGAGGGCATCAGGGTTTCCGCCGACCACTGGATCGGCGGAGCGCGCGTCCCCTCCTCCGACATGTTCCTGGACCTCTCGCCGATCGATCAGGAGATGCTGGCGATGGTCGCCCGGGGTGGTGCCAAGGAGGCCGATGCGGCCGTGGCCGCGGCCCGCGACGCCTTCGCCGTATGGGGGAACACGCCGCCCCAGGAGCGCGCCCGGGTCCTCCACCGCATCGGCGAGCTCGTCGAGGCCCGGGTGAACGAGCTCGCCGTGGTCGAGACCACGGACAACGGGTCGCTTCTGCGTTCGATGCAGCGGAGCGTGATGCCGCGGGTCGCGCACAACTTCCACTTCTTCGCCGACCAGCTGCTGTCCCTGCACGAGGACGACTTCGAGACCCGGGGGCATCGGAACCACGTGGAGTGGGACCCGGCCGGCGTCACCGTGGTCATCACCCCGTGGAACGCGCCGCTGATGCTGGCCACGTGGCGCCTGGCCCCGGCCCTGGCCGCGGGGGACCCGGTGATCCTGAAGCCCCCGGAGTGGGCGCCGCTCACGGCCTCGATGCTCTGCGACATCGCACGGGAAGCGGGGTTGCCGGATGGTGTGCTGAACGTGGTGCAGGGGATCGGGGAGGATGCCGGAGCGGCGCTCGTCGCGCACTCCGGCGTGGATCGCATCGCGTTCACCGGCTCGGTGGAGACCGGCAAGCTGGTTTCCGCGGCCGCTGCGGAGAACCTCACGCCGGTCTCCCTCGAGCTGGGGGGGAAGTCCCCGTTCCTCATCTTCGCCGACTCCGACCTCGAGGCGGCCGTGGCCCAGGCCGTCAACCAGTACGACAACGCCGGTCAGGTCTGCCTGGCCGGAACCCGGCTGCTGGTCGAGCGCGAGATCCACGACGAGTTCCTGGACCGGTTTCTGGAGAAGGCCTCGGCCCTCGCTCAGGGCGACCCGCGCCTGGAGGAAACAGACATCGGCCCGCAGATCACGCGGGAGCACTTCTCGCGGGTGGACGGCTTCGTCCAGCGGGCCAAGGAGCACGGCGCGAAGGCCGTGCTGGGCGGCGGCCCGAACGAGGAGCTCGGGGGGTTGTATTACCGGCCCACCCTGTTCGTGGACGTGCCACCCGACGCGGAGGTCCTGAGGAAGGAGGTCTTCGGGCCGGTCCTCACCCTTCAGGCCTTCGAGACCGAGGACCAGGCCGTCGACCTGGCGAACGGAACCGACTACGGCCTGGCCGCCATCGTCTACACCGGCGATCCGGAGCGGGCCGCGCGGGTCTCCGCGCGGCTGGTGGCCGGCACGGTCTGGGTGAACTGCTTCTTCGTCCGCGACCTCCGGGCCCCGTTCGGGGGGTCGCGGAGCTCGGGGGTCGGCCGGGAGGGCGGCCGGTGGAGCTTCGACTTCTACGCGGACGTGAAGAACGTCTGCTCGGCGCCGTGGGAGGGGAGTTGATCGCCGATGGGTGAGATCGTCGGAGCCGGGCTCGTATCGCACGTCCCAACCATCATGCTGCCGGAACAGGTCCGCCTGGAGATCAACGACGGCAAGGAGATCAGCCTCGTCACCGGGTTGAAGCGGCTGAAGGACGAGGTGTTCGAGCGTCTCGAGCCCGACACCGTCGTCGTGTGCGACACGCACTGGGAGTCCACGTTCGAGCACATCGTCACGGCCCACGAGCGACGAAAGGGTCACTTCACCTCCCACGAGCTACCCCGTGGCATGGCCGGCATCCCGTACGACATACTGGGAGACCCCGAGCTCGCGCACGCGCTGGCGAAGCAGGCCGCGGGCCGCGACGACACATGGATCCTGGCGTCCGACGACCCATATCTGCCGATCTTCTACGGCACGGTCAACATCTGGACGTACCTCTCCGGCGGCGAGCGGTGGATCTCGATCGCCATCAACGGGACCGGCCAGACCGAGGACTTCCTGCTCCTGGGCGAGCTGCTGGGGAAGGCCGTGGAGGAGGTGGACCGGCGTGTGATCGTGCTGGCCTCCGGAGGGCTCACCCACCGGTTCTTCCCGTTCCGGGAGCTCCGTCACCGCGAGTCCTCGAGCGTGGAGAACATCATCTCGCCCGAGGCCCGGGAGGCCGACCTGCACGTCCTGAAGCTACTGGCCGAGGGGGAACACGCCCGTGTGATCGACTGGATGCCCGAGTACAAGCGCCACGCGCCGGAAGGGAAGTTCGGGCACTACCTGATCATGGCCGGCGCCATCGGCGGCTCGAAGTGCCGGGCTCCCGGCGTGCAGTTCTCGGATTACGAGGCATCGGTGGGGACCGGGCAGGTGCACGTGTGGTTCGAGCGGCCCGCGGACGGATGGACCGGTTGAGCGCGCGCGTTGGGGCAGCCTAGGTGCGGCGCCGAAGGGAGGGGAGAGCACGTGGCGGCTGACACGCAGGGGACCGACTACGAACGCCTGGGGGAGAAGAGGCTCACCCTAGCCGACGTCATCGCCCAGTCCGTGGGGTTCATCGGCCCGGTCTTCTCCGCGGCCTTCCTGATCCCGCTGATCGCGGGGTTCAGCGCTTCGGGAAAGGGCGCCGGGATCGCCACGCCGTTCGCCGTGATCCTGGGTGCGGTCGGCGTCTTCGCTCTGGGGTGGATCATCGCCCAGTACGCGAAGCGCGTGCACGCGGCCGGGTCACTGTACGACTACGTGTCGATGGGCCTGGGGGACCAGGTGGGCGCCGTCGCCGGGTGGGTGTACTACGGCGGCACGACGGTCCTGGCGTCGGCCATCGCGGTGCTGGTCGGCTGGTTCTGGCACGACGCGATCCTGCGCGACACGTTCGGCATCGAGGACCCGTTGCTCAACCCGCTCCTGTGGAGCCTGATCTTCGTGGGTGCTCGGTTCCTGGTCCTCTACGTGGGCATCCAGATCTCGACCCGTGTCCAGCTCATGCTGGCTCTGGTGTCGGCGGCGGTCGTCCTGGCGTTCTCGATTAACGTGATCATGAACGCGCCGGAGAACAGCGTCCGGGCCTTCAACCCGGCCGAGGCTCCGGACCTGTCGGGCCTCCTGTTCGGGGTCCTGTACGGCGTGCTCATCTTCGTCGGGTTTGAGACGGCGGCGAACCTGGCCGAGGAGACCGCGAACCCGAAGCGCTCGATCCCGCGAGCGGTGCTGCTCTCGGTGGCCATCGTCACCGCCTACTACCTGATCGCGGCGTACTCGCAGATCGCCGGGTTCGGCTTCCAGGAGGAGGTCCTGCTCGATCCGGAGGTCGCGGCCGCACCGCTCTTCGCTCTGGGATCGCCCGGCGCGGCCGGCGGGTACGGCGGCTCGTCCGACTTCATGCTGAAGCTGCTCGAGATCGTGGTGATCCTCGACGTGATGGCGGTCGGCCTCGGCTGTTCGACCGCGTCGAGCCGCGGCGTGTTCGCCCTGGCCCGCGATCGGCGGATCCCGGGGCCTCTGGCCGCGGTCTCCGCAGGTCGCGGTTCGCCGACCGCGTCGCTCCTGTTCGTGGAGGGGTGGTCCGTGCTCATGGTGTTCGCGGCGGAGTACTGGGACGGGTTGTTCGCCCTCCCCGAGACGCCGCACCAGTTCGCGCTGTTCGCGTGGCTTTCCACCTTCGGCGGCTTCGTGCTTATGGGCGTGTACGGCCTAGTGTCGCTCGGAGCGTTCCGCGGTCTTCGGGACCATTCGAACCAGGGTGGGGTGTGGATCGCCGGCCTGCTCGGCCTGGTGCTTTCGATCGGGGCGATCTTCGGGGGGATCTACAAGCAGACGAACCCGTTCAACCGGGTCTGGGTGTACGCCCTGATCTGGGCGGTGCTCGGCGTCGTGGTCACGTTCGCCGTTCGCGGCCGCGAGCGGGCGGGCGAGGTCCTCGTCGATCTCCGGGAGTGACCGGCTGCCCGGCGTACCATCGAGGGCGATGGACGACCCGGCCCTCTCGCCGCTCAGGCTCGACGCGCCTCGGGAGGAGGTGCTGGCCCGGGCGGCGAAGCTGATCGAGCAGGCCTGGCGGAGCTTCGACCGGTTCCGTCCGGAGGAGCCGCCTCTCGACGAGCGGGTACGGGCGCTGCTCCGGTCGGACCTGCCCGAGGAGCCCTCGCCGGTCTTCGAGGTCCTGGACGACGCCGGCCGGATCCTGGACGAGAGCATCGCCCAGCCCCGGCCCCGGTACTTCGCGTTCATCGGCTCCTCGGGCCTGGAGATCGGCGCCATCGGGGATGCCCTGGCCGCGTGCTACGACATCAACCTGGCCGTCCATGCCGGCGCGGCCACCGAGATCGAGCAGCAGACCGTGCGATGGGTGGCCGAGTTCGTGGGGTACCCCACCACGGCCGGCGGGGCCTTCACCAGCGGCGGCACGATCAGCAACGTGACCGCGCTCTCCGCGGCCCGCGAGCGTGCCATCCCGGGCAGCCGGAACGAGGGGATAGCGGGGAAGCGGGCCGCCGTCTACTGCTCGCGGGAGGTTCACTACTCGATCACCCGGGCGGTGGAGCTGCTCGGGATGGGGTCGGCGAACCTCCGGGCCCTCCCCATCGACGAAGAGCGGAGGCTGCGCCCCGACGCCGTGGCCGAAGCCATCGACGGCGACCTGGAGGATGACGTGATCCCCGTCGCGGTGGTGGCGAGCACCGGCACCACGCTCACCGGGGCCGTGGATCCCCTCGACGCCCTGGCCGACGTGTGCGAGGAACGGGGCGTGTGGCTCCACGCCGACGGGGCCTACGGGCTCCCGGCCGCGGCCACCGGGTCGAAGGGCCACCTGTTCGCCGGGCTCGGCCGGGCCGACTCGTGCTCGATCGACGCGCACAAGTGGCTGTACCTGCCGAAGGCGTGCGGGGTCGTGCTGGTCCGCCGGCCGGAGGACCTCAGCGCCTCCTTCGCGCATCGCGAGGGGTACCTGCCGCACCAGCGCCACGAGCTGCACGCCGTCGACATCACGCTCGAGTACTCGCGGCCCTTCCGGGCCTTGAAGGCGTGGCTGGCGTTCCGGGCCCACGGGGCGCCGGCGTTCCGGGAGGCCATCGAGCGGAACCTCCGCGAGGCCGAGATCCTGTACGAGGCCGTGCGGGCCCAGCCGGACTTCGAGGTGCTCGGCCCGCCGCCACAACTCTCCATCGTGCCGTTCCGTCACGTGCCGGACGGCGTGGACGACCTGAACGCCCACAACCGGGCCCTGGCCAGGGCGCTGCTGGAGGACGGGCGGGTGTACCTGGCCTCGGCGCTGATCGACGACGCCGTGTATCTCCGGCCGTGCTTCGTGAACTTTCGAACCACCGAGGACGACGTGCTCGCCATCATCGACATCGCCCGGGAGCTCGGGGAGCGGGTCGCGGCGGGCGGCTCGCCCTGACGCCGCCGCCCCCTACGGGATCGGGATGCTCGAGACGGTGAACGGCAGTATCGGTGGGATGCCGCCGAACAACCGCTCGAACTGGGAGTTGACCACGAGGAGGCGACCGCTCGCCACGGCGATCGTCGTGGGCGTGCTGAACGAGGGGTCGGCTGCGCGCGAGAGAACGGTTCCGGTGGACAGCTCACCCGACAGCGCCACCTTCGCGATCCCTGCCCCGAACGGCTCGGCCGCGTACAGGGTCCTGCCGAGAAGCGCGAGCCCGTCGCCGCTCACGGGTTCGCCGCCGAGGTCGATCTCGCTCACCCTCCGGGTGGCGACGTCGATTCGGAAGAGCTCGCTGGTGAACGATTGCGCGACGACCAGGTGCTTCCCGTTCCCGGTGGCGACGATGCCGTTCACGTTGAACTCCCCCGGTTGGTACGGGATCTTGCCCGTGAGGTCGAGCCAGGGCTCCGCAGTGCCCGGCGTCGCCGAGGACAGGATGTCGCCGGCGGGGACCCGCCACAGCACGGGCCGGAAGGAGTCGGTCACGAAGAGATCGCCGTTCTTGGCCACGGCGAGGTCGTTCAAGAACCCCCCGGAGCCCGAGGTGAACGTCCGGATGAGCGCACCCGTGGCCGCCTCGAAGACGGACACGTTGCCGGTGAACCCGCCCGCGACGGCGAGGCGCCCGGCGTCGTCCATTTTCAGGCCGATGGCGGAGAAGGCGATGCCGTTTCCGGCGATGAACGGGCTCGCGGCCGGCTCCGCGACGTTGCCGCGCAGGATCGAGCCGTCGCTCGTGCTCGACACGAAGAAGTCGCCCGTGCTGGGCTGGTAGGCGACGCCCTCCGGGAAGACGGCTTCCCCCGGAAGGACGTAAGTGGATGGTCTCGGCGTCGCGCCGGCGCTCCCGATGGAGACGATGGCGCCGAGGGCAGCGAGCGTCAGGAAACCGAGGAGCGCAAGCGATCTCTTCACGGCCTTCCTCCTGGGGGTCGAGGATCCCGGCTGCGGAGCAACGAGCCTACTACGGGCGCTTCCATACGACGCTTCCGCGGCTCAGGCTTGGTCCGGGCCGCGAGCCAGCCGCCGGTCGAGGTCGGCATACTCGTCGTAGCCGATCAGCTCGTACAGCTCGTCGCGCGTCATCATCCGGTCGATCCACGCCGCCTGGACGCCGTCCCGCAG
>JBOGVG010000206.1:0-18874 GCA_050692435.1 Actinomycetota bacterium
CCCGTCGTCGCCGCCGTCGCCGCCGCCATCCCCGTCGTCGCCGCCGCCATCCCCGCCGTCGCCGCCGCCATCCCCGTCGTCGCCGTCGTCGCCGCCGCCATCCCCGTCGTCGCCGCCAGTCTGGCCCCCGCCGCCCGGAGCTTCGCCGCTCCCGAGCGAGCCGCCGACATCTCCTCCCGGCAGGATGATGCCTCCGCCCCCGCCCGTACCGCCGAGAGGAGGCACCGGCGGGAAGAGGTTGCCCAGGATGGCCTGAAGGGTGGGGATCACCCCCGGAGCCAGGATGCCGACGAGGGACTGGAGGGTCGATCGGATCGCCGCGTCCAGCCCGCTCACCGAGAACCCCTCCTCGAGAGCCGCCTCGCGGTTCTCCATCAGCGAACGGGCCAGGGCCCCGGCGAGGACATAGGACCCGTCCCGGAGGGCTCCTCGGAGGTCTCGAAGGTCGGCCAGGGCCCGATCGAGCACCGTCAGCTTCGGCCCCTCCGGGACGACGGGCCCGCCGGTCGACGTGGCCCGCGGCCCCGGCCTCGGCTCGTCGGGGCGGCTGATCACCGCGAGCGCGGCCCCCGCCACGAGCACCAAGGCGACGGCGATCGCTCCGAGGCGAAGGGCCACCCGACGCTCATGCTCGGGCCCGTGCGGTACCGCCAGGGGGGGTGCGGGGGGCAGGACGATCGGCGCCTGAGGCTCGGCCAGGAGCTCCCGGAGCAGCAAGGTCAGGTGCCCGAGGCCCGCGCCTTTCTGGAGGTACCCGTCGCCACCGCCGGGGACGGGGGTGGCGTCGGGGGCCCCCGACGTGAACAGCACGATCTTGGCGTCGGGTGCGGCCTTGCGGATCTCGTCGAGATCCCACGGGGCGAGGTCGTCGTCCAGGACCACGGCGTCCGGCTCTTGAGTGCGAATCGCCGCGAACAGTCCTTCCCGGTCCCGGGCCTCGGCGGCCACGGCGAAGCCGTCGTCCTCGAGGAACCGCCTGACCAGTGCTCGCTTGGCGTAGATGTTGCCCGCGATGGCAACACGGATGCGTTCCCCCGAGACCCGCCCCGTCATCCGTTCTGACACTTTGAGCTCACCCGCACGCGAATAGTAACCTCATCCATCCCTTGCCAGGAGTCGATTCCGGTCCATGGAGAAGCGCCGTCCGTGGCTACCCGGACACCTTCTCTTGCTTCTTGGCCTCCTTCTTCTCCGGAACCCAAGAGGGAGGGCCTCCATGCCACCCGCCCTCGGGCGGCTTGTGCACCCATCCCTTGTGGCCGCCCTTGCCGGGGAAGATCCTGGTCGAACCCGGTGTGCCCCCGGCCCCGTCTCCCTCGCCGGCGCCGTCTCCCACGCCGCCCTCGCCGCCCCCGCCGCCGCCGGCTTGGATGGATGTGGTGGGGCCGGCCGCAGTATCGCCGGGTTGGATGACCGCTCCGGCCACGTCGGCTGGGGAGAGGCAGGCCGACATGAGGTCGCCGAGGATGGTAGTGAGCGACGTGCAGGCGAGAAAGGTGAGGTCGTCAGACAGCCTCCCCAGGGCCTTGGTGATGTCGGCATCCAGGGTGAAGAGCGAGAACCCGGCCTGAAGGACCGCCTGCCGCTGATCCATGAGGAGCTGTGCGCCCGCCTGGGCCTTCCCGTACCGCCCACTCTGGATGGCCGCCACCAAGTCGTCGAGCATCGAGTACGCGTCGTCCAACGCAGTGGGCTCGGCGGCGGGCGACTCCGCCGCGCCGGTCGGGGCGGCGGTCGGCTCCGCGGCCGTGATCGTGGCGCCCCGGTCCTGAAGCGCTGCCGCGAGCACCGACCCGGCGACGATGGCGATGCCCGCGCCCACCAGCACCCATGACAGCACCTGGCGGCGTCGCCGACTCCGCTCTCGGTCGTCCGCCCCGGCATCCGGGATGACCACCGGCTCGGCCTGCGGACTGGGCGCCGGGGGCGCCATGGGCGCGACCGGAGCTACGGGACCCGTCCCCACCTTGGCAGGCTCGCTGGCGACGACCTCGCTCTCGGGGAGCGTGATGGTGGGCTCACCGCACAGGTTCACGATCAACGAGGAGATGGCCGCGGGCTCGGCCCCGGCCTTGACGTTCGCGTCGGCCCCCAGGGCGAACGCCTTGGCGGTGGCCTGGCCCTTCGTGATCAGCACGATCTTCGTGCCGGGGGTGGCGGCCCGGATGGCCGCGATGGAGTCGGCCCCCGCCTTTCGGACCACCTCGGTGTCGAGGACCACGGCGTCGGGCCGCTCGGCCTCGAGCACCCGGACCAGACTCCGCCCAGAAGGCACCGAGGGGAGCACGTCCATCCCCTCCTTGCGCAGGTGGCGGGTGATCGTCCCCCGAAGTTCGAACTCCAAGCGGGGGACCAGGATGCGGAGTCGCGAGCCGGTCTTCGTCGATGCCATCGAACGCCCCTCTGGTGCGACTGGCCGAGCGAATCGTATCGGGCCACGGGCGACAGGGGGAAGGGGGAACGGCCTAGGCCGATGGTCCGCTTTGCCGCGCGACGCGCCTACGTGGAGAGCTCGGTCTCCCGGTTGGCCAGCGCCTTTCGAGTCGCGAGCAGATCGTCGATGCCGTCCATGGGCAGTGGCCGGGCGAAGTAGAAGCCCTGACCCAGATCGCAGTGAAGGTCGAGGAGCCGCTCCAGCTGATCGGCCCGCTCGATCCCCTCGGCCACCGGGCGGAGCTTCAAGATGGCGGCCAGCTCGATGATGGCCGCCGTGAGGGCGGATTCCTCGCCGCCCTCGTGCACGCCGTCCACGAAGGACTTGTCGACCTTCAGGATGTCCACGGGGAATCGGCGGATGTAGTTCAGCGACGAGTATCCCGTCCCGAAGTCGTCAACCGCGAGCTTCACCCCGAGCTCTTTCAGCTCGGTGAGCCGCTGGATGGACAGGTCCATGTCCCGCATCATCACGCTCTCGGTGATCTCCAGGATGAGGTCGCCTGGGTCCAGGCCCAACTCCATCAGGGTCTCCGCGATCTCCCCAACGATCTCGGGGCGCTGGAGCTGCCGGGCCGACAGGTTTACCGCCATGTGGAGCGGGGTCGCGGGGAACCGCTCCTTCAGCTGCACCGCCTGGCGGCAGGCCTCCTCGATCACCCACCTCCCGATGGGCACGATCAGGCCGGTCTCCTCGGCGAGCGGGATGAACTCGAGCGGCGGGACCATCCCGCGCTCCGGGTGGTTCCACCGGAGCAGCGCCTCCAGGCCCGTGATCTCGCCGGTCTCGAGCTCGATGATCGGCTGGAAGTGCAGCACGAACTCCCGGTTGTCCACGGCCCGCTGGAGGTCGGCCTTGAGCTCCAGGCGGCGAAGGGCAGTGTCGTGCATTGCCGGCTCGAACACCTGGTAGCGGCCCTTCCCGGCCTCCTTGGCCATGTACATGGCGACGTCGGCGTTTCGGAGCAGCTCTTCGGCACTCTGGGGAACACCCTCCAGGTCGGGCCGGGCGGTGGCGATGCCGATGCTTCCCCGGGCGAACACCTCCTTGCGGCCCAGGTGGAACGGGTCCTGCAGCGCCGCCATGATCCGGGCGGCCACGTCGGCGGCCTCGACCCCGGCCCCGCCCGTCCCGGCGTCCTCGAGCAGGACGCCGAACTCGTCGCCCCCCAGCCTGGCCGCCGTGTCGGCGGCGCGGAGGCAATTCTTGAGGCGCTCTCCGGCCTCCCGGAGCAGCTGGTCCCCGGCGGCGTGCCCGAGCGAGTCGTTGATGGTCTTGAAGTCGTCCAGGTCCATGAAAAGGACGGAGACCGGACGGCCGTCGCGGGTCTGACGCTCCAGGGCGTGCTCGACCCGGTCCCGGAACAGCGCCCGGTTGGCGAGCTCGGTGAGGGGGTCGTGGAACGCCTGGTGCTCGAGCTGCTCCTCGAAAGCCTTCCGCTCGCTGATGTCGCGGGTGTTAAGCACGATGCCGTTCACGTTGGGATCGTGCATCAGGTTCGTCCGAAGGGACTCGACGAATAGCCACGAGTCGTCTCGGTGGCGGATGCGAAACTCCGTGAGCGCCGGATGGGGCTCTTCCTCGTCTCGTCCCCCGCTGGTCAGGAACTGGAGCACCTGGGCCTTGTCGTCGGGGTGGATCAGCTCGGTGAGCTTGGTGCCGGCCAGCCCGGCCGGCTCATAGCCAAGCACGCGCTCCACCGACGGGCTCACGTACCGCACCGCCGAATCGGCCTCTACCACCATCACCACGTCCGAGGAGTTCTGCACCAGCGAGGAGAACCGGGCCTCGCTCCTCCGGCTCAGCAGGTCCTCCGTGAGCTCAGCGCTCTCGAGGGCCAGGGCCGCCTGGGAGGAGAGGGTCTCCAAGCCCTCGCAGGTCGAGCGGGACAGCCGGGTGGCGCCGGCCACCGCGAGGAGCGCCTTCAGCTCCTCCTTCATGAACAGCGGCACGATGAAGATGAACCGTGCGTCGGCGGTCAGGGAGAGCCACCGGCCGATCTCGCCGTCCCCGTCCGGGACCTGGACCCACCGGTCGGCCATGAGCTGCGACCGCTTCATCTTCGGGAGGTCCGACATGGCGACCGTGGTGCCCAGGACGTCCTCCTGCGGCCCGTCGGAGGCGGCCACCACGGTGAACTCCAATGGCTCGTTGGCGTCGAGGCTCACCAGTAGACGTGCCGTGGCCCGCTCGCCGGCCACCGTGCCGGCGGCCTTCATGGTGGCCTGGTAAATGCCTTCCCGGTTGGTCGCCGTGACCAGGGCGGCCGCCGCCTTGCGAAGGGCCTTCTCCCGGGTGGCGGACTGCTCCTCCCGACGGACCAGCCCCGACATCCTCGCGAGTACCAGGAGGAACAGGGCGATCGACGCCCCGATCACCACTTGGGCATCAACAGGGTATTCCGTGACGAGCTGGACGATCTGTACGCCCGGAAGCATCAGCGACGCCGCCGTGAGCAGGCCCAGCCGGACCTCAGAGAAGCTGCGCTCGCGATCCGGCGTTCGGTTGGACAGGGTCCGCATGGAAGGGTGGAGCGCCGATGCCCCCCACAGGAGGTAGAACGCGGCCCACCCTGCTTGGAAGTAGCCCGACCGATCGTAGACGAGGCCGTGGACGGTGACGTAGGTGTGGGCGAAATCCGTCGCGAACAGCGCGGCCGCGGCCGCGGCCATCAGGTAGAACGAGGCCGCCCGCTTGCCGCCCCCGATGGCCAGCCGGACGACCACGACGAACAGCATCAGGTCCATCAGCGGATAGGCCATGCTGACGACCTTTGGCACGAGCCCGACAAGGTTGTCCCTGGCGATGGGCGACACCAGGAACACCCACGAGATCGTCCCGATGCCGATGGCCACGATCAGGGAGTCGATGAGGCCCTCGCGATCCCCGCCCGGCGACCGCCGCTGGACCAGCATCAGGATGCCCGCGATCATGCACGGGTACAGGCCCAGGTAGTAGACGTCGCCGATCGATGGGAACGGCAGGGGCCTCCCGAACAAGAATTCGTAGTTCTGGGTGAGCACGTCCCCGGCCACGAAGAAGGCCTGGCCCAGGGCGAACAGGTACCAGGGGGCACGCTGCTCCGGGGTCCACATCCCAACGGCCACGACGATGGCGACCGGAGAGGACAGGGCGATGACATTGAACAGTGGCCCCACGTCGATGTACGGGAGAAGTTCCCAGGCTAGCGTGGCCAGGGCGCCCGCGAGCAGGTAGAGCAGCCAAGCTCGGCGCTTCATAGTGGATGAATCGGCAGTACTGAAGGCTTCCTTAGGAAAGCCGGACTACCCTGGACCGCCCATCTTCCCCTCCCCCGCCGGGCCCAGGGGTACGGTTGTTTGGTGGCGATCCTGGTCGGAACGAGCGGCTGGCAGTACGACGACTGGTGGGGGCGGTTCTACCCGGCCCACCTGCCGAAACGCGCGTGGCTCGGCTACTTCGCCTCGCGCTTCCCCACGGTCGAGGTCAACAACTCGTTCTACCGGCTGCCCACGGCCGAGACCTTTGCACGGTGGCGGGAGCAGACGCCGGCCGGCTTCGTGGTGGCGGTGAAGGCCAGTAGGTTCATCACCCACATACGCCGGATGCGCGACTGCAGGGACCCGGTCGAGCTGCTGTGGACCCGGGCCAAGAAACTCGGCCCCCGTCTGGGGCCTGTCCTGTTCCAGCTCCCGCCCCGGTTCCCCGCGGACCGCGAGCGGCTCCAGCGGTTCCTCCGCGTGCTGCCGTCCGGGATGCGTGCCGCGTTCGAGTTCCGCGATCCCTCGTGGTGGACCGAGGACTCGCTCCGGGCGCTCGATGATGCCGGCGCGGCCCTCGTGCTGCCCGACCGGCCGGGGGCGCGGGTCCCTCATGTCGTCACGGGAGGGTGGGCGTACGTGCGGTTGCACCAAGGGCGGGAGCGGCAGCCCGGCTACACGAGGGAGAAGCTCCGGCGGTGGGCCAGGCGGATCGCGGCCCTGCCCGCGGAGGACGTGTTCGTCTACTTCAACAACGACACCGGGGGCGCGGCCGTCCGGGACGCCCTCACGCTGACGGCGCTGTTGCCGGGAGCCAGGAGGGCCGGGTCGCCTCGTACGCGGCGACGGCGTCCGCATGGCGAAGGGTGAGCCCGATGTCGTCGAGGCCCTCCAGCAGCCGCCACTTCGTGAACTCGTCGATCTCGAAGGAGGCCCCAACCCCCGCCCCGGCCACCGTGCTCGTCCCTAGGTCCACCGTGAGCGCGGTGGCCGGGGCAGCGAGGACCGCGTCCATCAGCGCCCGCACCGTCGTGGCCGGGAGCTGCACCGGCAGCAGCCCGACCTTCGTGCAGTTCGTGCGGAAGATGTCGGCGAAGGACGGCGCGATGACCACCCGGAACCCGTGGTCCTCCAGGGCCCACACGGCGTGCTCCCGGCTGGATCCGCTCCCGAAGTTCGCTCCGGCCAGCAGGACCGTGGCACCCTCGTAGCGAGGGTCGTTCAGCACGAACGCCGGGTCCTTCCGCCACTCCGCGAACAGGAACGGGCCGTACCCCGTCCGCTCGATCCGCTTCAGGTACTCGGCGGGGACGATCTGGTCGGTGTCCACGTCGGAGCGGTCCAGGGGGAGGGCGGTGCCGGTGTGGGTCCGGAACGGCTGCACGCGGCTAGGAACCCTTGGCCCCAAGGACGTCGATGCCGAGATCGGCGGGGGTGCAGAACCGGCCGGCGATTGCCGTGGCCGCCGCCACCGCCGGGCTGACCAGGTGCGTACGCCCGCCCCTGCCCTGCCGGCCCTCGAAGTTCCGGTTCGAGGTGGAGGCGCACCGCTCACCCGGCGAGAGCTGGTCCGGGTTCATCCCCAGGCACATCGAGCAGCCGGCGTCGCGCCACTCGAACCCGGCGGCCCTGAACACCCGGTCGAGCTCCTCCCGCTCGGCCTGGGCCTTCACCAGCATCGAACCGGGTACGACCATTGCCCGGAGACCCTCCCGGACCCGGCGACCCCGAACGACCTCGGCGGCCAGGCGGAGGTCCTCGATCCGGCTGTTCGCGCAGGAGCCGATGAACACGGTGTCTGGGCGGATGTCGCGGATGGCCGTCCCCGGATCCAGGGCCATGTAGGCGAGCGCTCGCTCCGCCGCCTCCCGCCGAACCGGGTCGTGGAACGACGCAGGGTCAGGCACGAACCCGTCGATGGAGACGGTTTGCCCGGGGTTCGTTCCCCAGGAGACGTTGGGGGTGAGCTCGGCGGCGTCGATCACGAACTCCCGATCGAAGGCGGCGCCTGGATCCGTGGCCAGCGACCGCCAGTGGTCGAGGGCCTGCTCCCAGCCGGAGCCCGCCGGCGCGTGGGGACGGCCCTCCAGGTAGGCGAACGTGGTGTCGTCGGGCGCGACCATGCCGGCCCGGGCGCCGGCCTCGATCGACATGTTGCACACCGTCATCCGCCCCTCCATGGAGAGCGAACGGATGGCCGAGCCCCGGTACTCGAGGACGTGGCCGACGCCGCCGTCGGTTCCGATCCGGGCGATGATTCCGAGGATCACGTCCTTGGCCGTGACGCCGGGGTGCAGGTCGCCCTCAACGGTGATGGCCATGGAGCTCGGCCGGTTCGTCCGGAGCGTTTGGGTGGCCAGGACGTGCTCGACCTCGGAGGTCCCGATGCCGAACGCCAGCGCGCCGAAGGCGCCGTGGGTCGACGTGTGGGAGTCGCCGCACACGATGACCAGGCCCGGCTGGGTCAGGCCCATCTGCGGTCCGATCACGTGGACGATCCCCTGGCCGATGTGGCCGGTGGCGTAGAGGGCGATCCCGAACTCCTCGCAGTTTCGGGCCAAGGCGTCCATCTGCCGCACGGAGATGGGGTCCTCAGGCCCGGGAGCGGTGGGGACGTTGTGGTCCATGGTCGCCAAGGTGAGGTCGGGACGGTGGACCGACCGGCCGGCCTGTCGCAGACCGTCGAAGGCCTGGGGGCTGGTGACCTCGTGGACCAGGTGGAGGTCCACGTACAGCAGGTCGGGCTCGCCTTCGGCCCGACGGACCATGTGCTGCTCCCACACCTTCTCGGAAAGCGTCTGCCCCATGGTGCCGCTCCACTTCCGCCCGGGAGGTCGCCTCGAGACGCTCCCGGCCTCGCGTTGAACGTTCGCGCCGCTTTTTGCTTGTTCCAAATAGTGGTACATGGTACCAATATGCGGAACATGAGTGTAGCACGAACGCGTTGGGCAGGCTCGGCCGGTGTGGGCGTCCTCGACCGGTCCGTCGCCGTCCTCGAAGCGGTGGAGGGCGGGGCCCGGACCTTCACCGACATCGTCGAGGCCACCGGGTTGACCAGGCCGACCACCCATCGGTTGCTCGGGGCCCTTGAGTCTCATGGGTTCGTCGCTCGGGTGGGCGGCGTCGGATATCAACTCGGTCCGCGTCTCCTGCGACTCGCCGCGACCGCGATGCGGGAGCTCCCGCTGCGCAACCTGGCCCATCCGGCGTTGGAACGGCTGGCTCGGTTCACGGGGGAGAGCGCACAGCTATTCGTCAGATCGGGAGACCAGCGGCTCTGCATCGACGCCCTCGAGTCCGCGAGCGAGCTCCGGACCATCGTCCAGGTGGGTGCCGTCCTCCCCCTGACCGCCGGATCGGCCGGAAAGGCGTTCCTCGCCTGGGCGCGAGACACGGATCGGCTCCTCGCCCAGGTCGAACAGCTCACCGAACGGACCCCCGGCCCCGAGCGACTGAGGCAGCAGCTCGCGACGGCCAGGCGGCGGGGGTGGGCCGAGAGCGCGGGCGAGCGCGAGCCCGGGGTCGCTTCCGTCAGCGCCCCGGTGTTCGGTCCGCTCGGAAACGTCATCGCGGTCGTCTCGGTGTCCGGGCCGATGCAGCGCCTGGGGCCGCGCCCGGGCAAGCATCACGCCTCCGCGGTCCTAGCCGCCGCGAGAGAGATCGAGGAGGTCTTGGGGGTCTCGCCGAAGCCGTAGGCCGCGGGCCGGGTGGTGACTCTACGGCAGGGTCGGGGAGCCCGGGAGGAACACCCGGAACGAGGCGCCGCCCCCCGGTCGGTCCTCAACCCAGGCTCGTCCGCCATGCATCTCGGCGAACCTCGCGACGAGCGACAGGCCGATCCCGCTTCCCGGCAGCTCGGCGGCCTCCGGCCCCCGCCGAAACGCCTCGAAGATCGTCTCCTTCAGCACGTCGGGGACGCCTGGCCCGTCGTCCTCGACGGCGATCACCGCGCCGCCGTTCTGCTCCCAGACGCGGATCCAGATCCGGGAGGTCTCGGGCGTGTGGCGGTCGGCGTTCACCAGCAGGTTCTCCACGATCCGCTCGACCTTGGCCCGGTCCACCTCGAGGGTGACGTGGTCCGCCGCCTCGATCTTCACCGGCCGTCCGTCGAGGTCGGGATGGTCGGCGACGCGTCGCACCAGCTCGGACAGGTCCACCATCTCCCGTCGGGGCTCCACGATGCCCGCGTCCAGGCGGTCCAGGTCCAAGAGGTCGGTGAGCAGGGTCTTGGCGGCCCGGGTCCGGGCCTCCAGGGCCCCAAGGAGGTTCTTCCGCTCGTCGTCGGTCAGCTCGTGATCGAGCCGGGCCAGCGTGCTCGCGGTCCCCAAGATCGCCGTGAGCGGGTTCTGGAGGTCGTGGGACAGGGCCTGAAGGAGCGTGTCCTTCAGCCGGTCCAAGGCCCGGAGCTTGTCGACGGCCGCGGCCAGCTCCTCCTCGACCGCCTTGCGCTCGGTGAGGTCGTGCATGACCCCCTGGAGCACCATGGGCCGGCCGTCCTCGTCGCGTACGGCGGTGGCTTCGTCCAGCATCCACTTCCAACGGCCGTCCCTGCACCGCATCCGGTACTCGGCCCGGAAGGGCTCGCCCGTGGTGAGCGACCGGTCCTCCTCCTCCCGCACCGCAGCAAGGTCGTCCGGGTGCGTGAACGACCCCATGGGGTGGGGATGAACCAGCCACTCCTCCGGCGTGTACCCCAGAACCCGTTCGATCTGCGGGGAGACGTACAGCCAGTCGCCCTGTTCGCCGTACTCTGCGAGGTACACGACGGAGGGGATCTGCTCTACGAGCGTCCGGTATTTCGCCTCCAGCTCGGCGTGATGCTCCTCGGCCAGCTTCTTCTCCGTGACGTCGAGCATCACGCCTTGCCAGAAGCCGACCCCGGAGAGGGGGTCCTCGACCACCGCCGCCTCGTCCCGGAACCACACCACCCGGCCGTCTTTCGCGATCATCCGGTACTCGGAGCTGAATCTCGAGCGGGTCTCCCCCGACCTGCGGTCCTCGTTCACCACCCGGTCGCGATCTTCCGGGTGCGTGGCCTTGAACCACAGCTCGGGGTCGGCTTGGAACTCGAAGGCCGTGTACCCGAGTATGCGCTCGGACTGGGGGCTGACGTAGACGTCCCGGAACCCCGTGGGGCTGGTCTCGTCCTCCACCTCCGTGTAGGTGATGGCGGGGATCTGTTCGACCAGCGCGCGGTAGCGGACCTCGGCCTCCCGGAGCTCGTAGTACCGGGCGCCGGCGGCCACACGGCCGTCCACGTCCGAGGCGCGAACCGCGACGATGGGGTCACCTCCATCGGTGATGGCCTCCGCCCACAGGCGCAGGACCCGGGTCTCGCCGGAGGGCGTGCGAACGTGCGCGTCGAGGCCGTCGATGGTCCCGCGTTCATGGAGCAGTTCCCTGGCCCGTTCGTCGCCGAGCTCCGCAAACAGCCCGAGGTCCGTCACGGTCTGCCCCACGACATCGTCGCGGTCCCGGCCGACCAGGAACAGGAAGGCATCGTTTGCCTCGGCGATGCGCCCGTCCAGGCGTGCCAGCAGGATCCCCTGCGAGCTGTGGTGGAAGATCTGGGCCAGCAGGTCCTCGCGCCCGGGCGCGGTCAATCGAGATTCCATCGCTCATCCATCGGCCGGCCGGGGGACACGCTTTACGCTTCCGGGCATCCGGGGCCCGGCCAGGATCAGTGGGCGCTGCTCGCCAGGAGCCGGACGATCCGGTCCTCGATCCGGGAGGCCTGCCACTTCGGCATCCCCGCGGACAGGATGGAGAACTCCGCCCAGGCCCCCTCTTTCTCAAGCCACACCCAACCCGACAGGGCGGAGACGTCCTCCAGGGTGCCCGTCTTGGCCCGGACCCGGACCCCGGCCAGGCGTCCCTTGAGCGTGCCCTGTCCCCCGGAGGGCAGGGTTTGGCGCAGAAGATCTCCCCACGGGGCGGCGTCGGCCACCCACAACAGCCGGAGGATGTCTTGGGCGGTCACGCGGTTGGCGTAGGACAGGCCCGAGCTGTCGTACAGGGCGAATTCGACGCCGTGGCTCGCCACCCAGGCCCGGATGGTCCGCGCACCCTTCGCGATGGTCCCCGGCGGCCCGGCAGCGCTGGCCCCGAGGAGCTTGCCCAGGACCTCGGCGTAGAAGTTGTCGGAAAGGCGGTTCATCAGGGTGAGGAGGGCGGGGAGCGGGCGGGACGCGATGTCCGCGACGCCCGTCAGACCATCGGGGGGCGGGCCCGAGCCTGGCGTCCCCCGGACCGCAACCCCCCGCTTCTCCAGCTGCTTCGTGAGCGAACGGGCGGCCAGGACCTCCGGGTGGCGGGTGAACCCCCGCCGCGTGGTGTTGCCCTCGAACGTGAGCGCCGTGGGCGGGGCCACGTATAGGCGGGTCCGGCCGACCTTCCATCCCTTCGCCCACCAATCGTGCCGGAAGTAGCCGGACGACCCCATCACGCTGCCACGCACCCTGGTCACCCCGGCCTCGATCAGCCGGCGGGCCAGAGAGGCCATCCCCGCCGCCCTGATCTCCGGGTCGCCCCGGCCAAGGACCCACAGGTCCCCCCGGACAACGCCTTCCTTCACCGAGGCCGCCGCAGCCCGGGTCGCGATCACCTGACCCGGGCCGAGGGTGTCGAGGAGCGCCATCGAGAGCATGAGCTTCTCGTTGGAGGCGGGGATGCGGGGCGAGGTGTCGGCTCGCTGGTACAGGAACGAGCCGTCGTCGCCCACGGAGACCGAGACGGTGTGCCCCGCCACCAGCTGGTCGATCTTCTTCATCCACGGGGCTTTGGAGATCTGGAAGGCCAGCACGATGCCGGTGCCGGGCTCGTTCAGGTCGTCCTGTTGGGGCCACCGGACCCGCAGCCGGACCGCGCCGACGTCCTCCCACCCGAAGCAGGGGCTGGTCTGGGCGAACGACGAACCGTCCAGCATGAGCGCGTCCACCGTCTGCCACCCCGAGGCCGTCCGACGTTCGATCACCACGTTCTGGCCGGCCTTGTCCGGTCGGACCGTGACGTCGAGCCCCGGGCAGCTCCCCGCGGTGAGGGAGGAGGCGAGCACCGTCGAGTCCACGAATACCCGAACCCGGACCCCGACCGGATCGGACACCACGGCCAGGCAGGAGGCGGTCCCGGGGAGCGAGACCCGGTACGCGCCCGTGTACTGCTGGCCGTCGGTGAAGGCGTAGCTCCCGTCGCCGCCGGTAGTTCCCGTGCCGACGAGCGCCCACGCCGAGCTGTCCACGGCCCGCCATTCGAGCTCCACCACTCGCGAGCCCTGACAGGAGGCGTCGCCGATCACGGCTCCGGACAGCTGCACCTGGTCGCCGTTCACGATGAGCGTGGACGATGCGCCGAGGGTGGCGGCCTCCAGCCCGCCGAGCGCCGAGGCTCCGGCGGCGGCGGCCTCGGGCGTGGCCGCCGCCGCCCACACCAGGACGAGCGAGGTGACGAACGAGAGCCGGGCGCTGCGGGCGATCCTCAGGTTCGGTCCTTCCTCGGCCGGGGACGGGGTGGATTCTCCCTCGTCCCGCCGGGTCGCTCAAGGAGGGCGCCCGGTAACGATCAGGTGAACTTGGCCCGGTCCGGGTTGTGCCCGGTCGAACCCCGGCGCATCATGGGCCGACGACGAGGAACGTTGGGAGGCGGTGATGATGCTGGAGGCCTTCGTGCTCATCCAGAACGAGGTCGGAAGAAGCGCCCGTGTGGCCGGGTCCATCAGGGACCTCGACGGGGTTCTCCGGGTCGACGTGGTCACCGGCCCCTACGACGTCATCGTTCGAGCCGAGGCCGACAGCATCGACGAGCTCGGCAAGCGGGTGCTCCGCCCCATCCAGCAGGTGGAGGGGGTCATCCGCACCATGACCTGCCCAATCCTGTACCGGTAGCGCCGTCCCCGCCAGAACCCCCCCGCCGTGCGTGTGACGCCGTGTGGCCATCCCTTTCCGGGCATCTTCCATCTACATCGAAAGTCGTAGCTAGCACCCGATCGTCCTGTCCACCGGCTGGGGGAAATGGACCATCGGCCGATGGCGGTGCAGCTGGCCCGAGTGGAGGATACGCACAAGAGTCCGGCTCGGTGAGGGGGCGGGCCGGGCCAGGCTGGTGCGGGAGGGGTCGATGAGTCAAAACGCGGTTTTCTCGGAATCGGTCTCCGCCATGCTGCGCTTCGCCCAGGCAGACCCGGACAAGGCCCGGATCGCGCTGGCCGCTCGGGGCGACCAGGTGCTGGCCGCCCTCCGCGACTCGCTCCAGCCCAGCGCGACCGACTCGCAGCGGATCGTGGCACTGATCGACCTGTACATGCAGGCCACCTTCGAGCTGCTGTTCGAAGCGGCCCGGTCGGAGGACCGGATCGAGTTCGGCGAGGCCGAAGTCAAGGCGTGGGCGGTGGCCTCGTCCCTGGACCGGGGGGCGGAGGCGGCCCTCGCCGGGAACAAGGAGTCCCTGATCGCCTGCATGAAGGCCGCCGAGGCCGTCCTGGGCCTCGACCTGATGTCCAAGTAGCCGCTCCCCCCGGCGCGGAGCTGCCCTCCGATTTGCTCCGGGTCCCGGCCCGAACGAGGATTCGGCCGGACCCGAACGGATCGGAGGGCCGGCCATGAACGGGACGTTCCTGTACTTCCGCCCGTGGTACCGGAAGTCGCCCTACTTCGAGGCCACGCGGCGGGCCGGGTGTCAGTCCTACGAGCTATACAACCACATGTACCTTCCCGGCTTCTACACGAGCTTCGAGGAGGAGTACTGGCACCTGCTCGAGCACGTGTGCCTGTGGGACGTCGCCGTGGAGCGGTGCGTGGAGATCACCGGCCCCGACGCCCACCGGTTCACCAACATGCTCACCTGCCGCGACCTTAGCCGGTGCGCCGTGTGGCAGTGCAAGTACGTCCCCATCACCGCAGACGACGGCGGCATCGTGAACGATCCCGTACTGCTCCGCCTGGGCGAGAACCACTACTGGCTGGCCCTGGCGGACTCCGACGGCCTGTTGTACTGCCGGGGGGTGGCCGCGTCCGCCGGGATGAACGTGGAGATCCGGGAGGGCGACTCGTGGCCCCTCCAGGTCCAGGGCCCGAAGTCGAAGGATGTCGTGCGCGCCCTGTTCGGCGACTCCATCCTCGACCTCCGGTACTACTGGTGCCGGGAGGCCGAGCTCGACGGGATCCCGGTGGTGATCTCGCGCACCGGATGGACCGCCGAGGTCGGCTACGAGATCTACCTCCGCGACTACGCCAGGGGCGAGGAGTTGTGGGACCGGATCCTGGAGGCCGGCGCGCCATCCAACATCCGGCCCACCGGACCGTCCGACACCCGGCGCATGGAGGCCGGCATCTTCAACTGGGGGCCCGACATGAACCTGTCGAACAACCCGTTCGAGGTCACGGGCATGGAGCGTCTGGTCGAGCCTCAGGAAAATGACTACATCGGGAAGGCTGCGCTGGAACGGATCCGGAGCGAAGGCGTCAGGCGGAAGCTGGTCGGGGTGGAGATCGGCGACGACCGGATGCCCGGGGAGCAGGAGGAGTTCTGGCCGGTGCACAAGGGCGGCCTGGAGGTCGGGCACGTCACGAACGCGGTGTGGTCGCCCCGTCTGGCCAAGAACATCGGGTACGCGTGGGTGCCGATCGAGCTCTCCGAGCCGGGAACGGTGCTCGAGGTGGAGTGGCCGTTCGGCCCGCCGGTCAAGGCCCAGGTCGTCCCCATCCCGTTCATCGATCCGAACAAGGAGATCCCCAAGGCGTAAGGACGGAAAGGCCGGCGGGTGGTCCTCGGCGCACCGCCCTACTGCACCAGCGCGACCCCGAACGCGTACGGGAGGCCGTCATCCCGGGGTTGGCCGGCGCACGAGTACGCGAAGCTCAGGTCCACCCAGCAGGTCGTCCGGATGCTGGTGTTCGTGAGGACCAGGTGGACCTGAGCGATCGTCCCCCGGCCGAACGGCACCCGGCGCGACCCGTCGCCCCGGCGGTTCAGGCCGATCGAGTAGTACTTCACGGCACCCGACTTCGACTCGGTCACCACCGACGCCTCGGGCCCGGTCCGGTACGCCGGCAGGTCTACCACTACCAGCAGCTTGGCGGTGGACCGCACGCCCCGGCTCGGCTTGAACTCGACGTAGCGGTTGCTCAGGTGGTCCAGGCGGTACCGATCCACGACCTCATCTCGACGCGCGGTGATGATGTGCTTCGCGGAGAGCCGTGGGAAGGGGTACTGCTCGGTCGAGCCCTCCTCGTACCACTTGGCGGGGACGTCGCTGCGCGCGGCGAAGTCCGCGAACAGGAGCCGGAACGAGAGGCCCTCTTCCTCGCTCGCGTGCGCGATGGCCTGGAGGGAGTACTCGTCGGCCCCCGCGGCGCTCCCGTCGGCCAGCTCCCAGGCCCGGCGGATCATCGCCGTGTCGTGCACGCCGTGCGGGGCGAAGTACTCGGACATGAACCGGAAGAAGATCCAGCCCCCGTACACCCCGTACTTCGAGTTGTTGGAGTCCAGGGGCCGCTGGGGCTTCGTGATCGGGGAGTCGAACAGGTACCCCACGTTGCCGTTCACGCCGTCGTAGACCTCGTCCTCCATCCAGGACGCGGTTCCCTCCAAGAACCACCGGTCGTCGAAGAAGTCGTAGGCGGCCTGCACGGCGTGGAAGAACTCGTGTGCGATGGTCGCCTGGAGGGCGGCCGGGCCGCTCGCCGACGGCGGCGGGAACTCGGCGACGCTGAAGTCGTCGTCGATCACGCAGTAGACGGAGAAGTCGTAGTAGGCGTAGGTCCCGGTGAAGGCGTTGGGGTCGTCGGTGGTGCAGTAGCCGTACAGGGCGTGGTCGCCCAGCTGGGCCAGGTAGAAGTCGATCTTGCCGTCAGGCCCGTGGTTCGTCGAGGTGAGATCGGACTTGGGGGCCCGGAACCCGAACGTGGTGACCTCGACGGTCCACACGTTCTCGAGGACCGCGCCGACGCTGTCGACGTAGTCGGGCACACCGTTCACGTTCGCGTCGGTGAGGTCGGGCGCGTCGTCGGTGCTCGTGACGTAGTGGTAGCACGCGTTCGTGGAGCACATCGGCGCGGCCTCGGGGACGGTGTAGCCGTCGCCGGCCGGGTCGACGGCGCCGTCGGTGGGCCGGGCCAGGATGCTTCGAGCCACCCGTCGGTCTGTCGGCGTGAGCTGCGGGTACCTCGCCACGAGATCCCGAAGGATCAGCGTTGCGTCCCTGGGATCGGGGCGCGCCACCCGGCCGTACTGCCGGCGCACGAGACCGATGCGGAACAGGGAACGGGCCCGGGCCAGGGCGTACCGTGCCTCGGTGATGGAGCCGGCCTCGAGGGCTCTGGTGAGTGCGTCCTTGGGGGCCGGAACGAGCTCGGCGAGCGCCCGGTCGTGCCCCGTCGCCGTACGCCCGTCCGTCCGCCCCGCCGAGGCTACCCCGACCCGAGGGTGGACCCGGGGCGAACGCTCCACTGCCGCGCTCTGGGCCCCCGTGAGCAGCACGATCGCAGCCGCTGCCGCAAGGGTCCTCGATCGTGGAGATCGAACACTCATGAAGCCCCCAGGCGTCCGTTCCGACCAAAGCAACCTGCGGATATTAGCGAGGGGTTGCCTCCCAGAGTAGGACCGATCTGGGGAAGGCCGTCCGGGGGCTTCCCCTTGACGAATCCCTTGGGTCATGGTCCGGTTGGGGGTGCCGTGATCCGGACTCGGTGCTACGGGCTGGTGGCAAAGATGATCCCCTCGCGGGTGTGCTGTACGGGCGCGCCTGCCCGCGGCGCCCAGCGCTGAACCACGGATCACCATCGAGCGAGGAGGATACCTACCATGGCCATGGTCGATGAGTTCGTGAACAACAACCGCGCGTTCGCGAGGGGTTTCGACAAGGGCGACCTTCCGATGCCCCCTGCGAAGGGGCTCGTCGTCCTGACGTGCATGGACGCGAGGCTCCACCCAGCGAAGTTCCTTGGCCTTGCGATCGGGGACGCCCATGTCATCCGAAACGCCGGCGGCCGCGCATCCGACGACGCGCTCCGCTCACTCATCATATCCAGCCGGCTGCTCGGCACCCGCGAGTACGCCGTGATCCACCATACGGACTGCGGCATGCTCACGTTCAGCAACGAGGACCTCCGGGGCAAGCTCCAGGCCGACACGGGCAAGGACGCCTCGAACATCGACTTCCTGCCCTTCTCGGACCTGGAGGAGAGCGTGCGGGACGACGTGGTCCGGATCCGGGAGAACCCGTTCATCCCCGAGGACATCGTCGTCTCCGGGTGGATCTACGACGTGAAGACCGGCCAGCTCCGGGAGGTGGTGCCCGCGGCGTGAACGCGATGGTGCTCGACGGGCCGGGGCAGGCCCTCCGGCTGGCCGAGCTTCGAAGGCCCGAGCCCGGCCCGGGGCAGGTGCTCCTTCGGGTGCGCGCGTGCTCGATCTGCCGGACCGACCTCCACATCGTGGACGGGGACCTGTCCGAGCCAAAGCTCCCGCTCGTCCTGGGGCATCAGATCGTGGCCGAGGTGGAGGGCCGGGGTCCGGGCGTCGAGGGCCTCTCGGCGGGGGACCGGGTGGGCGTTCCCTGGCTGGGCTGGTCCGACGGCGAGTGCCGGTACTGCACGGGCGGCCGGGAGAACCTGTGTCCGCGGGCGAGGTTCACCGGCTACCACATCGACGGCGGCTACGCCGAATACACCGTGGCCGACGCGAGGTTCTGTCTGCCCATCCCGGACGGCTACCCCGACCTCCAGGCCGCGCCGCTGCTCTGCGCCGGGCTTATCGGGTGGCGGTGTCTCAAGATGACCGACGACGCCGAGCGCGTGGGGATCTACGGGTTCGGTACGGCCGCCCATCTCGTTGCGCAGGTGGCGCTGCACCAGGGCCGGCGGATCTTCGCCTTCACCCGCCCGGGCGATGAGCAGGCGCAGCGTTTCGCCAAGGAGCTCGGGGCGGAATGGGCGGGCGGCTCGGACCAGCCTCCGCCCGAGGAGCTCGACGCCGCCATCCTGTTCGCGGCGGAAGGGGAGTTGGTCCCGGTAGCGCTTCGAGCCGTCACCCCGGGCGGGACGGTCGTGTGCGGCGAGATCCACATGAGCGACATCCCGTCGTTCCCCTACGAGATCCTGTGGCGGGAGCGGGTGCTCCGCTCGGTGGCCAACCTCACCCGGCGGGATGGCGTGGAGTTCCTCGAGCTGGCGCCCACCGTGCCCGTGCGCTCGGAGGTGGCGGATTT
>JBOGVG010000207.1:0-3903 GCA_050692435.1 Actinomycetota bacterium
GTGCTGATGAGGCCGATGACCTGAGCGACCACTTCCGCATGGTCCAGCTGACGCCTCCCGGCTCCGGATGCTCTATCGCGCTTCTGACGGGCATGGCGCCGGGCCGTCCCGGGACTCGAAGCATGGAACCACGATCCCTCAATGGACTGCAGATCATTGTCCCTGACATAACGCGGCGCGGGCCAAGTCATCGACAACGGCGTGGAAGTGAGTGACGTCATGGACGTCGTCCATGAAGAGGACGGCCCGGTCCTCGCGCCGTGACGGGGGAACCGAGGGGCTGGAACGCCTACGCCTTCTTCGACAACCCGGACGGGAACAGCTGGGTCCTGCAACAGAGCCCGGGAGACGAATTGGACTCGGCCCCCTGGGTGGTCTCGTCCCCGTGGGGGCTTGACCCGTTGAGCGGAGGCTCGCCGATTCGACGCAGGCCCTCTCGGCCACCTAGAGTCCGACGCAACTGTTGTCCTCGGGTGCGCCCCCAAGCCCGGCGACGGGGCGCCTCGACGCGAAGGAGGTGTTCCCGTTGAATGGACCGATGAGGCGGTCCACCCGCCTCTCCTTGTCGATCGTCGTCACGCTGCTCGTGACGGCGGGAGCGATCGGGGTCTCCACCCCGGCCGGCGCCCAGCTGGCGGCGCCGTGGAACGGCGAGCCGATCTCCCCGGGCCTCGGTCCGACCTACGAGGAGGAGTGGTGCGCGCAGGCCGCGCCGGAGAGCAACATCGACGAGCAGCAGGACGCTCCGCTGGCCTTGATCCCATACGAGGCCATCGAGTGCACCCTCCAACAGTTCGAGGTGGAGGCGGCGGCGGCCGGCGTCCCGGACCGGCTCGACTGGTCCGTGATCGGCCAGTCCCCGCTGGGGAAGGACCTCTACGGAGTCGTGGTCAACGCCTTCGATACGCCGGCGCAGCAGCAGGCCTACGTCCGCTGGCAGCAGCTCCGTGCGCTGATGTTCACGGACCCCGCCCACGCGCAGGAGCTGCTCGCCGGCTGGGGCGACGACGTCAAGCTCCCCATCTTCATCAACGCCAATATCCACGGCAACGAGGAGGAGGGGACCGACGCGATCATGCAGGTCATCCGGGACCTGGTGACGCTCCCCTACGGCACGAACCCAATGGTAGACAGCCTCCTGGATCACGCCATCCTGGTGGTGATCCCCACAGCCAACCCTGAGGGCCGCCTGGCCGGCACCCGGCGGAACTCCAACTCGTTCGATATGAACCGTGACCTCCTGGTGCAGTCTCAGCCCGAGATCCGGGCCAACGTGGCCTTCCAGCAGGAATGGCTGGCCCCGGTGGGTCTCGACATGCACGGCTACGTGAGCGCCTCGCTGGTGGACGGCCTCACCAAGCCGCACAACCCCGGGATCGAGTACGACCTGTTCGTTAAGTGGAATCAGCGTCGGCTCGACGCGAACGAGGCCGCCCTCGCCAACGTGGGGATGGAGATCATTCGTCCCGTGAACGACTGGAACGCAAATGCGAAGAGCGGCCCACCGCCGGTCGGACCGGCGTATGCGGAGGGCTGGGATGACTGGGGCCCGTTCTATATCCAGACCTACATGGAGTTCTACGGCGTGGACAGCTCCACAGTGGAGATGTGCGACAGCGACGCGGGCTGCGATGGCCGGTTCGGGGGGAAGAGGGCCCAGTACGTCGGATTCTACTCCTCGGCCGATTTCTGGCTCCAGAACCGGGCGAACATCCTCCACGACCAGCTGGAGATCTTCCGCCGAGGGGTGGAGGACGAAGACCGGGTGAACTGCTGCGATGACTCCTTGGTGGCCGACCGCGGATTCGACGAACAGAACCACAACTGGACGGTCGAATATCCCGAGGCGTACGTGATCCCGTTCGACGGCGCCTCCTCGACGGACGCCCAGCGGAGCGACGCCGAGGCCAACCGCATGGCCCAGTGGCTCATGGACAACGGGATCGAGGTCCATCGCGCCACGTCGGATTTCTCGTGGAGCGGCCAGACCTTCGAGGAGAACTCCTACGTCGTGTGGATGGACCAGGCCCTTCGAGGCATCGCGCTGACGGCGTTGAGCGCGGGCCAGGACGTCTCCGATCGAATCACCCAGCTCTACGCCCCGCCGGGCGCGTGGAGCCACGGGTACCTGTGGGGCGCCGAGGTCGTGGAGATCCCACGCGGCGCTTCGTTCAGCCCGGCGACCGCTCCCGTCGCCGGTGTGAACACCCTCCAGGGGGGGCTCCGTGACGCGACGGCGCCGTGGCATGCAGTCACGCTCCGGGGGAGCGCCGAGGCCCGAGCGGTCCTGGACGTGCTTCGACACGGGATCGACGGCGAGGTGGTCGAGGCGCCGTTCACCACCGCCACGGGCTCCGCCATGCCGGCCGGGTCACTGATCTTCCCGCAGGCCGCCGCGGGTGCGCTCGAAGCGGCGGGGGAGGAGGCCGGGACGTGGTTCGAGCCGGTTTCGTCCAAGCCGGCCACAACGCAGATGGACGAGGCGCCGCGGGTAGCGATCCTGGTCGCCGACGCCAGCCCGGCGGAGAACGACACATCCTGGTCGCTCCGGCAGATCTTCGGGCCGGACGTGGGCTTCGTCACCACCGTCGCGGGCAAGGACTCGCTGGAGCGGTCTCCGACGGATCCGCTGGCGAGCTACGACGTCATCTACAACACCGGCGAGGACTACCCGGCGAGGCGGCACGCCCGGGCGCGGGCGCGGCTGCGAGCGTTCTTCGAGCGGGGCGGGGGGTACATCGCCACCAGCGTGTCCTCGAGGAACTTCTCGTTCCTGAACAACGCCGAGCCCGCCCTGATCGACGGGACGCTCACCCAGGGGAGCGACTCGGCGGACGGCGGGATCGCTCGGTGGAGCAACGTGGGGTCCTTCGGCCCGCTTACCGGAGGGTTCTCGGCCACCGACAACCTTTACCTGCCGGTGAATGTCACGTGGTTCTCGAACCGGCCGAATGGCTCGACCGTCGACGGGCAGTTCCTGTCGAACCTGGACACGATGTTCATCGCCGGCCTTTGGCGCGACCGGAGCGCCTCGGCGCTGAACGCCCCGATGATCGTGCACGGCACCACGCTGGTCGGGAGCCGGTACCTGGGCCTGGCCACCAACCCGTTCTCCCGTGGCGACGCCGAGCGCGAGTGGCCGCTGGTGGCTCAGGCGGCGCTGTGGTCGAACCTCACGGACGGGTAGACCGGCGCGGGCATGGATGAGAGGGGCGGGCTGCCGCCCCTCTCATCCGGACCACCACCGCCAGCACCGCCTGGTACCGCCCCTCCATGACCGAAAGCTCCACCAGCACCGCCCACCTCCTTGCCTCAGTGAAGGGGCCGGGACAAGCAGACGAGCGGTCGGAGGGGTGTCAAGCGTCAGCCGGAGCCACCGTCAAGGATCAGCCGGAGCCGGTGTCAAGGATCAGCTGGAACTCCGTCAAGCATCCGGTGACGCCGGTGTGACCAGCATCACCCGAAACACGACAATTCGTCAGTGCCCCCGGGAGGAACCGGACGAAGGGACGAAGGCTGTCGAGCGTGTTCGTGCAGGTAGACGCGACGTACGGCCTCGGGGCCTGAGTGCGATCTGGACGCCCGATATGGGGATGTGAATGGAACCCGGCAGAGCCGATAATACCGGGCACCAGCGACGCGAGTCAGCGCTCGACCGCTGGTCCTTGCGATGTGGCACGATCTCGCAGGTGACCAGCAGACCCACCGCGGCGCAGCACCTGCGCGACCTCGCGCGGCTGCGCCGCGTCCGCGACCGGATCGACCGGGAGTACGCGCAGCCGCTGGACGTCGAGGCGCTCGCCCGTGGCGCGCACATGTCGGCCGGGCACCTCAGCCGCGAGTTCCGGCTCGCCTACGGCGAGTCGCCGTACGGCTACCTCATGACGCGGCGCATCGAGCGCG
>JBOGVG010000208.1:0-3475 GCA_050692435.1 Actinomycetota bacterium
TTTTCCTACCCGACGGGTTCCGTAACAGGAAGCGAAGGGTGGTGGCCCCGCGACCCCAGCAGATTTGGCTACGGCCCTTCCATGCCCGAGCGACCCCCGAGGACCAGCAGTGACCGCCCCTCGCCCAACTCGTCGACGCCGGGACCCACGAAGAGCGTCTCCTCCACCGATCCCCCCTCGCCGGCCGCGTCCAGCCGGACGCCGACCTCATAGAAGCCCTCAGGGTCCAACGGCCCATCGATGAAGACGATCTCGAAGCCCACGTAGGGGGCACCCGAGGGCGACTCGTACAGCGGGGCCAGGGCACCGAGGCGGCCGGCGGTGCCGAAGCGATCGCCGGCCTCGCGGGCCAAGTACGCCTCGGCGGACCCCTCCACCCGGGCCAGGAGGAACCCCTCCACGAAGGCTGCGACCTCCTCGTCCCCTGGGCCGAGAAGCGGCACCCGGGCGACGACATTCCCGTCCGCGTCGTAGGCGTTGATCGTGGCAGGCAGGTCCGCGTCCGCCACGACGGCGAAGGCGTTTCGGCGGGAGTCGATGCGGTCCGGAACGTCCAGCACATCGGCGCTCACGGCGGGGCCGCCGTAGGCGGGGAACACCTCCACCCGAGTTACCCGAAGCGACACGGCTCCGAAGGTCACGAGCTTTGCCGCCTGACCGGATCCGAACACGAGGGTAGCCGCCCGGAGATCCTCTTCCTCCGGTAGCGCGGCACCGTCCAGGGCGGCGGTGGGGTGTGGGGCCCGGAGAGTGAGGATAATCCCAGTGGCCCCACGTTCGGCTCGAAGCTCCCAGGCCTGCCCGGCCGCCGTGCCGGTCGTGAGGACTATGCTCTCGGCTGGCTCCGGAACAACCCCACGGTCCAGAGGCACTTCGGTGACCGTACCGTCGGCAGCGGCCACCCAGAGCGCGTCAGCGGAGACCTCTAGCGCAGTGGGTTCCCCCCGTACGCCAGCCACGAGAACGGCATCCCCGGACCCCTGATCGATCGCGTAGATGTTTCCGTCGGCCGCAGCGACGTATGCGGTGGGGTCCAGGACCGCGATCGCGTTCGCGCGCTCCCCGACGCTCCCGACCCGGGCCGCGTCCTCGACGGGGCCCTGGAGGGGGTCGACGGCGCCGACGAGCGCGACGTCGCCCGTCTCGGCGTGGAGGACGTACAGGCCCGCCGATCCCGCGGCTGCCTCGAGGACGGTGGCCGGGACCGGGATCCGCTCAACCTCCCCCGACTCGGGCGAGATTCGCCAGACCTCCCCTCAGGCGGCTCGAAGATGTTCCACGCCCAGATGCTGCCCGCCCCCGTGGTCACGCCACCCAGGATGGTCCGCGGCTCCCCGGTAACTACGGAGGCCTCTCCAGGGCCGGGATCGATAGACGCCACGGATCCGCGGGCGGTGCTCACCCACACCCGGCCGAAGCCGATGGTGATGTCCTCGGGGAGGAAGGAACTGTCACCCTCCGCCACCTCGTAGGGAAGGGGCGGCATGTCGACTACGTCTACCACTTCGTCGGTTTCTGCGTCGATCCGAGTAACGGTTCCGTGCCTGAGGTTCGCGACCCAGACACCACCTTCTCCCACAGCCAGAGCTCCGACCTCAGGGAGCGGGATCCGAGCGACGACGCGGCCTTCGGTCGAGTCGATCCGGACCACCTCTCCGCGGCCCGAGGGGTCGGTCACCGTGGCGACCCACGCGCTCCCCTCGTCCACCGCCACGTCGATCGGCGACCCACCGACCCGTACGGTGAGCGCCCCGGCCGGTCGCGGGGTCGGCGGGACGGTCGTGCGCATGACGCTCCAAAGACCGACGAAAAGGCCGGCCGAGAGCCCCAGGGCGACGGTCGCGGCGCCGATGCGCCGGATCCGTAGGCGACGCTCCCTGCGGGCCCCGAGGCGTTCGAACCCTCCCGGTGGAGGCACGAAGTGGTCCCGGATCCGCTGGAGGGTAGACCGAGCGTTAGCCATTGCGCTCCTCCACCTTGGCACGGAGGGCCTGGCGGGCCTGCGAGGCGAGCGTCCTCACGGTGACCGCCTTCACCCCGAGGATCTCCCCGGCCTCCTCGGACGGGAGGTCCATGAGGTCGAGGAGGGCGACGGCGGCGCGCTGACGAGGGGTTAGGCCCCGGAGTGCCGCCAAGAGGTCCACCCGTTCGTCGATCTGGTCGAAGGCGTCGGACGGCGGCGCGGGGCGGACCGCGCGCCGTGCCGCCCGAAGGAAGCGACGAAGCTGGCTTCGGAACAGGTTGAAGGCGGTTCGGTAGAGGTAGGCGGCCGGATCGTTCATGGCACGGACCCGATCCCACCGTTCCCACACCCTGAGGAACGCTTCCTGCATGAGCTCCTCAGCCTCCGTCGGATCACCGGTCACCACACAGAGCGTCCCGTAGAGGCGCCGCTCGTTCGCCCGGAAGAAGGACTCGAACTCCTGGGCCCCCAGAGTCAGTCCCCCTATCGCCTCCTCGGACACATCGCCCGCGGGCTCGATCGTCACATACATAAGACGCCACGCGAGGCGGCTTCGTTGAGGAACGCGCACCGCCCTACACTCCATCTGAGATCCCGCCCCTCGGGAACGTGCTGGAGCTCATGCACTCCAGCAGGCGAAGGTTCCGTACCGCTCCGGTCGCTGGGCGCATCAACAACACGAGCTGGCGACTCTATGGGCGGGGGACGCCTACTTCCGCTCGAGTTGACCGCGAGGGCGGGGCGAACGTCCCAACCGGGCCCAGGTAGTGGGTGCTCGACGCCAGCGGCGAGACCCATACCAACGACGGTGATCCGAGGCTCCGGTTGGAATGGCCGCCTCGTCCTAACGGGCGTGGTTCTCGGCCCTCATCGCATTCCCCTCAGGCTCCTCGCGACGGTCATGCGGTTCGACCTGCGACCGTCCCTAGGCAACTTCGAGCGGTTTCTGCCGTGGCCGTTCTTGACGCCGGCTGCGTCCGGCACTCCGAGCCTGAGTGGTTCGCGGCGTTCTGCGCATACATGGTCTTGTGTGGCCGGATCACACGCGTCAAGAGGACGATCCGACAGCTCATCAAGGTTGGCAGGAAGGCGATCCCGGACATCGACCTCGAGCGTATCGACGTCCCGACTGTGCCGGTTGGGGCAGACATGATCGGGTGGTTCCGCTCAGCCATGCCGAGGCGGTGACCAGCGGACTCGGCTGGCCGCTGCACGTGATCGACGATGCCGGCCACGTTCCCTCGTCGAGCAGCCCCGATGCGTTTCTGGACGCGCTCGCCTGGCGTGAACCGAGGGCGGAGCGATAGGACGCCACAGAGCGGTTTCGGAGCGTCATCAGTGCTGGGCAGCGGCGCGTCTCTTGCTCTTCCTCGGGTTCGGGGCAGGCCGCACGGCCTAAGGAACCTGCCCCGGCATCCGGGGGCGGCCCGCACATCGTCGTCCCGATTGCGGATCCGCGGGGCGTGGCTTCGCTTAGCTCAGCGCAGCGCAGAACTCCTCGAAGTCGCCCTC
>JBOGVG010000209.1:0-4429 GCA_050692435.1 Actinomycetota bacterium
CGGCATCCGCCTCTACGAGGCGATGAGCGATGAAGAGCGACTCGAGTTCTTCCGGCTGATCGACGCAGAGGCCAACAGGCTCAAGCTCATCGCCGATGAGATCTCCACCGCCCTTCGGATCGACGCGAGCCAGCTCACCTACCAGGTCCGAGACGAGGATCTGGGCGCGTTGGTCCAGGAGGTCGCGTGGCGCACGCCGAGCGGCCAGCACGCAATGGTGGTCGAGGTGGAGGACGGCCTTACCGCGCCGCTCGACCGGACGCGCATGTCCGAGGTCATCACCCAGCTGCTCGACAACGCGTCGAAGTTCTCGCCGCCCGACGCGCCCATCGAGGTCAGGGCCTTCCGGTCCGTGGACGGGGAGGCCGTCGTTGAGGTTGCCGACCGAGGCCCAGGGATCCCCGCCGAGCTCCGGGAGCAGGTCTTCGGGGAGTTCAACGAGTGGCGCCCCCCTGGGTACGAGGAGACCCCGGGCGCAGGGCTGGGTCTGTTCATCTGTCGGGCGCATCTCAAGGCCATGGGCGGGCGCATCGATATCGAGGACCAAAGGGACACGGGAACCATGCTCAGGGTCACGCTTCCGGGAGGGTGACAGTCGTGTCGAGCGATGCCAACCGGCCGACCACCCTGCTCATCTGCGATGACCACAAGATCCTCACCGACGCTCTGGCCATGGTGGTGGAGCGGGACGGTTCCCTCCGGATGATCGCTGCCCCCGTTCACGTGCCCGAGGAGGCCATCGAGCTGTGCCGCGAACATCAGCCCGATGTCGTGCTGATGGACATCGTGTTCAAGGGCCACATGGACGGCATCAAGGCCACCCGCAGGATCAAGGAGGTCTCGCCGGCGACGAAGGTCGTCATCATGACGGCCCATGACGACGACCGGCTCCTAGTGGAGGCGGTCGAGGCGGGGGCCTCGGGGTTCCTGGGCAAGGAGGAAGCCGCCGGCGAGGTCCTCTCGGCGGCGAAGGCGGCGGCCGAGGGGGAGGTGCTGATCGACCCCGCCACCCTGACCCGGCTCCTGCACCAGGTGTCGCTGGAACGGGAAGCTCGCCGCGATGCCGAAGCGCTCCTCGGGGAGCTCACCGAACGGGAACGAGAGATCCTCCAGCTCCTGGCCGAGGGGATGCGGAACGAAGGCATCGCCCACAAGCTCTTCATCAGCCCCCAAACCGTCCAGACCCACGTCCGAAACCTGCTGGCCAAGCTCGGGGTTCATTCCAAGCTGGAGGCCGTTGCCTTCGCCGTGAAGCACGGCGGGATCTCGATCTAGTCGACGCCCAGACCCCACCCGCTACTCCGCTGGGGGTATGGACGCCGGCTCGGCGTTGCGCTCACAGCTGACCGCGGGGGCCGCGTCCCCCTCGGCGGCCCCGCACCCACGTCGGGGTTGACGACCTCCCGCCGCGACCTCGCCGGGGCGGATAATCGGCCTCGTGGCGCTCCCCGCGAAGCAGATCGGACTGGGGCTGGTCATGGCCTGCCTCGCGGGCACGCTGGCGCTGGGGATCACGCTGAAGGCTCCCTGCGCGGGCGGCGACTGGGGCGACGGCCGGCAGTATCGCTCGTACTGCTATTCGGACATCGTGGCCCTGTACGGAACCGAGCAGCTCACCGGGGGCCGGCTCCCCTACCTGGACGCCTGCGTCCCTGATAGAGGCCAGAAATGCGACGAGTACCCGGTGCTCTCGATGTACGCAATGCGCGTGGCCGCTTGGATGTCGGGGGGTTTCGCAGGGTTCTTCTATTCCAACGTCCTGCTGCTCTCGATCGCGGCGTTCGTCGTGCTCGTGTGCCTGTACCTACTCGTGGGGTCCCGGGCCCTCTACTTCGCGGTCGCGCCCACGCTCCTCATCTACGGCTTCATGAACTGGGACCTGTTTGCGGTCGCGTTCGCCACGGCGGCGACGGTCGCCTACCTGAACCGGCGCGACGTCTGGGCCGGCGCGCTGCTCGGCTTGGGAGCCGCGGCCAAGTTCTATCCCGCCCTCCTGCTCGTGCCGTTCGTCCTGGGACGGTTCCGCGATCGCGAGCCGGACCGGGGCATCCATCTCGCGTGGGCCGGGGCCGGCGCGTGGGTGGCGGTGAACCTGCCGTTCGCGTTGGCCGCTCCCAGGAGCTGGTGGCAGTTCTTCGCCTTCAACCGTGACCGTCCGGCCGACTGGGACAGCCTGTGGTTCATCGCCTGCCATCGCCTCACCGGCGAGCTGTACTGCGGCCACACCCCTCTCATCAACGTCCTTTCGCTCGTCCTGTTCGCGGCGGCCTCGATCCTGCTCTACCGGCTCCGTCGAAGGGTCGTGCCGAACTTCCCCCGGTGGACGTTCGGGTTCGCCCTGCTGGTGACGTTCCTGCTGACGAACAAGGTGTACTCGCCTCAGTACGGGCTGTGGTTGCTTCCCTGGTTCGCCCTCACTCTTCCGAACCTTCGCCTGTTCGCTGCATTCGAAGCCGTCGACGTGGCGGTGTTCCTGACCCGGTTCTCCTGGTTCGGTCGGTACACAGGCCTGGGCGGGCTTCCCATCGGGGCGTTCGAGGTGGCCGTCCTGGTCCGGGCAGTCATCCTGGTGTGGTGCCTGGTCGCTTGGGTTCGCCGGCCGGAGTCGGAGGACGTACGTGAGTCTCCCGCCCCCGCGCTGGCGGACGTTCCCGCGTGAGGTCCGAGTCACGGGAGGGGATCCGCTACAGCCTGACGGTCTTCCTCGCGGTGCGCTTGGGGCTGCTGATCCTCGGGCTGGTGGCCGTCGAGTTGTTCCCTCCGCTCAAGCCCGTATCGGTCCCCGGCTGGCGAGCGCAGCCCCTTCCCGACCCCGGATGGCAGAACGCCTTCACCAGCTTCGAACGGTTCGACGCGCTGTGGTTCCTGCGGATCGCCTCGAGCGGGTACCGGACAGGTGATGGGAGTGCTGCCTTCTTCCCCTTGTACCCACTGGCCATCCGGACGGTCTCGTGGGTCATGGGGGGCCATCCATTCGCGGCCTCGCTTTTGTTCTCGAACGCCGCGATCGCCTGTGGGCTGTGCGTGGTGTACGCCCTCACGGCGTCGGAGCGCTCGATCGCGACGGCACGACGGACCGTCGTGCTCGTCGCGCTGTTCCCCACGTCTTTCTTCTTCTTTGCTCCCTACAGCGAGTCGTTGTTCCTGCTCCTGTCGGCGACGACCTACTGGGCGGCGAGATCCCGGAGATGGGCGGCGGCCGGTGCCGCCGGGGCGCTGGCCGCCCTGACCAGGAACATCGGGATCGTGCTGGCGCCTGCCTTGGTCGTGGAGGCCTTCCATCAGCGAGCGGAGGGTCGCGGGTCGGTCCTGCCGGGTCTTGGAGCGGCGGTGGCCGTCGGGCTCGGCACGCTGGCCTACCTCGCATATTGGTGGGCGAAGGTGGGCGATTGGCTGGCCCCCGTCGACCAGCAGGCCAATTGGCAGCGAACGTTTTCCTGGCCGTGGGCCACCCTTGTCGATGGCACGCGTGATGCGTTCCGGTACCTGGGGAATGCGAACGGCGGGTACTGGCTGATCGACTGGCTGATCGTTGTGCCGGTGGTCGGAGCATCGGTCTTCGCTTTGCTCCGTTACCGGCCCTCGTATTCGGTGTACCTGTGGGGCGGCCTGCTGATTCCCCTCTCGTTCGTGTTCGCGGACCGCCCGCTCATGTCGATGCCCCGGTTCGTTCTTCCCCTGTTCCCGGCGTTCTGGGCCTTGGCGGAGCTCACCGAGCGCTGGCGCATCCCCGAGAAGGCCGTGGCCGCCGTGGGGGCCGCCGGGCTCGCGCTCCTCGTGGTGCTGTTCGTGAACTGGTACTACATCTTCTAGCCGGCACCCGCCTCGGTTCATTGTGCGGCGTCACGCCTCGGGTCCGGCGCTGGACGTCGAAGAGGCCAGGCGATCCGTGCGGTGGCTGGAGAGCCTACAGAAGGTGCTCGAAGCGGCTACGTGCCGGCCAGCACGGTGGTGGTCTGGGAGAAGGCTTCCAGGGCGGACTGGACGACCAGGAAGATGATGACCGCCGCAACCGCGCCGAATGCTATCCGCAGGACGGGGAGATAAGTGTTCACCCTGTGCCTTCCCTTCTTTCGGACCCCCCATTCGGGGGATTCTTCTGTCCCCCGAGGGTAGCAGCGGACCCTCATTCCTGGGATAGGTCATTCGGCCAAAAAGAATCACCTGCAAAAGACCCATCCTCTTGCGGCGGTCGGATGGGATGCGCTTCACCGAGAGTTCGTTCGGATCGCGGCTCAGAGATCACGAGATGATCGAGATGCTCTCGAGGGTCACCCGGTTGGCAGCAGGTTGGCAGGGCGAACTTCTCCCCTGGTCAGGGGCTCGCCAAGATTGTTACTACATCTTTAGGCCGGCCGGGCCGACATATAGGATGGGCCAGGGAGTCGGGCCGTGGGCGGAGGGAGCCTGGGTGACCATACGTGTAGGC
>JBOGVG010000210.1:0-3365 GCA_050692435.1 Actinomycetota bacterium
TGGTGGGTCTCCCGGTGGGAGGAATCCATCGCCGCCCGGCAGAAGGCGTACGCGGCCTACGCCGCCCGGTCCGATGATCGCGCGTCGGCGAGGATGGCCGCGCGGCTCTGCGTCGAGCACTTCACCCGCCGCGAGCCCGCCGTCGCCGGGGGCTGGCTCATGCGGGCCCAACGACACCTCCGGGAGGAGCCCGAGTGCGTCGAGCACGGCTTCCTGGCGATGGTCGAGGCGAACGTGGCCCGGTTCACCGGCGACCCCGAGCGCGCCCTCGGGCTCGCCAGGAAGGCAACCCAGATCGGGCAGCGCTTCGGGGACCGCGATCTGATCGCGCTGGGGATCCACCTCGAAGGCCTGGCCCACATCTCCTCGGGCAGGGTTCCCGAAGGCGTCGCCCTGCTCGATGAGGCGATGACGTCCGTCCTGGCGGGAGAGGTCAGCCCCCTCTTCACCGGGGTCGTCTACTGCGACGTGATCGAGGCGTGCTTGCAACTGGGCGACGTCGGGCGCGCCGGCGAGTGGAGCGACGCGGCGCGAGCATGGTGCGAGACCGTTCCCGGGGAGTCGCATTTTCCCGGCCTGTGCCGCATCAACCGGGCCGAGCTTGCGATCCTGCGAGGGGCGTGGTCCGAGGCCGAGGCGGAAGCATCGCGGGCCTCGGAGGAGCTGATGCGCCTGGATCCGGTGGCCTCGGGTGCCGCGTGGTATCAGGCCGGCGAGGCCCGTCGCCGCGCCGGCAACCACGACGGCGCGGAGGAAGCGTTCACCCTCGCCCAAGAGCTCGGGTTCGAGCCGCAACCCGGATCCGCCCTCCTCCGGCTCGCGGGGAGGAACGTGGATGCTGCCCGAAGCGCGCTCCAGGTTGCGATCGCGGCCGAGTCGGGGAACCCGCTGCGCCGCGCGAAGCTCCTCTCGGCCTGGGTCGACGTGGCGCTCGACGCCGGCGAGCTCGACGAGGCGTCCGTGGCCGTCGAGGAGCTCGAGGCGACTGCGTACGCGTTCCCGACCGCTGCGCTGACAGCCACGGTCGACACGGCGCGGGGAGGGCTCTTGCTTGCGCAGGCCGACGCGCCCGCTGCCTTGGAGTGTCTCCGACGGGCCTGTACCTCCTGGCAGAACCTTCGGCTTCCTTACGAGGCCGCTCATGCGCGGAGGCTGTGCGGCCAGGCTGCGCGCGCCGTCGGGGACGAGGACGGCGGACGAGCGGAGCTCCGGGCGGCGCTCGGTGCGTTCGAACGCCTCGGAGCGGTCCGGGACGTGGCGACGGTCGAGGCGCTCTTGGCGGGTCCTGGGGAACTCCCCGGCGGCCTCACGGCCGCGAGGCGGAGGTCCTCCGCCTCGTCGCCGCCGGCAAGTCAAATCGTGCGATTGCCGGCGAGCTCGTGATCAGCGAGCACACCGTCGCTCGCCACGTCCAGAACATCTTCACGAAGCTGAACGTGTCGTCCCGCAGCGCGGCGACGGCGTTCGCCTTCGAGCGCGGCCTGGTCTGATCGTTCCGCCCTCGTGGTGATTTCTCACCATGCCCCCGGCTCGACTTTTGGCTGGTTCCGGCGATGAGCCGGGCCTCGGCTCCGCCCTACGGTCACCCACGACGATCGAGGAGGTGGCCGGGATGGGCAGCGACGGCGCGGAGCGGTTCGAGACGGTGATCATCGGAGGAGGCCAGGCGGGCCTGGCCGCGGGATACCACCTGGCCAAGCGGGGCGTCCCGTTCATGATCCTGGACGCCGGCGATCGGATCGGCGACTCCTGGCGCAACCGGTGGGACTCGCTTCGCCTGTTCACGCCGGCCCATTTCAACGGCCTGCGGGGGATGAGGTTCCCCGCCCCCAAGTGGACTTTTCCCACGAAAGACGAGTTCGCGGACTACCTCGAGTCATACGCGGCGCGCTTCGACCTCCCGGTCCGAACCGGCGTGAGCGTCAGCGGGCTGCGGCGGGATGGGAACCGCTACGTGGTGACCTCCGGCGATCGCCGGTTCGAGGCCCACCGCGTGGTGGTGGCGACGGGCGCGTTCCGCATCCCGAAGGTCCCGGGATTCGCGTTCGATCTGGATCCCGGCATCGTGCAGCTGCACTCGAGCGAGTACCGGAATCCCGGGCAACTGGCCTCGGGCGACGTCTTCGTCGTCGGCGTCGGGAACTCGGGCGCCGAGATCACGTCCGAGGTGGCCAGGAGTCACCCCACGTGGCTGTCCGGCAAGGAATCCGGCCAGATCCCGGTCCGGCATGGACCGGGAGCCGCCCGGACCCTCTTCCGTGTGGTTCGGTTCGCGGGCCACCGCGTGCTCACGAAGCGGACTCCTCTCGGCCGGAGGATCGGCCTCAAGCTCGCCACGAAGGCCACTCCCCTGATCAGGGTGAAGGCGAAGGATCTGATCGGCCTTGGGGTCCAACGCGTCCCGAGGATCGTCGGCGCGCGTGACGGCCTTCCGGTCTTGGACGACGGCCGGGTCCTCGAGGTGGCGAACGTCATCTGGTCCACCGGGTTCCGCCAGGACTACCGGTGGATCGACCTGCGGGTCTTCGGAGAGGACGGCCTACCGGTTCACGATCGCGGGATCGTGCGCTCCGAGCCGGGCCTGTACTTCATGGGCCTGGTCTTCCAGTTTGGCGTGTCCTCAGACGTGATCGCCGGCGTCGGCAGGGACGCGAAGTACATCGCCCGGCACATCGCATCGCGCGAGGCCGAGCGCCGGGCGTCGATGGGGGAGCCGGTCGAGGTCATCGCGAGCGCCTGACGGTCCAGTTGGCCCCGGATCACCTCGTGTTCGTCTCGTCAGACGTTGCCGCCTTCGTCTCGTCAAATAGGGTTGTGCATTGGCGCGGCGGAGAAGGAGGCAATCGTGGCTCTCCAGATGACCACCATCATGATCGGGGTCGAGGACCTGGCCCGCTCCAAGAAGTTCTACGGGGAAGGCTTGGGCTGCACGATCTACCAGGACTATCCGAACTTCGTGTCGTTCAACATGGGTGAGGGATCGTCCTCACTGGCCCTGTACGAATGGGAGGCCGCGGCCCAGGATGCCGGCGTCCCTTCCGAGGGATCAGGATTCCGGGGTGTGTCGTTCCACTACATCGTCCCGTCGAGAGAAACCGTGGACGAGGTCATGGCAACCGCCGTGGCGGCCGGCGGCGACGTCGTGAGGGAAGCAGCGGCCTCTCCGTACGGGTACTTCGGGTACTTCAGCGACCCCGACGGCCACCTCTGGAAGGTCGCGACCAGCGCGGAGTTGGCGAAGGTCTTCTCGCGCGGATCGAGAGACTCCGAGATTGACGGGCGGGCCCGTCCCCTCAGATGATGCTGGACTCGCCGCCCGGGAAGGGAGGCTCGTGTCAGGACAGCTGACGTCCGCGATCGATGCG
>JBOGVG010000211.1:0-6287 GCA_050692435.1 Actinomycetota bacterium
ACCAGCGCGATAGGGCGGCGGATGTCGGAGGCGTCGAACCGGGGCAGGTCCTCGTCCAGCTCCTCGCGCTCCCGCTCGTACTGGCGGTTCAGCCGGACCAGCAGCCACACCATCACCGGCACGAAGAGCACGATTGCCCATGCGCCATCGAGGAATTTCGTGTAGCCGATGATCACCGTGACGACCGCGGTCGTGAAGGCGCCAAAGCCGTTGATGAGCAGGCTACGGCGCCACCGGGGCTCCCTGATTCGGAGATGCCGCCGGGCCATGCCGGCCTGCGACAGCGTGAACGAGGTGAACACGCCGATCGCGTACAGAGGGATCAGCCGGTGCACGTCGGCCTGGAACGCCACGACCAGCACGGTGGCCGCGAGGGCCAGGCCCACGATGCCGTTGGAGAACACCAACCGATGCCCGCGCTGGGTCAGTTGCCGTGGCATGAAGTTATCGGTTGCTTGGAAGTTCGCCAGGCGCGGGAAGTCGGCGAAAGACGTGTTGGCTGCGAGGATCAGGATCAGCGTCGTTCCGACCTGGAGCATGAGGAACATCGCCGTACCCGACGCCCCGCTTCCGAACACCGCTCGCCCGATCTGTGAGATCACGGTCTTGCCTTCGGTGGGGACGACCTGGAGGCGGAAGGCCAGGAAGGACAGGCCCAGGAACATCACCCCCAGGATGCTCCCCATCCACATCAGGGTCGTCCTGGCATTCCTCCACTCCGGCGGCTTGAAGGCGGGAATGCCATTCGAGATGGCCTCGACCCCGGTCACCGCCGCGCCGCCAGAGGCGAAGGCGTGGAGAACGAGGAACATCCCGATGGCGCCGGTGGTCCGGAGGGTCTCGTCGGGGAGCGGGAGCGGGTGCAGATCCCCGGTAAGTGCCCGATAGAATCCCAGGCCAAGCAGCGTGAACATCATGGCGATGAAGAAGTACGTGGGGACGGCGAACATCCGACCGGACTCCCGCACGCCGCGCAGGTTCCCCCACGCGATGAACCAGATGCAGAGCACCGACAGCCAGACCCGGTACGGGTACAGGCTCCCCGCTGCGGAGGTGATGGCCGCCACGCCGGCCGCCACCGAGACCGCCACCGTCAAGACGTAGTCGGTGAGGAGGGCCACCCCGGCGAGCTGCGCCGGGAGCAGCCCGAAGTTGTCCTTCGTGACGATGTAGGCGCCGCCGGCGCTGGGGTAGGCCTTGATGGTCTGCCGGTAGGAGAACAACAGGATCGCCAGGACGGCCAGGATCGCGTACGTGACCGGCATGAGGAGGCCGAACGCGGCGGCCCCCGCGACTGGGACTGCGACCTTCAGGATCTCCTCGGTCGCGTAGGCCACCGAGGAGAGGTTGTCGGACGCGAACACCGCGAGCGCGGTGGGCTTCCCCAGTCGCTCGTGCACGAGGTGCGCCGTCGGCAGGGCGGGCCCCAGGACGGCGCGCTTGATCGCGTACGCCGGCCCCGGGGGGAGGGCCTTCGGGCCTCCCGACTGAGTTGGTCGTAGGCCCTCCTGGGTTTGGGCCATCGGCTGTACGCTCCGTTGCACGTGAGCAGTGTCGGCCGGCCCGCGTAAACGATCCGTGAAAGACGCGGCCTGGGGCGTGAAGATCCCGTAGGAGCCGCTAGCGTGGAGGCGTGATGCGGCGGTTCCGCCCGGTGCGTACGTCGTGGCTCCTAAGCGCGGTCGTAACGATCGCTGCTCCCCTTGCGGCGACGCTGGTCGCCCTGTCGTTCCACGGTGGGGACGCCAGCGCCGCCTCCCTGTACCTGCTCGCCATCGTCGCCGCGGCGGCGGTCGGCGGGTTGTGGAGCGGGCTTGCCTCGGCCCTCCTCGCTTTCCTGGGGCTGAACTACTTCTTCACGCCGCCGCGACACACGTTCCGAGTCGGTCAGGCCGAGGACCTGGTCGCGCTCATGGTGTTCCTGATCGTGGCCGTGATCGTCGGAGCCCTCCTCGCGCTCGCGCTCGACGAGCGGAGCCGCGCGACCAGAAGGGAACAGGAGACCAAGCTCCTCAGCTACTTCGCGACCAGGCTCCAGTCGAGCGAGCGCCTCGAGCGCGTGCTCACCGAGTTCGCCGGGGCGCTCCTTGCGGCCTTCGGCCTGGCTCGCTGCGAGATCCAGGTCCGGGCCGACGACCTCGTCGCTGACGGGAGCAGCGAACGTCCGGGCGAAGGGGAAGGGCCCCCGATCGTTGTGCAGCTGGCCGTGGGCGAGGCCTCACTCGGGATCCTGACCGCCGTGCCCGGCGGCCAGCTGGAGCCTCTCTCGGACGAGGACCGCGGGTTCCTGGAGGCCTGCGCCAAGCAGGTCGCGGTGGCGGTCGAGCGCCTACGGCTCGACCGTCAGGTGGAGGGGGCTCGCCTTCAGGCCAAGACCGACCAGCTCCGGGCGGCGCTGTTCTCGTCGGTCACCCACGACCTCCGCACCCCGCTGGCGGGCATCAAGGCCAGCGTCACGAGCCTCCTGGACCAAGGTGTGAGTCTCGACGAGGGCCAGCGGCGCGAGCTCCTCCGTGCCGTGCTCGAGGAGACGGACCGGCTGAACCGGCTGATCGGCAACATCCTCGACCTGGCGAAGGTGCGCGCCGGCGCCCTGGTCCCGGCGAAGGAGCCCACGGTCATCGAGGACGTGATCGAGTCCGTGCTCCACCGGATGGGGCCGGCCCTCGGGAACGTGCGAGTCCGATCCATCATCCGCCCGGACCTTCCGGATGCGCCGATGGACCCTGTCCAGATCGACCAGGTCCTCTCGAACCTGCTGGAGAACGCGGTGCGGTTCTCGCCACCGGGCGGAGAGATCCTGATCTCGGCGGCCCAGTGGCACGGCTCGGTGCGGGTCCGCCTGGCCGACCAGGGGCCGGGCATCCCGGTGGACGAGCGTGAGCGGGTGTTCGATGCGTTCCACCGCCGCGAATCCGAAGGCGGGCGGAGCGGGAGCGGCCTCGGCCTGGCCATCGCCCGGGCCATCGTGCTCGCCCACGGCGGGCGGATCTGGATCGAGGGGTCTCCCTCGGGCGGAACCGCCGTCGTGTTCGAGCTTCCGGTGGCAGACACCGAGCCGGTCAGGCAGGAGCCCGTGCATTGACCAATGTCCTGGTGGTCGACGACGAACCGCAGATCCGCCGTGCCCTGCGTACCAGCCTGGAGGCCCACGGTTACGCGGTCCGCACAGCCGGGACCGGGGAGGAAGCCGTGGTGGCCGCGGCGGAGGCCTCTCCCGATCTCGTGTTCCTCGACCTCGGCCTCCCCGACCTGGACGGCACGGAGGTGATCCGGCGGGTCCGAGCGTTCTCCGAGGTTCCGGTCATCGTCCTGTCCGTCCGGGATCGGCAGGCCGACAAGGTGGCGGCCCTCGATGCGGGGGCCGACGATTATGTGACGAAGCCATTCGGGATGGACGAGGTGCTCGCCCGACTACGCGCCCAGCTCCGCAGGGCACACGGTGAGGAGCCGGGCCCGTCCGTCCTGCGTTTCGGCGAGGTTGAGGTCGATCTGGGTCGGCAGCTCGTGACCTTGGCAGGGGAGATGGTGCACGTCACCAAGACGGAATACGCGCTTCTGGAAGCGTTCGTCTCCAACCCCGGCAAACTCCTCACCCACCAGTGGCTCCTGCGAAGGATCTGGGGCCGCGGGTACGGCGATGAGAGCCACTATCTCCGAGTGTACGTCCGAGCCCTCCGGCGGAAACTGGGCGACCGTGCGGCGGCCCCAACGCTCATCCTCACCGAGCCCGGCGTCGGGTACCGGTGGATCGCCGAGCGGTCCTAGAATCGCCAGGGTGGCCAGTACAACGCGATCGGGCTCGCCGGGCGAGGTGCTGAAGCGCCTGCTGATCGGGCGCGCCCTGGCCACGAACAAGCAGGAGCACCAGCTGCTGCCCAAGTACCTGGCGCTCCCGGTCTTCTCCTCCGACCCCCTGTCCTCGGTGGCGTATGCGACCGAGGAGATGATGCTCGTGCTCCTCACCGCGGGAGCCGCGGCGCTCAGGCTGAAGCTGCCGATCGCCACGGCCATCGCGATCCTCCTGGTGATCGTGGTGACGTCGTATCGGCAGACGGTGCGGGCCTACCCCCGAGGCGGCGGGTCCTACATCGTGGCCAGGGAGAACCTGGGGACGATTCCGGGGCTCGTGGCGGCGGCGGCCATCCTCACCGACTACGTGCTCACCGTGGCGGTGAGCGTGACCGCCGGGACCATCGCCATCACCTCCGCGGTACCGGGCCTGGCCGACCAGAAGGTGGCGATGGCCGTCGTCCTGGTCGCCTTCGTCACCCTGGTCAACCTTCGGGGCGTGAAGGAGGCGGGGATGCTCTTCGCCTTCCCCACCTACGGCTTCGTCGCCATGGTGTTCCTCACCGTCGTCGTCGGCCTGGCGCTGTGCACGGGGGGGTGCCCAGAGGCGTCCACGTCCACACTGATCCTGGAGGAGGAGACGGCGCTCACCCTGTTCTTGGTGCTGAAGGCATTCTCCTCGGGCGCCACCGCCCTCACGGGAGTCGAGGCCATCGCCGATGGCGTACAGGCGTTCCGCCGTCCCCAGGCCAAGAACGCGGCGAGCACGTTGGCGGTCATGGCCGCCATCAGCATCTCGATGTTCCTCGGCATCACGCTGTTGGCCGGGCTGCTGGAGGTTCGCGTCACCCACGACATCGCCTCGTCGAAGTCGGTCCTGGCGCAGATCGGGGAGACCGTGTTCGGGGACGGCAATGCACTGTTCTACGTGCTCCAGGTCTTCACAGCCGGCATCCTGGTGCTCGCGGCGAACACCTCATTCCAGGACTTCCCCCGCCTGTCCTCGATCCTGGCCCGTGACCGGTTCATGCCGTCCCAGTTTCGCAACCGCGGCGACCGCCTGGTGTTCTCCAACGGGGTGCTGGTTCTCGCAGCGCTGGCGTCGCTGCTGATCTGGATCTTCGATGCGAACCTCACGAGCCTGATCCAGCTCTACGTTGTCGGCGTGTTCACCGCCTTCACGCTGTCCCAGGCCGGGATGGTCGCCCGATGGGTCCGCACCAAGGGGGAGAACTGGCGGCGGAGCGCGATCATCAACGGTATCGGGGCCGTCGCCACGGGACTGGTCCTCGTGATCGTGACCATCACGAAGTTCCGGGGAGGGGCGTGGATCGTGATCGCCGCCATCCCCGTGATCGTGGCGTTCTTCCTCGCCGTTCACCGCCACTACCTTCGCGTCGGAGCCGCCCTGCGGGCCGGCCACCTCACGGCCAAGCAGGAGGCTCGGAACGTGTTCGTCGTCCTTGTCCCCGACCTCGGGCCGGCCACGGCCGACGCCGTGGCCTACCTGCGTGCCATCCGGCCCGAGCGGGTGCGGCCGCTGTGGGTGGGCCCGGTTGGGGACTATCGATCGGCCGCCGTCGAATGGGACGTGCGATGCCCCCGCCTGGGGGACCTGGAGCTGCTCCCGAATGCCCAGGAGCACCTGGTGCGAGAGCTCCGCCGGTACCTCCACGGTCTGGAGCGGGACCCGGGCGACTTCGTAACCGTCATAGTCCCCGAGGTACTGTCCGGGCGCTCCTGGCTGCAGTTCCTCCGGAACCGCTCGGCCCTGATGGTCAAGACCTCTCTCCTGTTCGAGGAGGGGATCGTGGTCACCGACGTGCCCCTCCTCCCAGAGGAGCGAGTGGCCGCGGAGGCCCACGCTGAACGGCCGGTCGAGCCCGAGCGGATCGTCGCGCTGGTCCCCGTGTCCGGTATCCATGACGCGACGGTCCGGGCCGTTGTGTATGCCAAATCCCTCAACCCGGCGGCCGTGGAAGGGTTGTTCTTCGTAACCGACCCGGAGGAGGTGGAACCGATCATCGAGGGATGGCACGACCGACATATGGATGTGCCGCTTATCTTGGTCGAGGCACCCTTCCGTGACCTGGGCGATCCGCTCCTTGCGGAGATCCGCAAGCACACGAAGCGGCGAGACACCATCGTCACCGTCATTCTCCCCGAGCTGATCCCGGCCCACTGGTGGGAGAACCTGCTCCACAACCAGACGGCCTTCTACATCAAGCGGCTGCTCCTGTTCGAGCCGAACGTGGTCGTGACGAGCGTCCCGGTCCACGTGCGGATGGCGACTCCCGCACCGACCTTGTCGTAAGGAGAAGTCATGGATCGCGACGCCGCCATCGCGCTGTGCAGGGACCGTGCCGATAAGGAGACCACGGTCCGCCACCTGATCTCGGTCGAAGGGGTGATGCGGGCCCTGGCCCGGCGGTTCGGGGAGGACGAGGACCTGTGGGCGCTGACCGGGCTGTTCCACGACCTCGACCAGGACCAGA
>JBOGVG010000212.1:0-22362 GCA_050692435.1 Actinomycetota bacterium
GGCGGGCGCGCGGCAGGGCGAGCGCCCGGCGAGCGCCCGGACCGGTTCAGGGGGATGGCCAGCCTTCGGGTCCGGCTCGCCCCGTGCTCGCCGCCTCGCCGCTGCAATCGGTACTGGTGCCGAAGGCCGTGGGGCCTTCCGGCCGAGCCCGTACCCAGAAGCAGGCACCGGTCTCGGCCCGAGCGGCGGCCGCCCACACCGATCCGGAGGCGAACACACTGATGACCTCGGAGTTGTTGGAGGCCTGGTCGGGGTCGATGAACAGCAGGTCCGATTCGACCTCTCGGAGGCGGAGGGCCGTGGCCGCGGCGAACGTGCCCTCTTCTTGCCGGACAGCCTCCGCGGCGTCGAGCGCGGTCCGCAGGTTGTCCCGAGCCGTGAACTCCGAGGCACGTTCGGCGTCAGGCCGGTTCAGGAAGATCAGAGCCACCAGCAGGGTGCTGACCGCCGCGAGGGGGCCGACGACCAGCCAGAAGCCCCGGTTCGACGCCTCGGCGGTGCTGGGGGTGGAGGTGGCCATTTCCCTTCGAAGATAGCGCGGGGCGATAATCCACAGGTCGTCGCCGTCCGTAGCCCAGAGGGAGGTCCAGATGCTGCCAGCACCGTTCGAGTACCACCGGCCCAACTCCCTCGATGAGGCCCTCCAGCTGATGTCTTCGCTGCAGGAGGCAAAGCTCCTCGCCGGGGGCCAGAGCCTCATCCCGCTCCTGAAGTTCCGATTCGCCGCGCCCGCTCACCTGGTGGACGTGAACCGGGTCCCCGGATTGGACGGCATCGCCGAGGACGGCGGCGCCCTTCGCATCGGGGCCCTGGTCCGCCACAACCAGGTGGCCGCCTCGGAGCTCGTGTCCGCGCGCTTCCCCGTTCTGGCAGCCGCGGCGCCCCAGATCGCCGACCCTATCGTCCGCAACCTCGGCACGGTATGCGGCTCCCTGGCGCACGCGGACCCGGCCGGCGACTGGGGCGCGGTGATGCTGGCCATGGGGGCGACGGTGGTGGCGCGCAGCGCGCGAGGGGAGCGCCACATCCCGATCGGCCAGTTCTTCCAGGACATCTTCACCACCGCCCTGGAACCCGACGAGCTCGTTACCGAGGTCCGGGTGCCGGCGCCGGCCGGCCGGACCGGCGGCACCTACCTGAAGTTGGAGCGGAAGGTGGGCGACTTCGCCACCGTGGCCGCGGCGATCCACGTCGCCATGGACGACGGGAGGATCGCCCGAGCCGGCATCGGGCTCACCGCGGTCGGCACGAAGAACGTCCAGGCAACCGAGGCCGAAGCCGCCCTGGCCGAAGCGGAGCCCGGCGACGGCTTGTTCGCGGAGGCCGGACGGCTGGCCGCGGCGGCCACGAACCCGGTGACGGACGTGCGGGGGTCGGCCCAGTACAAGCGCCACGTGGTCGAGTTGTTCGTGCGGCGAGGACTGGCCATGGCGATCGACATGGCCCGAGCGGCTTGAGGGGGCCAGGATGAAGATCACGGTCGACGTCAACGGAGCCGAGCGAACCGCCGACGTGGAGCCCCGGCTCCTCCTGGTCCACCTGATCCGGGACGTGTTCGGGCTGACCGGAACCCACGAGGGATGCGACACCACGAGCTGCGGTGCGTGCACCGTCCTCCTCGACGGAACCCCGGTGAAGTCGTGCACCGTGTTCGGCGTTCAAGCTGATGGCCGAGCGATCACGACCGTTGAAGGGCTGGCCGCGGGGGGCCAGCTCGACCCGATGCAAGTGGCGTTCAAGGAGGAGCACGGCCTCCAGTGCGGATTCTGCACGCCGGGGATGATGCTGGTGGGCAGGGCCCTCCTCGAGCACAACGCGGATCCGTCCGACGAGGACGTCCGGTGGGCCATCTCCGGGAACATCTGCCGGTGCACCGGCTATATGAACATCGTGAAGGCCATCCAGCACGCGGCCCGGATCAAGTCCGGCGCGACCGAACCGGCCAAGGTCTAGAGGGGAGCATCGATGGCGAGCGAGACCGAAGAGATCCGCGGGCTGGGACACCGGGTCAGGCGGAAGGAGGACGACCGGTTCATCCAAGGAAAGGGCACCTACGTCGACGACGTCAAGCTGCCAGGGATGCTCCACATGGCCATCCTTCGCAGCCCGTACGCGCACGCGAGGCTCAACGGCATCGACGGGTCCAAGGCCCAGGGTCTTCCCGGCGTGGTGGCCGTGGTGACCGGCGAGCTCATGGCCCAGCACAACCTGGCCTGGATGCCGACGCTCTCGGGCGACACCCAGGCGGTGTTGGCGACGGACAAGGTCCGGTTCCAGGGCCAGGAGGTCGCCGCGGTCATCGCGGAGGACCTGTACACGGCCAAGGACGCCCTGGAGCTGATCATGGTGGACTACGAACCGCTCGAACCCATCGTGACGCCGCAGCGGGCCATCGAAGAGAGCGCCCCGATCATCCGCACCGACAAGGAGGGGCAGAGCTCCAACCATATCTACCACTGGGAGTCGGGCGACAAGGACGCCACCGACAAGGCCTTCGGCCAGGCGGACGTTGTGGTCTCGCTCGATACCCACTACCCGAGGTCGCACCCCGCCCCCGTGGAGACCTGCGGCTGCGTGGCCGACGTCAACCCGGCGACGGGCCAGGCCACGATCTACATGACCTCACAGGCGCCCCACGCCATCCGAACGGTGTTCGCCCTGGTGGCGGGGTTGCCCGAGGAGAAGATCCGGATCGTCTCCCCGGACATCGGGGGAGGGTTCGGGAACAAGGTTCCGGTCTACCCGGGGTACGTGGTCGCCACGGCCGCGTCGCTCCTGCTGGGACGCCCGGTGAAGTGGATCGAGGACCGCACCGAGAACCTCATCTCCACCGGGTTCGCCCGCGACTTCCACATGCATGGAGAGATGGCCCTGAAGAAGGACGGCACGATGACCGGCCTTCGGGTGTCGCTCCTGGCCGACGAGGGCGCCTTCCACGCCGACGCGCAGCCATCGAAGTTCAAGGTCGGGCTGTTCCACATCGTGACCGGCTCCTACGACCTTCCCGCAGCACACATCGCGGCCGACGGCGCCTACACGAATAAGGCGCCCGGCGGCGTAGCGTACCGGTGCTCATTCCGGGTTACGGAGGCGTCGTACATGATCGAGCGCCTGGTGCAGAATGCCGCGTACGAGCTCGCCATGGACCCGGCCGATCTCCGGCTGAAGAACTTCATCAAGAAGGACCAGTTCCCGTACACGTCCGCCACGGGGTTCGTGTACGACTCCGGTGACTACCACGGGGCCATGAACATGGCCCTGGAGAAGGTGAGCTACCGGGAGCTCCGCAAGGAACAGGAGGAGGCCCGAGCCCGCGGCGAGCTCGTGGGGATCGGGCTGGCGTCGTTCACCGAGATCGTGGGGGCCGGCCCGCATAAGGACTACGACATCCTCGGCCTGAAGATGAGCGACGGGGCCGAGCTGCGGATCCACCCGACCGGCAAGGCCATCCTGAAGATCAGCGTCCAGACCCAGGGGCAAGGCCACGAGACCACGTTCGCCCAGATCGTGGCCGAGGAGATCGGGATCCAGCCCGAGGACATCAAGGTCATGCACGGGGACACCGACAACACCCCCTATGGCCTCGGGACCTACGCGTCGCGCTCGACGCCGGTCTCGGGCGCGGCGACGGCGATGGTCGCCCGCCGGGTCCGCGAGAAGGCCGCGAAGATCGCGGCGCACCTCCTCGAGGTCTCCGAGGAGGACATCGAGTTCTCCAAGGGACGGTTCACCGTGAGGGGCGCGCCGGACAAGGTCGTCACGATCCAGGACGTGGCCTTCGCCGCGTACACCAACTTCCCCGATGGCCTGGAGCCCGGCCTGGAGGGCGTCTACTACTACGACCCGCCGAACCTCACGTTCCCGTTCGGGACCTACGCAGTCGTGGTCGACGTGGACCCCGAGACCGGCGTGTGGAGGGTCCGCCGCATGGTCGCCGTGGACGACTGTGGGGTCCGGATCAACCCGATGATCGTCGAAGGCCAGATCCACGGGGGCTTGTGCGAGGGGTACGGGACGGCGGCCATGGAGCTGATCACGTTCGACGAGGACGGCAACTGCATCGGAGCCAACTTCACCGACTACCTGTTGCCGACGGCGTGGGAGACCCCGAGGTTCGAGACGTTCGAGACGGTCACGCCCTCGCCGCATCACCCGATCGGCGCGAAGGGCGTCGGCGAGTCGGCCACCGTAGGGTCGCCGGCCGCGTTCGTAAACGCGGTGATCGACGCCCTGTGGCCGCTCGGGGTTCGAAACATCGACATGCCGCTCACGTCGGCCAAGGTATGGGAGGCCATCCAGACCGCGAAGGGCGGCTCGGGGGGTTGAGGCCCGACGTACTGCAGGTCGCCGCGGAGCTGTCTCGACGCGGGGAGCCGTTCGTCCTGGCCACCGTGGTCTGGCGGCGGGCGCCATCTTCCGGCAAGGAAGGCTCCACCGCCCTGATCACCCCCGACGGAAGGGTTCGGGGGTGGCTGGGCGGGGCCTGTGCCGAGCCAACGGTGATCCGGGAGTCGCTTCGAGCCCTGGAGGAGGGAGCCCCTCGCCTGCTGTTCCTGGGCCCCCCGGAGGAGCTGGACGCGCGAGGGCGGGCAGGGGTCGTGACGGTCCCCATCGCCTGCCAGAGCGAGGGAGCCCTGGAGGTCTACGTGGAACCGGTGTTGCCGCAACCGCACCTCGTCGTGATCGGACGTTCTCCCGCCGTGGCCGCGTTGGCCGCGATGGCCGGGGACTTGGGGTGGCGGACGGTGGTGGTGGACGACGGCGGCCGGGCCGAGGACTACCCGCGAGCGGGACAAGTGGTTTCCAAGCTCGACCTGGAGCAGGCGAGCGTCACCGATCGTTCGTGGATCGTGGTGGCCACCCAGGGCCACTACGACGAGGACGCCCTTGAGCGCGCCCTCGCCACGCCTGCCGCATACGTTGGCCTGGTGGCCTCGCGCAAGCGGGCCCAGGCGGTCCTGGGGTATCTGCGGGATCGCGGCCTCCCCGTGGATACCCTGGCCCGCGTGCGCGCGCCGGCCGGCCTGGATCTCGGCCGGGTGTCCCACGAGGAGATCGCCGTGGCCATCCTGGCCGAGCTGGTGCGCGACCGGGCGGCCGGCGCGCTGGAGGGCGGGATCCCGGCGGCGGAGCCGCGGCACGAGGCGGTGGACCCCGTGTGCCACATGACCGTGGACGTGGCCACGGCCCGTCATCGTTCGACCCATGCGGGACGCACGTACTATTTCTGCTCGGTCGGCTGCCGGGAGCGGTTCGAAGCCGACCCTGCCCGGTTCGAGGTTGTCACGGGGAGAGCGAAGCGGGGGCGGGCGGGAACGAACGGATGAGAGCGAAGCGGGGGCGGGCGGGATCGAACGGATGAGAGCGAAGCGCGGGCGGGCGGGATCGAACGGATGAGCGAGATCAGCGACGTCCTTGCCTCGATCGAATCGCTCCACGAGCGGGGCGAGAAGATGGCGCTCGCCACGATCGTGGCCGTTCGCGGCTCCACGTACCGCCGTCCGGGCGCGCGGCTCCTCGTGCCGGAGGAGGGCGACCTCATCGGCAACATCAGCGGCGGGTGCCTGGAGAACGACGTGGCCGATGTGGGCCGCATCGTGATGCAGGAGGGCGTGGCGCGCATCGTGTCCTTCGACCTCACCGCCGACGACGAGGCCGTGTGGGGGTGGGGCCTCGGATGCAACGGCGCCATCGAGCTGTTCGTCGAGCCGGCGGAGAAGGCCGCCGAGGTGGCCGGGGCGCTCCGCATGGCCCTCGAGGAGGAACGGCCCATCTCAATGATCACGGTGCTCGACTCGTCGGTCCCCGGCGTTGAGCGGGGCGACCGGATGCTGGTCCGCCCCGACGGCTCGACCGAGAAGTCGCTCGGCGACGGCGACCTCGACGACGCGGGGAGAGAGGCCGCCCTCGATCTCCTCGCCTCGGACCGGAGCGAGATCCGCGACCTGCCGGGGTCGTCGGGCGAGGCCCGGGCCTTCGTCGAGGTCCTGGAACCGCCCCTTCGCCTGCTGATCTGCGGTGCCGGCCACGACGCCGCGCCGCTGGTCCGCGCGGCCGAGGGGCTCGGCTGGCGGCCGATCGTGGCAGACGACCGCGGCGAGTTCCTGAACCGCGACCGATTCCCGGAGGCGGCGGACTTCGTGCGCCTGGAGCGGCCGGAGGACGTGGCGAAAGTGGCCCCGGTGGACGAACGGACCTTCGTGGTAGTGATGACCCACAACTTCCTTCGCGACAAGGACTACGTGCGCTCGCTGCTCGCGTCGCCGGTGCGGTTCATCGCCATGCTCGGACCGGGCGCGCGCACGCAGCGGCTGCTCACCGAGCTTCGAGAGGAGGGCGTGGCGATCACGGGCGACGATCGGGCCCGCCTCCACGGCCCTGCCGGGCTGGACCTCGGCGCCGAGGGCCCCGAGGAGATCGCCGCGGCCATCGTCGCCGAGATCGTGGCCGTGAAGCGGGGTCGCGAAGGCGGGTTCCTGAGGAACCGCACCGGCTCCATCCACGAACGCCGCGCCATCGCCCGGGCAACGGCCGGAGACGCGCCCGGCTCCGAGCCGTAGGCCCAAGGTCACCGGGACATCGGTCTCGTCAGTGGCGGATCGGTCGGCGGCCTCTTGCCCGTCAGATCCCGCCCGAAACCCTTCGCCCATCCAGCTCCTTGACCTGGACCAACACCTTGCCCTATACTTGAGCATCTGCTCAAAGCAGTTGCTCAAATCGGATGGAGGACGCGGCCGTGGCGGAAGCTCGAACCAACACCCGGAGGGCGCGGGGCGTGGAGACGCGGACCAGGATCGTGGAGGCCGCCTTGGAGACCCTGAAGCGCGACGGGTTCGCAGGCACGAGCGCACGGGCCATCGCCGCCGTCGGGGGCTTCAACCAGTCGCTGATCTTCTACCACTTCGGTGGCGTAAACGAACTCCTCCTCGCGGCGCTGGATGAGACGAGCGACCGCCGGATGGCCCGCTACCGCGACGTCGTTGACGGCGTGCAGACACTCCCGGAGCTCATGGCCACCGCGGCCGCCGTGTACCGCGAGGATCTAGAGTCGGGACATATCAAGGTGCTCGCCGAGATGATCGCCGGGGCATCTTCGGCACCGGAACTGGGTCCGGAGATCGTGCGCCGCGTCGAGCCGTGGATCGACTTCGCCCGCGATGCCATCGCTCGGGTCACCGACGGGCTCCCCATCACTGTGCCCGTGCCCGCCGAGGACGCAGCGTTCGCCATCGTCGCCCTGTTCTTGGGCATCGAGCTCCTCACTCACCTCGAGGGAGATACGTCCCGAGCCGAACGACTCATCGACCTCGGGTCTGGGCTGGCGACCATGGTGGCTCTGCTGGTCGGTCCGGCCACCGGGCCGGCCAAGGAAGTCAACTGACGTGCGTGCCCCCGCAGCCATCACGGACGACCTCGCAACGTCGGCGCCGGAGCGCATCGAACGAGCCGTCATGACCCAGCGTTGGGAACTCCTCAGCTTCATCCACCGGCCCATCGATCCCGGCTTGGTGCAGCGGGTACTTCCCCTCGGACTCGAGGTCGATACCTTCGACGGGGCCGCGTGGGTCGGGCTGGTCCCGTTCCGGCTGACCGTCACCAGGCCCGGCTTGCCGGCCCTCCCGTGGGTGTCGCGGTTCGCCGAGGTGAACGTGCGGACCTACGTGCGAGGACCCGACGGACGCCGGGGCATCTGGTTCCTCTCCCTCGATGCGGCCCGTCTCGGTGGGGTCTTAGTGGCGCGGCGTTGGTACCGCATCCCATACGTGTGGGCCGCGGCGCGACTCACGGATACGCGCCGGACCGTCCGCTACGAGAGCCGCCGCCGGTGGCCCGGATCCTTCGGTGCGGCGCTCCGCTTGGCGGTGGCGCCGTCCGAACCCATCGCCCCGGCCGAGCTCACCGAGCTCGAACGCTTCCTCACTTGCCGGTGGCGGCTGTACAGTCCCGCTCCCCTGGCCCTGCCCGCAACTCGCATCGGGTTCTTCGCTACGCAGGTCGAGCATCCGCCGTGGCCGCTCCGACGGGCCATCGTTCTGGAGCTACAAGACGAGTTATTGGCCGCGGCCGGACTACCTGGCTTCGACCGGGGGGCGTTCGCTCACTTCTCGCCCGGCGTCCGGGTGCGTTTCGGCCCTCGCCGCGTGGTCGGCCCTCCGGTGGCGCGACACGACCGGGGTGAGTAGGCTCGGACCGTCCCCAGAGTCGGGTCGAGAGGACCCTTGCTGATCGAGAACGAGTTCCGGGTGACGGCGCCCATGGACCACACGTGGGCGTACCTGCTCGACGTGGAGAAGGTCGCGCCGTGCGCCCCTGGGGCCGAGCTCACCGATGTGGTCGACGATCGGACCTGGAAGGGCAAGATCATCATGAAGCTCGGACCGATCGCGCTGTCGTTCGCCGGCACCGTGACCATGGCAGAACGGGACGACGCGACTCACCGAGTGGTGCTGAAGGCTCAGGGCCAGGAGGTGAAGGGCAAGGGCGCCGCCAGCGCGGCCGTCACGTCCTGGTTGGAGCCGGGCCCCGGCGACGGCGAGACCACCGTGAAGATGCAGGCCGACATCACCCTTACCGGCACCGTGGCCCAGCTCTCGCGGGGGCTCCTCCCCGACGTCTCCGCCAAGCTGACGAACCAGTTCGCCGAGTGCCTGCAGGCGAGCATGGTGGCCGAGGAGCAGAGCGCGACGGCGGCTTCGCGGAGCGGGGACGGTGATGGTATGGCAGGCGGAGCGAAGCCGCCGTCGCCCCAGGCCCGACCACCGGCCATCGGGGGGATCCGGCTGGGGCTGTACGCGATCGTGAAGGCCGTCGGGCGGTTCTTCTCGGGTTTGCTCGGCCGCAAGCCTTCGTGATCACCGGGATCGTCCTGGCCGCAGGCACCTCGTCGCGGTTCGGCCGGACCAAGCAGCTCCTCGAGCTCGACCACAAGCCGTTCGTCCAGCACGCCGTCGACGCGGCCGCCGAGGGAGGCCTCGACGAAGTCATCGTCGTGCTCGGCCACGACGCGGCGGCGGTCCAGGCTGCCCTTCGGGGCGCGCGCACCGTCTTCAACCCCGCGTTCGCGGAAGGACAGTCCACCTCGCTCCGCGCGGGCCTCGACGCCGCGAACCCCGAGAGCGAGGCGGCCGTCGTCCTCCTGGCCGACCAGCCCGGGATCACCCGGAATCACGTTCGCGTGCTCGTCGAGGCGTTCCGGGCTCGGCGGTCCCGGATCGTGCGCCTCCGGTTCCGAGACGGCCCCGGCCCCGCGCTCCTCTCGCACGAAGTGTGGGACGCAGCTCGCAAGCTCACCGGAGATACCGGCGCCCGCGAGATCATCGGCGCGAACCCGGAGTGGGTGGAAGACATCGCCGTCGACGAGGACACGCCCCCCGACGTGGACGAGGCTGGCGACCTCGATCGCCTCCGGTGAGAAACGAAGAACCCGGGCCCTTGGCGGCCCGGGCTCTTCGCCTACAGCTAGGTCGGGAGGGGCTAGCCGTAGAAGATGATCGTCACCCAGAGCTTCCCGTCGGCCTTGACGATACCGATGGCGGCGTTGTCGAAGGCCGTCCGCAGGACGTTCCTGCGGTGGAGCTTGCTCCTCATGAACGCTTTCTCGAGGCCCTCCAGCGTCGTCCCGACTCCCACATTCTCCCCACCGATCGACCAGTCGACGCCCTTCAGCTTCGATGCGAGTTCGGTGGAGTGGAACAGGTGCCCCTTCTCCGCCATCCTGGTGCTGTGACGCTTCGCGTACCTCGAGAGCTTGATGTCGAGCGCGAGGGCGGCCTTGTCGCGCTCGGCCCGATCTTCGTTGGTCAGCGCAAGCATGTGGGCTCGGCGTCGATGGAGGTGGTTCGACGCGTCCGCCCGGTTGGCCGCGAGCCCTTGCGCGAACAGGAGCAGAAGGAGAAGGAGCGCGACCACGGTGAGCCCTCGGCCCCGGATCCGCGCTCCCTGCATGTTCGAGCCTCCCAACCCATGGGTCCCGGTTGAGACCGGGTCCCCGGTCGGGGGGCCCTGGCCTTCGGCAGCTCGGCCGCCTTCGCTCCCTTCGAAGCGGTGAGGCCCGGAGCTTTGCGTCCCGCCGTCCCCGGCGGTTTGCCTTTGTCGGGACCGAATCCTTCTGTCCTCCGCATGTTGTTATCGGCCGAACGGCCCCCCGGTTGAGGGGACACCCGATAGTTCGGAAAGACCGGGCGCCGTCGGGCTCAGCAGGACGGGTTCAGCCGGCGGTGCCGGAGGGCGGGGAGGCGCTCCCGGACCCGCCGTACCTCTTCGAGGTCGAGATGGGCGAAGGCCACGCCGACCCCGTCGGGGACGCGAGCCACGACCCGGCCCCAGGGATCGACTGCCAGGCTGTTCCCGAAGCAGCGGCGGCGGTGATCCGACGGTCCCCACGTTCCCCACTGCGCCGGGGCGAGCACGAAGGCCTGGCTCTCGATGGCCCGGGCCCGGATCAGGACGTCCCAGTGGTCATTGCCGGTCTCGTGGGTGAAGGCGGACGGGATGAACAGGACCTCGGCGCCGCCGGTGACGAGGGCCCGGTACAGCTCGGGGAACCGCACGTCGTAGCAGATTGATAGCCCCGCCCGCCCGAACTCCGTCTCCGCCGTCACGATCTCCTCGCCCGGCGAGAAGGTGAACGACTCGCGGATCGGCGGCTGGCCCGGCAGGTCCACGTCGAACAGATGGATCTTGCGGTACCGGGCCACGAGCTCGCCGTTCCGATCGAACAGCAGGCTGGCGTTGAACACCGTGCCGTCGCCGCCGGCCTCCAGGATGCTGCCGCCCAGGATCCACATCGAGCAGCGCTGGGCGGTCTCGGCCAGCCACTCGCTGGTCGGGCCGGGGACGGGCTCGGCCACCTCTCGGTGGCGCCGGGCCGGTCCCATGTACGTCCACACCTCGGGCAGCGCGGCGAGGTCGGCGCCGGCATCGGCGGCTTCGTCCAGGAGCTCCCCAGCCTGCTTGCGGTTGGCCGAGACGTCATCGCCCGAGTTCATCTGGCAGAGCGCGACCTTCATCTCCTTCACCGGCTTCATCCCCGGCATCCTACGATTGCGCCGACATGCCGACGGGCCGGTACATCGTGATGGATGGAGACGGGAACCCCGTGGGGACCGAGGACTTCCGATGCGCCCCGGGCCCCGCGGGGTGGCGGTACTTCGCGGAGATCCAGACCGATGACCCCGAACCGCATCACGAAACGGTGGACCTCGCGGTGGACGCGGCGTGGCGGCCTGTCCGGACCCGCATCGACTCGGGTTCGCACGAGATCCTGCTCATGGCCGAAGGCGACCGGCTGGCCGGCTTCCGCGACGGCCGGCCGGTCGAGACGCCGTGGGGGCCGGAGATGCACCTCGACTACCTCTCGCCTGCGTACAACGCGGTGACCGCAAACCGGCTGTTGGCAACGGCAGAGATCGAGGTGGTCTACCTGATGGCCGTCACGTGCGAGCCTCGCGTCGAGCGGCAGCGGTACGAGCTCCTCGGAACGGAAGAGGTCGCGCCGCCGGCCGGGCGGTTCGCCGCGAAGCGTTGGCGGTACACCTCGCTCTCGTCCGGATGGAGCCGCGACCTATGGGTGGTCGGCGACGTGGTGGTCGGGTTCGAGGCCCTGTTCGAGTTGGAGCGGTACGAGCCTGGCGCGAGCGGGCCGCTGCCCCTTGCCTAGTGGGGTCCTCAGTTGGGCCGGGTGCGCGCTCGGTCGGAGTAGACCACGACCTCGGCCGGCGGACGAAGGCAATGGTCCATGTGCATGGATTGGTTGTAGCTGCCCACGTTGAGCATCGCGACCACGTCGCCCTCGCGCACCTCGGGGAACGGCACGTCCTCGACGAACACGTCGTCGCCCTCGTTGATGTTCCCGGCGATCGTCGCGGTCGCCGCCGGCCGCGCGTCCGCGGCGCGACAGAGCACCGCGGGAAGCGGCGACCGGTAGATGAAACGCTCGGGCATCACGTTGAAGCCGGCATCCACGCCGACGAACCGCACGCCCTCGCGCTCCTCCACCGTCACCACCTCGGCCAGGAGGATCCCGCTCTCCTTCACCAGGAAGTCGCCCGGCTCGCAGGCCACCGTCAGACCGAACCCCCTGAAGTGCCGCGCCAGCACGTCCGCGTACCTGTCAACGTCGAGCGGTGTTTCGCCCGGACCCTGCGGCACGCCCAGCCCCCCGCCCGCGTTCACCTCGGCGACCGGGCACCCCGCGTCGATCAGCCTCCGGGTCATCGCCGCCACGCGTTCCACCGCCCGCTCGAAGTCCGCCAGCCCGTCCGTCAGGAACCCGTCGCCCACGTGGAAGTGCACGGTGTCGATCGTGAGGTGATTCGTGCTCGCGATGGCGATCGCCCGGTCCAGCTGCTCCTCGAAGATGCCGAACTTCGAGGGCCGGTCCCCGCCACTGTAGAGGTGTCGACGACCGTGGCGAGAGGCCGCGCCCTGCCGGGGGTTCACCCGGAGGCCCACCGGGGTCCCCGGCGCCAGGCGGCCCAACCGCTCGAGCTGCGACAGCAGGTCCACGTTGACGTGGATGGGGTGAGCGAGCAACACGTCGAGGTCACGCTCCGACACGTTCGTGCCGGTGAAGCTGATCTCCTCGGGCGGCCAACCGTTGTCGAGAGCGTGGAGGACCTCGCGCGGCGAGCAGGCGTCGATGCCGACGAACCGAAGGTCCCGGACGAACGCGAGCATCCGCGAGTCGCGCTGGGCCTTCAGCGCCAGTCGAAGGCGGAACGGCACGCCCGCCCGCGCGAACGCGCCAACCAGCGCGCGAGCCTGCTCCTCGACCCGAACGAGGTCGTAGACGTAGGCCGGCGTGTCATGCTTGCGGGCCACTGCCTCGGCGTCGCGTCCCGCGACCAAGAGCCGCCCGTCCCGGATCTCGAGCCCCGGCCTCACCCACCACGTCTGCCCGGCGGCGTCCATCGGCGCACAGGCTACAGTTCGGGTCCATGGGGAAGAAGCGATGTCAGTGGGCGGAGGGAAGCGACGCCCTCATGCTCGCCTATCACGACGAGGAGTGGGGAACGCCGAGCTGGGACGACCGTCACCTGTTTGAGATGCTCACGCTGGAGGGTGCGCAGGCCGGGCTGTCGTGGCAGACCATCCTCAACAAGCGCGAGGGCTATCGCCGGGCGTTCGCCGGGTTCGACCCGGCCCGGGTGGCCCGGTTCGACGCGCGGACGGTCGAGCGCCTGCTGCAAGATCCCGGGATCGTCCGAAACAGGGCGAAGATCGAATCCACCGTCGGCAACGCCAAGGCCGTCCTCGGCGTGCAGCGCGAGCTCGGCTCGCTGGCCGCCTACCTGTGGTCGTTCGTCGGAGGCGAGCCCATCCGGAACCGCTGGCGGCGGCTCTCCGACCTGCCTGCCGAAACGCCGGAGTCGAAGGCCATGAGCAAGGACTTGAAGAAGCGGGAGTTCCGGTTCGTGGGACCCACGACGTGCTACGCGTTCATGCAGGCCGTTGGCATGGTCAACGACCACCTAACGTCGTGCTTCCGGTACGGCCGGCTGGCCCGGTGACGCCCACGGGACCCCCACTCCGCCCGGCCATAATCTTCGGGGACGGAAGGAGGGATGTGTCATGGGCAAGGTTCCCGAGATCCACTCGAGCCCGAAGGCCCCGAGGCCCGCGCGTGGAACTGGCACGGTACGGCCGAGGCGGACAAGTCCGATGCCCTCATCGAACACGGTGGCTGGCAGCCATGGTGAACGCACACGCCTGGTACGAGCCCGACGCCGACCCGGAGCACGACCCGCCGCAGGAGAAGCAGGCCTACAAGCTCCCGCACCATGAGCTGATCGATGGCCGCCTCAGCGTCGTGTGGAACGGAGTAAAGGCCGCGATGCAGGTGCTGGCGGGCGCCCGCGGCGGCTTGGACATCCCCGAGCGCGACCGCCGGAAGGTCTACGAGCACCTTGCGCACCACTACGGCGAGTTCGATAAGGAGCCGCCGCCCTTCGAGGGGTGATCGGCCGCCCCCGGGTCACGCGATCGGGAGTTGCGGCAAACTCTCGGCGGAAGCGGGAACCGTTCGCGCACGCAGGGGCGTCCAAGCTCGGTCGCACCTGACCGAAGGAGGCACGCCATGCGCCGACGGATCGTCTTCTTGGTTCCCGCCACCCTCGCCTTCCTCCTGGTCGGAGGCCCGGCGTGGGCGTGCGGCGGGCTGGTGAACGCGAACGGCAGCGTCACCTTGGTCCGCACCACGACCCTCGCCGCCTACCACCTCGGCGTCGAGCACTACGTGACCTCGTTCGAGTTCGCCGGGGTGGGCGGGGAGTTCGGCTCCATCGTGCCACTCCCGGGCGTGCCCTCGAAGGTCGTTCGGGCCGGGGACTGGGCGCTCCAGCGGCTGGTCCTGGAGACTCAGGTGCGATTCCGGGCCCTGGCCCTTCAATCGGCCATCCCCTCCGCCGCCGGGGCCCAGGTGATCCTGGAGACCGAGATCGACGCGCTCGACGTGACCGTTCTGAAGGGCGGGGGCACGGCCGTGGGGAACTGGGCCCGTGAGCACGGGTTCCTGCTCCCGCCCGACGCTCCCGAGGTCCTGGACTTCTACGCCAGCCGCAGTCCCATCTTCATGGCCGTCCGCTTCAACGGCGAACGCGCCGAGGAGCAGGGGATCGCCCAGGGCGAGGGTACGCCGGTGCACGTGGTCATCCCGACGACGAACCCATGGGTTCCGCTTCGGATCCTGGGGCTCGGGGCGCCCGCCGCCGCACCCGTCGAGGCCGACGTCTACTTGCTGACCGATCGCCAGCCGGCGCTGCTCCCGGCGCCCGTCCCCGCCGGCGGATCGATCTCGCCCCCGGCCGGAGCAGGCCCGGACGGCGCCCGGCGACCCGGCCTGGTGCTCGAGCGCAGCGAACCGGCCTCGAGCTCGCTCCTCGCCGACCTCCGCTCGGACAAGGGGATGAAGTGGCTGCCGGCATCCGGCATGTGGCTCACGTACCTGCGCGTCGACGCGAACGCGGGGGACCTGAAGTACGACCTCGCCGTCGACGCGAGTGGCGCCGACCAGCCGTCGCCGGTCGCCGCCGGCCTGTCCGCGGAGGGCCGGAGCCCTGTTGCGGAGGCCACCTCTCGCATGTGGCCGGCCGCGCTGGCGGCTCTTGCGCTCGTCGGCGGGATCGCCACCGGCGCCTGGCTGGGGCGGAACCGGCCCCGCCCGCGGGTGGGGTAAGCATCATGAGGGGCGGCAGCGCGCGCCTGGCACTCGCGATGCTCGTGGTCGCGGGCCTGGTCGCCTGCCGCCCCGCCCAGGCGGAGGACCGGATGCAAACCGTGGAGGTCACGATCCACTACTCGCGGTTCACTCCCTCCGCGTTGACGTTCGACCCCGGCACGACCGTCCGATTCGAGATCCGCAACACCGACCCAATCGATCACGAGTTCATCCTGGGCGACGAGGACGTCCAAGCCGTTCACGAGCGCGGGACGGAGGCACACCACGGCGCTCGCCCTGGCGAGATCTCGGTCCCCGCCGGCACGACGCGGGTCACGACCTACACGTTCACCGAGACGGGCAGGCTGATCTTCGGGTGCCACCTGCCCGGACACTACGCCTACGGGATGCGCGGATCGGTGACGGTGGCCTGAGCCCGCAAGACAGCTCGGTCGGCCTTGTCAGGGGCCGGACGAACGTGACAGAGTCGGCTTTGCTCCGGCACAGAGGGAGGTTCGCATGGCCCCCCCGATGACCCTCAGGAACGGGCCTCGCCGCCGCTGGCGCATCGCCGCCGCCTTCCTTGTGTTCCCGGTCGTGATGGGTTTCCCGTCGGCGGCGCGGGGGAGCGCACCTTCGGTAGCCGAGCGCCGGTTCACCGTGATGACCTACAACCTGTACCTCGGCGCGGACCTCGGGCCGCTCTTCGTGGCACCGCCCGGGCCCGGCCTGGTCGCCGCGGCCGCGGCCGTGTACGCGCAGATGGTGGGCACCAACTTCCCGGAGCGGGCCAAGGTCATCGCCCGAGAGATCGCCGAGGAGTCGCCGGCGATGGTCGGCCTCCAGGAGGTCGCGCTGTGGCAGACGGCCCCCCTGTCGGACCCCACACAGCTCCAGCCGACGTACGACTTCCTGGCCACCCTGCTGGGAGAGCTCGAGGAGCGGGGCGCGCGCTACGATGCGGTGGCGACGAACGTCAACTTCGGGGGCGCCCTCCCCATCAGCGCCACCACCCTGGCAAACTTCACCGACCGGGACGTGATCCTCGCCCGGTCCGACCTCCCGACCTCCGAATTGAAGGTGTCGAATCCCACGTCTCATACCTTCCTGGCCAAGCTTCCCCTCGCGATCGGCGGTGTGGCGATCGAGGTGCCCCGCGGATGGTCGAGCGTGGACGTGAAGTTCCGCGGGAGGTCCTACCGGTTCGTCAACACGCACCTCGAGGCGTTCAGCCCCCTGATCCGCAACCTCCAGGCCCAGGAGCTCGTCGCGTGGATGACCGAATCACCCCTGCCCGTGGTCCTGGCCGGTGACTTGAATACCCTGCGGGGCGATCTGGCCGACGCGTACGGGATCTTCCTCGCCGCGGGGTTCGTCGACGCCTGGGTTGAGACCATGCCCAGTGACCCGGGTCACACCGCGGGGCAGGCAGCGAACCTGCTGAACTTCCCGTCGCTCCTCGACCACACCGTCGACTACGTGATGCACAACGAGGACCCGTTCGTCGATGGGGTGACCGGGAGCGGGGAGATCATCGGCGAGGAGGTGGCCGACCGAACCCTCTCGGGCCTGTGGCCGTCCGACCACGCCGGAGTCGCCGTCACGCAGAGCATCGGGATGCCTTAAGCCGGAGGCCGTCGCGGGGTCCACGCGCAAGCCATGCCCACATGCGGGCACACCGACCGTGACCCGACCCGAAGGCCGGGCAGGGGCGGCCGCCGACTAGCCAACGGGTGCGAGCCTCATGACCACGCCGCCGGTCCCGAACGGAGTGCCGCTGATGTTCCCGAGGACGTACAGCTCGCCCGCGGCGTCTCGCCCAAAGCCGAGCACGGCGAGGCCGATGCCCTCCGTGCCCTGCTGGTTCTGGAGCCCGAGCCCGCCCTGGCCCGGCAGGTGGAGCTCGTTGATCTTGCGGAGCCCCGTCATCGAGTCCTTCTGGAGCACGAACAGACGCCCGTTGTCGTTCGGGCCCGATGGGAACCGGAACAGCCGGGCGAAGTCGCCGAAGACGTAGCGGCCGGCGAGGCGCGGGATCCTGTTCCCCCGGTACACGAAGCCGCCCACGACGGCGTGACCCTCGTGATGGGTGTCGTATTGCGCGATCGGGTCGATGACGCCCGGAGGCACGAGGCCGTTGTCGTTTGTGCTCGCGAAGCCCGGCCCCTCGCCGTTGTTGAAGAAGAACAGCGTGCCCTCCTTCGTCGCCCAGCCGTGGTTCCCGCCCTTGACGACGAGGTCCACCTCTTCGATGTCGTTCTGGCCTGCGTCCCCAACGAAGAGGTCGCCCGTGACGGGGTCGAAGGAGAACCGGTACGGGTTCCGGAAGCCGAACGCGAAGATCTCACGAACGACGCCGGCGGTGTCGACGAAGGGGTTGTCGGCAGGGATCCCGTACTGCCCGTTCGCCGAGTTGGAGCCGTCCACGTCGATGCGGTGGATCTTCCCGAGTGGGTTCGTCAGGACCTGGGCGTTGCCGATCGGTCCGACGTGCCCGACGCCCTGGTCGTCGGCCTCGCCGCCGTCGCCCATCGAGATGTAGAGCATCCCATCCGGCCCGAACGCGAGATCGCCGCCGTCGTGATTGAACGCCGGCCAGTCGACCCGCGTCAGCTCGCGCCGGGTCGTGGGATCGACCACCGACGCCGGGTCGGCGGGATCCGGGACGCGCCACTCGGCGACGACGTTCTGGTGGTCCGGCGGAGTTCCAGGAGGGAGCGTTGTCGGGAAGGTCGGAGGCGCTGAAACGGGCTCCGAGGTGTAGGTGTAGAGCCTGCCGTTCGTCGCGTAGTCCGGGTGGAAGGCCAGTCCGAGGAGGCCGCGCTCGTCGAAGGTGCCCGGGCCGAGGAAGCCGAGCGGGACGATCCTGGACCTCACGTCGAGGAAGACGCTCTTCGCACTCGTATCCAGTTCGATCGCCCAGACCACGCCGGGCTGGTCCGCGACGTACAGGCGGCTCGACTGACCGGGCGCGACGACTCCTTTGAGCGGAGCGGTCAGCCCCGTCGCCACCGTCTCAAGCGCGATCCGAGGCCCGCCCGGCTCGATCGGCGCGAAGATAGTGTCGTCGAACGGGCTGTCGGGTGGGTGGGCTACGGCGCCCGGCGCGGAGATGACGATGCCCAGGACCAACGAGCCCGTGGTCGCTAAGAGCAGCCAAGCATTCTTGAGAACCGTGAGCTTCATCGTGGCCCCCCTCCCCGAATGCTTCCCAATCGGCGCTGGCCGTGCAGAGCCGACAGGAATACGCGCGGGAGGGATGCACAGATTGGACCTGGACCACGAACCAACCTCTCAGGGTCCGCGACGTGCCGCCTTCACGGTGGCGCAGTGCGACGCGAGCGTCACCACCGACGCGCCGGCGAGGATCGACAGCGAAGCGGGGACCGGGGTCAAGCTCGGCTCCCGCACGCCCGAACAGATCCCAGCCGAGCCCGAACGGATCCTCGAACAGTCCCGCGAGCAGCTGGACGCTGCTGAACAGGCGGTCCCGAAGGCCGCATCGGGCCGTGTTGCGGCGATTTGGAGGGCGTGCTTAAGCTGTTGGCGTGAGCCAGTTGACCGTGTCTCGTCGTCGGGCCGTCGTTGTGCTCGCGCTCGCTCTTCTTGCCTGGGTCACGGCCTCGCCAGCCGGCGAGCTGCGCCCGATGTCCACTTCGTCGACGCGGGCGAGTTCACCGGCTATCTCATCGGTCACGGAGCTCCTGGTCGTCACGTTCGACCGCCCCGTGCTGTCCGCTCATGGGCCATGGGCGCGCTCCGCTATGACGGCGCCTGAAGCGGGCGTGCTCTCATTGCTCGCTCCGGCGGGTGAAGTGCGCCGCTCCGCTTCGCTGATCTCGGCCGGACCGCTCGCTGTCAGCATCGCCCGACGAGGTCCACCACCCTCGATCACAGCGTAGGCTCAGACTGCCTCGGATCACACCGCGGCGACGCCCGGAACTCGAGTTCGTGCTCGATCATTTGGTGTTCCGGCACCGACGCGCGAACGAGGCCCTGAGTTCGATCCGTCACCTGATCGCTGGAGGGAAGAGACCATGACTACTGCGGACGTCGTCAGAGAGCGGGCGCTCTCGCTCGCTCGATCGGAGGCTGATCCCGAGGAAGCGGTCCGCGAGCTTCAGGCTTGCTGCGGCGGACGACGCGTTGCCGCCGTCAAGGCCCGTCAGCAGGTGCTCGCGTGGCTCGACAGCGAGCCTGACCAACGGGCGGCGATGCTGGCCATCGAGTTCTTGGACGACCTTCTTGATCAGTTGCCTGTCTAGCCTGTTGGGTAGACGTGTGGATCCGCTCCATCGACTCGTGCCGTCGCCCGAGCGAGGAGGAGTTCGTGCGCGAGCTCGCGACCTCTGAGGCAGGCTACCGGACGCCGTCCCGCGGATCGATGGTCGCGAGAACATGAGGAAGGGCGGCGGACCGGATGCCGATTGTGCCCGGCGCCGTACCGGCCTCGAAAGGATGACAGGGTGCCGCTCGTCAACGAAATCCAGCTGCCAGGTATCGGCGTTCGATACGAGTTCGTCACCGAGGACGGCGCGCGCGTCGGGGTTGTCCATCATCGGTCGGGCGTGCGCGAATTGGTCCTCTTCGAGCGCGCCGATCCGGACACGTCGCACGACCTCCTTCGCCTCGGGGCCGACGACAGTCGCACGCTGGCAGAGCTGCTCGGCGTGTCGCATGTGGCGAAAGATCTCGCGGAGCTCGAACAGGGCGTGGAGGGGCTTGCCGTCGACCGACTGCCGCTCCCAGCCGGCTCGCCCTTCGACGGCCGGACGATTGGCGACACGGGCGCGAGAACGAGGACTGGCGTCTCGATCGTGGCCGTCCTGCGCGGCGGATCGGCACAACCCGCGCCGGGGCCCGAGTTCGGGCTGAGGGGAGGCGACATGCTGGTGGTCGTCGGGACGCCGCGCGGCGTCGAGGAACTCGCCATCCTGCTCCGGTCGGGTTGAGCCGTGCAGGATTGGCTATTCCTGATCGAGCTCGGGGGCGTCGTTCTGCTCCTCGCGATCTTGGCGCGCGTTGCCCAGCGATTCGGCTTCTCGCCCATCCCCCTGTACCTGCTGGCCGGCCTGGCGTTCGGACAGGGCGGGCTGATCCCGCTCGTGACGGCCGACGAGTTCGTCGAGGCGGGTGCCGAGATCGGATTGATCCTGCTCCTGTTCTCCCTCGGGCTCGAATACTCGGCTCGAGAGCTCGTGGACTCCCTCCGCTCGACCGCGGTCGTCGGCGCGGTCGACCTGCTCGTGAACTTCACGCCCGGTCTGGCGGCCGGACTGCTGCTCGGTTGGGACGCGGTCCCCGCCATCTTCCTCGGGGGCGTCACGTACATCTCGTCCTCAGGCGTGATCGCGCGAACGCTCGATGAGCTCGGGTGGATGGGGAACCGAGAGACTCCGCTCATCCTTACGATCCTGGTGATGGAAGACCTCGTGATGGCGGGGTTCTTGCCGCTCGCTACGGTGCTCCTCGTGAGCGGCGGTGCCTGGCGAGTCGCGCTCTCCATCGGGCTCGCGGCGCTTGTCGTTGTGACTGTGCTGGTCATAGCCGCTCGCTACGGGCCTGCCATCAGCCGCGCTGTATTCAGCCGATCCGACGAGGCGCTCCTGTTCGGGATCCTCGCCGTGCTCCTGCTCACCTCCGGCGCGACCGAGGCCCTGAACGTCTCGGCTGCCGTGGGAGCGTTCTTGGCCGGGATCGCGTTCTCGGGCCCGGCGGCGGACCGAGCGCGCTCCCTGCTCGTGCCGCTCCGCTCGGTGTTCGCGGGCACGTTTTTCCTCTTCTTCGGCTTCGAGGTCGATCCCGGCACTCTCCCACGGGCCTTGCCGCCGGCCGTCGCCCTCGCCGCCGTGGGGGCGGTCACGAAGTACGCCACCGGGTGGTTCGCCGCTCAGCGTTCGGGCGTCGGCCGCCGCGGCCGGATCCGAGCAGGTGTCGGACTGATCGCCAGGGGCGAGTTCTCGATCGTCATCGCGGGCATCGCGGTCGCGAGCGGCGTCGAGCCCGAGCTCGGGCCGCTCGCCGCCGCATACGTTCTCTTCCTCGCGGTGTGCGGACCGCTCGTGGCCCGAGCCGCCGACCGAGTCGTCCCACCTGCTGCCCCCATCGGGGAATCGATCGCCGTGCGCCGCGAGTGATCCGGCCCATGTGCCCGGCGATGAGCGGGAGGAGGGCCGGATGCGCGGGGATGGGAGCATCCCTTCGTGGATCGCCCGGGCTGAGTTCTCCGAGTGTCCGCGCCTCTCTCTCCCGGTTCGAGTAGGCCCTTGAAAGTGGACCCAAGGGGACGCTATTCAAACTCCTGGCAGAGTCTGGTCGCCCAGCTCCATGGCCTAATCGGCCACGTGGGCCTCGAACCCTGACCGCGATGGCTCGGGTGGGCCGAAATCCGAACTGCCACCCGTAATGGAGGCTCCAGGCCCGGCCCGGAGGCGACCTGACCAAGCGGACCGCTGGCCTCGGGGCGAATCAGGCGCCGGGATAGACGGCCCGACTTGCGTCCCATGAGGCCAGCGAACCAGCCCAGATGTCGATTGTTTGTGCCAATGCGCTTAAGTCAAACGGGGACCGGAGTGGGTCCCCCGTGCGCGCCCCCTCGTCCGTGTCGTGTCGCCCGCCCTCTCCTTGTGTCCGCCCTCCTCCTCGCCGCTGGGCGTGCCGACGGTGCCGACAGTGTCCTGGGGGTCCCTGGCTCTCGGCGTGGGGCTTGGGCTCGGCGGTACGGCCGGCTGCCCGTTCGGGTGGCAGACGTAGCGCGATGCGCGAATGTGCCGAGCTGCGGGGCGGGCTCGTTGGGGGTGTGGATCCGGATGCTGACGGCCGTTAGCGCATAGCAGCAAAGCGGGAGCCCCGGCGGGTCATCGTCGGGGCTGCCGCGTGTCCTCCCAGCTCCGGACGCACAGGGGGTTCGACGTCCTCTCTTCGGGCGTCTTCCTCGCCAACGAGCTCCTCGAACATGGCCTGGCGGCCGAACCCGGCATTCTCCGCTGCCATGATCGGGCGGCGACGAACGGTCTATCGGCTGGCAACGTGTTCGCTGCGGCGACGTGCGCGTCGAAGCTGGAAGACGCGGGCGGCGCCTGCTGCGACGACGATGACGCCGCCGAGCGTGGCAGCGACGAGCAGGGCGACGCCGAGTGGGACCTTCCCGTGGAAGGCCAGGAAGGAGACGGCCACCCCCTGAAGGTTCTGCAGGATGAAGACAA
>JBOGVG010000213.1:0-8105 GCA_050692435.1 Actinomycetota bacterium
GTTCGCCGGATGGCGGCGATCGGACTGCTTGGTGTGCCGACGAACTCAGCGGGGATGATCGATGGCGTCGCTCGCGCACCCACGGCGCTCCGCGAGGCCGGCCTTCTTGAGGCGCTCCGACGAGAAAGGGAAGTGCACGACTACGGGGACGTGACGCTCCCGGATCCTTCCCCGGAACGCGACGCCGGGACACATCTCATAGATCCTCGTGGTTTGGCGGCGCTGGTGGCTCACGTTCGGGATGCGGTCGCTTCGATCCTGAACAACGGCCACTTCCCGATCGTCATCGGCGGCGACTGCCCCCTTCTGCTGGGATGTCTAGCCGCCACCAAGAGGCACGACCGGATCGGGCTCCTGTTCGTCGATGGGCACGAGGATGCTTACCTTCCCGAGCAATCATCGACAGGCGAAGTAGCGGACATGGAGCTCGCGTTCGCGCTGGGGATGGTCGACGTCTCCTGGTCGCCCGAACTCGCCACGATGCTCCCGCTCGTGGCGCCGGCCGACGTCCGGGTCCTTGGAGCGCGTGACGCCGGACTCCTCGATGCCGAGGGAGTGGCGTCGCTCGGCGACCGACTGCCGGTGGTGGACGGCGCCCGTCTCGCGGCCGACCCCGCCGGCGAGACCGAGGCGGCACGCTCATCCCTTGCTTATCGCTGGTGGTTCCACCTCGACCTCGACGTCCTCTCGACGGAGGCGCTCCCGGCCGTCGACTACCCGCAGGACGGCGGCCTCGCGTGGGAGGAGCTCGGCGTCGTGGCCGCCACGGCACTCGACGCCGGCCCGGTGGGCTGGGACGTCACGATCTACAATCCCGACATCGATCCCCAGCGAACCTACGCGCGACGGATCGTCCGGTTCATCGGCTCGGCGGTTCGAGCGATCCCCGGCCGATAGGGTGTCCGATCCCCGAGTTCCTTAACTCAGCGCTGGCCCGAAATCTCATGGCGATCCGTCCCGGTCCCCTCAGGCCTCGAAGAACTCCACCAACGCCGGAGCGAGGACAGCAGGGTCGACGTCGTGCCCCTGACCCTCGAGAGTGCGGGTCTGCCCATCGGGGAAGGCCTCCGCGAGCGCCTGCGCCGTCTCGCGCATCCAGGGGAAGTCCGACCCACCGGCGATCACGAGTGTGGGTGCCTTGACGGAGGCCGCCCGCTCGGTCGGCAGCGAGTAGTCGCCCATGATGGTGGCGTCGTAAGCGAGCGTGTGCGCCAGAGCCTCTTGGGCCGGCCACCACGGCGCGTTGCGCGCCTCGGCGACGAACTCGGCTGGCATGCCCACCACCTTCGTCATGAAGAACTCGACCGCGTCGCCTCGGCGATCCGCCGCAACGAGCTCGTTGTACGTCTCCACCTGGTTCGCCGGCGGTCTGGCGCTCTCGTCGAGGATGAACGGTGGCTCCCAGAGCGCCAGCTTCGTGATGGGGAGCCCGCTCGCCGCCGCCTCGAGGGCGAGGGCCGCACCGGAGGAGGTGCCGTACAGGAGCGTCGATCCACCGGCCTCAGCGATGAGGGCCTCGATGTCCTCGACTTCGCGGTCGACCGCGTACGGTGCCGTGTCCCCGCTGTCGCCGCGACCTCTACGGTCGTAGTTGAAGACGGTGAAGTGCTCCGCCAGGAGTGCCGCCAGTGGAGCGTTCGACATGCGATCGACGGATCCACCGCACACCAGGATGACCGGCGGCCCCTCGCCCATCCGATCGAAGGCGATGGTGGTGCCGTCTCTGGACGTGACCTTGCTCATCGGATCTCCTTTCCGATCGTGCGCGATCCGCTGCGTGCTAGATGGACAGCCGGCAGAGCCAGTATTCCAAGGCGGACCATCGCCGTGGAGACTACTGCTCGTTCGTGGCCGAGGCCACCACCACCTTTCCTGCTGCCTGATGCGTACGGATCATCACGCCCGTACTGGGTGTCTTGGAATCGACGAGCCTCAGCGCGGTCTTCGCGCTCCCGTCCTTGAACAGACGCCGTCCGCTCCCCAGCACGATGGGGTTGATCATGAGCCGATACTCGTCGACGCGGTCGTGCTCCATCAGCGGCTGCACGAGATCGCTGCTGCCGATGACCTGGAGGTCCTTCCCGGGTTGCGCCTTGAGCTCACGATCACCTTCATCTCGACCCTCCTTCGGTCGTTCCGACCTCTCCGGATGAGACGTCGTTGCGGGGCCGAACTCATCGGTCGCTCGATGAGTTTCGCTCGGTCAACCGGTCTGTCCTTGCAAGAGATGGTGGAAGGAGAAGCGCGGTTGGCCGGTCCCCAGGAGCCGCCGACGACACCGGGGAGCGCGCTGCCAACGCCTCCGGAGGCGAGCACGATCGACGTGGTCATCAGCGGTCCGATCACCCGCGCCGCCATCGCGGGGCTTTGCGAGCGCGTCCGCGTGGCGCTGGAGGGGAGCGGCGCCGATCTGGTCGTCTGCGACGTCGGCGCGCTGGCCGACCCGGACGCCGCCACGATCGATGCCGTGGCCCGGCTGCAGCTCACCGCTCGGCGGCTGGGGCGCCAGGTCTGGCTGCGCGACGCGTGCGGCGAGCTGCTGGAGCTGATCGCCCTCGTGGGGCTGGGCGACGTCGTTCCGCTCTGGGCGCCGCTACGGCTCGAGCCGAGGGGGGAGGCCGAAGAGCGGGAACAGGCTCGCCGTGTCGAGGAAGAAGCTGATCCCGGTGATCTGACCGGCTGAGACCTCGAGGACCTGGAGGGACCACGGCTCGAGGATGCCTTCCTGATCGCCGGGCTTGTACTGTCCGAACGCCGGCGAGCCGTTCGCCACCAAAGGAATCAGGCGCGAGCCGCGACAGCCGATGCCGGGTCCGAGGCACCACTGGCGGATGTCGTCGTGGGTCCGCAGCCACATCTCGTAGGGGGGCATCGACCACGTGGCATCCTCGCGTAGGAGCGAGGTGAGCGAGTCCATGTCGTACCGCTCGAAGGCGTCGACGTAGCGGGCCAGGAGCGCGCGCTGCTCGTCGTCCATCGGCTGGTCCACGTCGCTGGCGGTGACGTCGGTGGCCGCGAGCGTCGAGCGGGCTCGTTGGAGCGCGCTGTTGACCGACGCGACCGAGGTCTCCAGTAGCTCTGCGACCTCCGACGCCTTCCACCCCAACACCTCCCTCAGGATCAGCACCGCTCGTTGCCGGGGTGGGAGGTGTTGCAGGGCGGCGACGAATGCCAGCCGGATCGTCTCTCGGGACTCCGCCACCTCGGCCGGATCGCTGCCCGACGGCACGACCCGACTGTCGGGGATCGGCAGGACCCAGATCCCCTCGGCCAGAGGCTCGCCGAGGGGCGTATCGGCCGTCCTCGCGGGCGCGAGATCCGTCGGGCGGGCCCGGCGCTCCTTCCCGCCCAGCATGTCGAGGCAGACGTTGGTCGCGATGCGATAGAGCCACGAGCGCAGCGCCGCTCGGCCCTCGAAACGATCGAAGCTCCGCCACGCGCGCAGCAGGGTCTCCTGCACGGCGTCCTCGGCTTCGAAGGCCGACCCGAGCATGCGGTAGGCGTAAGCGGTCAGCTCAACCCTATGCTGCTCTAGCCGGAGCTCCAGCTCCTCGGACTCGCGCGTCTTCGTGCCCTGGGCTCCGTCCCTTGCCGCCCGCTCAGTCAACCCCCGTCGCTCCTCCCCGGCCCATTCACCCAACACTCTACGACGGTCACCGGGCGAGGAACTCATCGGCCCCTACTCGTGTCCTGGCCCGGCGTGGGGCGTCCGGCATCGGGGCACGCATGACCGATGAGTTTTCGCTCGCGTCGCCGTCCACACAGGGAAACCCGACACCCAGGAGGGAACGATGGACACGGACAGCACCGTCGCAGCACCGCAGGCCGGCCGGCGGGAGTGGATCGGCCTCGCCGTGATCGCGCTTGCGTGCGTGCTCTATGTGATGGACCTGACCATCCTGCACCTGGCGGTGCCGGCCATCAGCGCCGACCTTCAGCCCAGCAGCGCCCAACTGCTTTGGATCATCGACATCTACGGGTTCATCGTCGCCGGATCGCTGATCACCATGGGCACGCTGGGGGACCGGATCGGTCGCCGCCGGCTGCTGCTGATCGGCGCCGCCGCGTTCGGCGTCGCATCCGTGCTGGCCGCGTTCTCGACCAGCGCCGAGATGCTTATCGCCACCCGTGCCCTGCTCGGGATCGCCGGGGCGACCCTGGCGCCGTCGACCCTGTCCCTGATCCGAAACATGTTCCTCGACCCGCAGCAGCGCACGACCGCCATCGCGGTGTGGATCACCAGCTTCTCGGTGGGCGCCGCGATCGGCCCGCTGCTCGGCGGGCTGGTGCTCGAGTTCTTCTGGTGGGGGGCGGCCTTCCTGCTGGCCGTGCCGGTGATGGGGCTGTTGCTGTTGCTCGGACCGAGGCTGCTCCCCGAGTACCGGGATCCCACGGCCGGCCGGCCGGACCTGCCCAGCGCGGCCCTGTCGCTGGTCGCGGTACTGGCGGTGATCTTCGGCCTCAAGCAGATCGCTCAGGACGGCCTGGGATGGGTGCCTGTCCTGTCCATCCTGGCCGGCCTTGCCGTCGGGATCGCATTCGCGCGGCGCCAAAGGCGGCTCGCCGACCCCCTGATCGACCTCCGGCTGTTCCGGGCACCCGGCTTCAGCGCCTCGCTCGCGACCTACGGGCTCGGCATCTTCATGGTGTTCGGAGGCTTCCTCTTCCTCCCGCAGTACCTGCAGTTGGTGCTCGGCCTGTCGCCGCTCGAGGCGGGCCTGTGGACGCTGCCCTGGGCCCTCGCGTTCGTCGTCGGTTCCATGGTGACCCCGCGGATCGTGCGCCGCTTCCATCCGGCATCGCTGATGGCCGCCGGCCTGGCACTTGCGGCTGTCGGCTTCGCGGTCTTCACCCAGGTTGACGCGGCCTCCGGGTTCGCGGTCGTCCTGGTCGGGTCCGTCGTCTTCTCGCTAGGAACCGCTCCGGTGTTCACCCTGACGAACGACCTGATCATCGGGTCCGCCCCACCGGAGCGGGCCGGGGCGGCGGCGGGGATCTCGGAGACCGGCGCCGAGCTCGGCGGGGCGCTCGGGATCGCCATCTTCGGCAGCATCGGGATCGCCATCTACCGCGGCGCGATGGCCGGCGGCATCCCCGCCGGTGTCCCGGTCGAGGCGGCGGAGGCCGCACGGGACACCCTCGGCGGCGCCGTCGAGGTGGCCGGACAGCTACCGGGTCGACTCGGTCCGGAACTGATCGATGCTGCTCGCGAGGCGTTCATCCAAGGACTGCACCTGACTGCCGCGATCAGCGTCGCGGGCACGATCGGCCTCGCCATCTTCGTTGCGGTACTGCTGCGACACGTACGGGCCGGTTCACAGGCCGAACCGCAACCGGACTTCGAACCCGAAGGGGCGGTCCCGAACGGCGCAGCCGTCGACATAGTCGGGGAAGCCGCTAACGTCGAGTGCTGAGCCGGTGCCCGCGCGGGATCTGACCCAGACGGCAAGAAAGGTGAACGGTTCCTGCGGTGTGGGAAGGAGTTCTCATGCAGTCCTCGCCCTCACACCCGTCCACGATCTCGATCCCGCAGCTCCGCGCGGCCCTCACCGGTCGGGTGATCGCCCCGGGCGACGCCGGGTACGACGAGTCGCGCACGGTCTTCTACGGCGGGTTCGACCGACGGCCGGCCGTCATCGCGCGGGTTGCGGATGCGAGCGACGTCTCGCACGTCGTCTCGGTGGCCCGCGAGACCGGGCTCGAGCTCGCTGTCCGCAGCGGCGGTCACAGCCTCGCCGGTCACAGCGTCTCCGACGAGGGGATCGTGCTCGACCTCTTGGACATGCGGGCACTGGACATTGATGCCGAAGGTCGCACCGCGTGGGCCGAGACGGGGTTGACCGCGGGCGAGTTCACGAACGCGGCGGCGGCCCACGGTCTCGCGATCGCGTTCGGCGACACGGGCTCGGTCGGGATCGGAGGGATCACGCTGGGCGGCGGCGTTGGGTACCTCGTTCGCAAGCACGGCCTCACGATCGACGACCTGCTGGCCGCCAACGTGGTAACCGCAGACGGCCGGCTCCTGCACGTGGACGCCGAGTCGCAGCCGGACCTCTTCTGGGCGATCCGCGGCGGCGGCGGGAACTTCGGCGTCGCGACCCGGTTCCGATTCCGGCTGCACGAGGTCGACACGATCGTCGGCGGCATGCTGATCCTGCCCGCGACGGCCGACGTGATCCACTCGTTCGTCGCCGAGGCGGAGGCCGCGCCGGAGGAGCTGTCGACCATCGCCAATGTCATGCCCGCGCCGCCGAGGCCGTTCGTGCCCGAAGAGCATCACGGCAAGCTCGTCGTGCTGGCGATGCTGGTCTACGCCGGCGACGTCGAGGCCGGCGAGCGTGCCGTTGCGCCGTTCCGGGCGCTCGCGGCGCCGATCGCCGACATGGTCAAGCCGATGCCCTACCCGGAGATCTATCCGACGGACGAGGGCGAGTACCACCCGACGGGGGCGGTGCGGACGATGTTCATCGACGCCCTCGATCGCCCCGCGACGGAGACGATCGTCGAGCACCTCCAGGCCTCGACCGCGTCGATGGCCGTCGCGCAGATCCGGGTGCTTCGTGGCGCGATGGCGCGTGTGCCCGACGAGGCGACGGCGTTCGCGCACCGCGGGCGAGGGATCATGGTGAACGTGGCGGCCCTGTACGAGCGTCTCGACGAGGCGGCGGCCCACGAGGCCTGGGCCACCGGCTTCGCTTCGGCGCTACGCAGGGGTGACACCGGCGCGTACGTCAACTTCCTCGGCGACGAGGGCGAAGCGCGGATCCGTGAGGCATACCCGGGGTCGATATGGGACCGGCTCCCCGCGATCAAGGGTCGCTACGACCCGACCAATCTCTTCCGGCTCAACCAGAACATCCCGCCGGCGACGGAGGGCGCTTGATCGAACTCGGCAGAAGGAGGATTCACCGGAGGGCGTTCGGCCGGCCTCGACGATCACCCGCGTCTTCGACGCTCCCCGTGGGCTGGTGTTCAAAGCATTGACCGATCCCGAAATCCGGACCGTGCGCAACGATTGGAAGGAGATCCCATGAACACAGTCGTTTCGAAAGATGGCACCACCATCGCGTTCGAAACATCGAAGATCGTCACCCCTCCCCTCCTGCGGGGACGTGGAATGTGGTGCCTCCGCAGGAGGAGGGCTCCAGCCATGGGGAGGCAAGACGAACTCCGCGGAATGGCGCGGCTGCCCGCGGTCCTGGGAACGAGTCTCGAGCGGGATGGTTACGCGCTCGCGGCTCCATTCAGGTGCAGAGGTCCGCTTTGCGCTTCCGTCTGGGGGTCTCTTCACGATCTCTCCCGTTCCCCCCCAAGGGACTCCAACCATCTCTCCACGTCTCGGCGATGACGAGACTAGAGTCGCGAGCACCGGACTCAGATCCGCGGGCCGGAGCTTCAAGTCCTCCCCACTTCACCAGCAAACTGCCAGTTCCCCCGAGGTATTGTCCTTATGTGGCGCTGGTCCGAAGACTTGCGAGCGACGAACTGCGCCCGGAGGAGGTTGCGGGCCTTCGCGAACTGTTCGGTGCCGCGTGGGGTGGCGATTCCGACGAGTTCACCGACGAAGACTGGGACCATGCCCTGGGGGGCCTCCACTTCATCCTCGAAGAGGGCGGGGCAATCGTGGCTCACGCCTCCGTTGTCGAACGAGAGCTGAACACGAGCGGCCACCGCCTCGCGACCGGGTACGTTGAGGCGGTCGCGACACGGCCGATTCACCAGCGACGGGGCTATGGGTCGGCGCTCATGGGAGAGGTCGGTGAGTACATTGATCAGACGTTCCAACTTGGGGCGTTGGACACGGGCAGCGCCGCATTCTACGAGCGCCTGGGATGGGTGGTATGGAAGGGTCCCACCTTCGTCCGGACGAACTCAGGGCTCGTGCGAACCGCCGAGGAGGACGGCAACGTAATCGCACGTCTGACACCCAAGTCCCCGGAGCTCGATCTGTGGGCACCGATCAGCTGCGACTGGCGGCCCGGAGACGTGTGGTAGGGAACCTGCTCGGAGGAGGTCGTCCATGGACTGCCCCCGAGTGGCGACCTGGAACGCGGCTGTGCAGCTGGAGACCTTCTCTCCTCGCCCGTCCTGCGCGGTCGCCGCCC
>JBOGVG010000214.1:0-3827 GCA_050692435.1 Actinomycetota bacterium
CCGGATGGCCGGGTAGGCGATGTAGAAGACCATCGGGTTCCCGTCGCTCGATAGGGACTTCTCGATCAGGGTGCCGCCGTCCGCGCCTGTGAACGTGAAGGTGTTCTCGTAGTGCACATCCTGCTTGCCCTGCTGGTGATGGGTCACCGAGTACGCGAACGTCCCCGGCCGGTCGAACATCGAGATCTCCAGGTCGGCCGAGACCGGCTTGCGAACGAACACCGCCTGCGATCGATACTTCGCGCCGAGGTGGGGCGCTCCCCCGGAGACCGGGTCGATGCGCATCTTCGCGCTCGGGTTGGCCCATTCGGGATGTCGGGAGACGTCCGAGACGTAGTCGAATGCCTGCTCGGGGCTCACCCCTTCAGCCTTGATGCGGAAATGCAACGCCATCGTGCCCTCCTCTCGGCCGCGCACGGGCACGCCCGCGGCGGAACGGTTGCCAGGGCGGAATTTAAGCCTTGGCTAACATAGCAGGTCAACCCCGGGCCGGAGAGGGTGTAGGCGGGGCGAGATCAAGCCGCTCCGCCAACGACTACGGCAAGGCCGACGAGTGGGGTCCCATCGTGGGCTCGGATCACCGGGTGCCGATCGAGGATCTGCTGAAACGCGGGCGCGTTCATGGGATCCGGCGAGCCGTCTGGGTTGTAGCGGATGTAGTCGTAGCACGGTCCTTCGAGCAGGATCTGGTTCGACCCCGCGTCCCACGCCTGGTTCTGCCCTTCACAGCTGACGTCAGGAACGTCCAGGACATAGGTTTCCCCGCCGAACTTCATCACGTAGATCAAGCCAAGCTTGTTGACGAGCCCAGGTTGGCCCGTGCCTTCGGGGAAATCGGCGGCCACCGCCTCGAACCCGTTCCGAACGTCGCCGAGTTCCCATGGCTGGAAGCGGATCGTCGTGATCGCGCGTTCGAGCGTCCGGATGTTTTCGGGATCGCCGTCGACGTAACCGCCGTACTGAGCCGTGAATTCGATTCCATCACCACGGAAGCGGAGAACGGAAGAGACTGGAGACGGCCCGGGCATGATCGATGCATCGTCCGGATCCAATGGGAACATCGAGTCATCCTCGATCGACGGAGGGGGACCGCCTTCGCGGTACGTCACGATCAGCATGACCCCATCGCGCGACAGGGTCGACAGGTCGGGCAACGAACCAGACGACTCCCCCCCCGGCGTGATCGGCTCGTTGCTAACCGCGGCGCCCGACAGCGAGAAGCGTCCGTTGAATCCGTCGATCGGCTGCACGAACCAGTCGGCGGGAACGTCGATCGACCAGCCGAGCGGATCCTCGTATGTCTTCATCGGCTGCGGTGGTTGGTCGGACGCCATTGGGACGACGCGTTCGCTTGTGTCGAACGCTCGGACCAGCCCGACGATCGCGGCCAAGCCGAGGGCGAGGGCCAGCACGCCGGTTCCGACTCGGCGGAGCAAAGACCGGCGAGCCTTGGCGCGCTCGACGTCACGAAGCAGTTCCGGGCGATCGGAGACGCGGTCGGCCAGCCGCTCGAGGCGATCGTGAAGGTCATCCATCGGGCTCTCCCCCGAGATCGCGGCGGAGCTGCGCCCTCGCTTCGGACGCGAGTCTGCGCACCGTGATATCCGAAACATTCATGGCGCGCCCGGTCTCTACGGAGTCGAATCCGAGTAACTCCGTGAGCACGAGCGCCTGGCGCCGTCGCATGGTGAGCTTCGTTAACGCTCGGGCGAGCGAGTCGCGCTCGTCCACGGCCGCGAACTGGTCGCCTCCTTCGGCGAAACCAATCGCCACGCGCACACGGCGCATCGCGCGCCGCCGGGCGGTGCGGTGCCTATTCATCGCGGTTCGGTAGAGGTAGCCCACGGGACTCGCCGCCGTCGCGACCCGGTCCCACCGCTCCCAGACGGCCACGAATGCGTCCTGGACGATCTCCTCCGCCTCCCCAGCGTTTCCCGTGAGCAGGTACACGGCACGTACCAGACGGGTGCGTTCAGCGTCGAAGAAGCTCTCGAACGAGAGTGGTGGCGCGTCCGCCGTGTGTCTCATCCTTTCCATGAACGCCTGAAGCATCCGTTCCGTTCACCCGCCGAGCAACAATGTCGGGCCTGAGGCGACGTCGGGCAGAGTTACAGGCCGGTCATGTCGATGGCCCGTGTCATCTGGCTATTCAGTCATGCTTGGTCCGTGGCTAGGTGGGTGCTGCACATGGACCTCGACCAGTTCATCGCGGCGGTCGAGATGCTCCGGCGCCCCGAGATCAGGGACCGGCCGGTCGTCGTCGGAGGCGACGGGGATCCCACCAAACGCGGCGTGGTCTCGACCGCCAACTACCAGGCCCGGCGGTTCGGGATCCGCTCGGCGATGCCCCTTCGGACGGCGTACAAGCGGGCACCCGAGGCCGTGTTCCTCCCGGTGGACGCCGACGCGTACCTCGAGGCGTCGCGTCGGGTGATGGACACGCTTCGGGCCTTTCCCGCCGTGGTCGAGGTGGCCGGGTGGGACGAGGCGTTCATGGGCGTGGAGACCGAGGATCCCGAGGGCCTGGCCCGTGAGGTCCAGAAGGCCGTGCTCGACAGGACGGAGCTGTGGTGCTCGATCGGGGTCGGCGACAACAAGCTCCGAGCCAAGATCGCATCGGGATTCGCCAAGCCGGCAGGCGTATTCCGGTTGACCCGCGAGAACTGGTTCGAGGTCATGGGGCCACTGCCGACGTCGGAGCTGTGGGGTATCGGGAAGAAGACCGCGCCGAAGCTGGAGGCCCTGGGCATCCGAACCGTGGAGGAGCTCGCCAGCGCCGACGAGGAGATGCTGGCGGCGCGGTTCGGGCCGAGCACCGGCCCGTGGCTCCGGAGGCTGGGGACCGGCGAGGACGACTCGCCGGTGCGCGCCGAGCCCTACGTGCCGAGGGGCCGAGGCAGGGAGCGGACGTTCCAGCAGGACATCACCGACCCGGACGAGGTCCGACGAGAGGTGACCGCCCTGGCGAGGCAGCTGGCCGGGGACATCGAGGACGGCCGCCTCGTGGAGCGAGTCGTGGTCAAGGTCCGGTTCAAGCCGTTCTTCACCTCGACACACGGTGTTCCACTTCCCCAGCCGTCCCTCGAGCCCGATGCACTGGAGGCCGGGGCCCTCGCAGCCCTGGCGAAGTTCGACTTGGACCGGCCGGTTCGGCTCCTCGGCGTGCGCGCCGAGCTGGTTCGCCCGAGTTAGCGGGCGGCGACGCCGGGGAAATGGCGGACCCGGCCGAGCAGCCGGGCCGAGGGGCGTCCCTCGTGAACTGCCTCCCAACCGACCAGGTCGGGCCTCGGGCCGAACAGGGCGATCACCCTTCCGTCCCGGGGCGCTCCTCTCCTGAAGCCCCCCTCCACCCGCCAACCATGGGCGGCGCCCGGCAACAGCGCGGCGGAGGGAGCGACGAGTCCCTTCGCCCCCCGGACCCGAAGCCGGCGGGCCTCACCCTGACATGCCCGATACGAAGGCAGCCCACCGGTCAGCGTCCGGCCCCCGAGCTCGGGCTCATCCCGGGGTGGACGCCCGAGCTCGACGGCCCACACTGCCCGCCGGACCTCCGCCACGTCGGCGGGATCCGTGATGTCCTCGTGCCGGAGGAACTCGGCCCACGCCCCATCGGGGGTGTCGGCGAAGTAGTGCACGGGCCCCTCCCCCTCCCCGTGCCACCGGCCGGGTGGCTGGGAGTCGTCCTCCCACAGGAACGGGAACCGGGGATCGGTGTGGCGAAAGCCGATCACGTGGCCACTGCCCGATCGGCGATCACGTGGCCGAGGCCCCGGCGAGCGACCGGGCCAGGGCCCGGACCTCCTGGGGTCCGGTGGCGTCGGGATCCC
>JBOGVG010000215.1:0-6144 GCA_050692435.1 Actinomycetota bacterium
CGTACGCCTATACTACCTGACGCCGTAAGCATATGCCGTAAGCCGGCCCCGGGCAAGGGCGCGGGGCCACGGAGGGTGGGGAGGGAACGAGATGAAGTTGAACCCAGAATCCATCGCCAGGGCGAGCAGCCGGCACCCCTGGCGGACCATCGGCCTGTGGCTGGTCCTGATCGTGGCCATGGGGGCCGTGAGCAGCCAACTGCTGGGCGACGTCCTGACCCAGGACTTCGAGTTCACCAACCGGCCGGAGTCCGTGCGGGCGCAGGAGGTCATCGACGAGAAGTTCGCGAACGGCAGCGAGGTCGAGAGCACCGAGTTCGTCATCGTGAAGTCGGAGTCGCTGACGGTCGACGACCCCCAGTTCCGTGAGGTCGTGACAGGGCTGCAGGCGGAGGTCGGGGCGCTCGACGGGGAGATTCTCGCGGCTCCGCCCGTGACCTACTACGACGTGGCGCAGGAGGCCCCGGAGCAGGCTTCCGGCCTGGTCTCCCAGGACCAGCGGACGGCGCTCATCACCGTGCCGCTCGCGAACACGGACACCTCGACCATCGAGGAGCTCCGATCGGTCGCCGAACGGGGTCAGACCGATGGGTTCACCGTTCAGGTCGCCGGCCAAGGTGTGCTCTTCGCCGACTTCACGACGATCGCCGAGGAAGACCTGCAACGAGGGGAATCGATCGGAATCGGGATCGCCCTGATCATCCTGATCGTGGTCTTCGCGGCCGTGATCGCTGCGATCATCCCCGTCGTGATGGCGCTGTTCGCCATCGCCGTCGCGCTCGGGCTGGTGTCGCTGATTGGACAGCTCGTGGACTTCAACCTGTTCGTGACGAACATGGTGACGATGATCGGCCTCGCAGTCGGCATCGACTACTCGCTCTTCATCGTGTCCCGCTACCGCGAGGAGCGCAAGAAGGGCTTTCCCAAGCTGGAGGCGATCGGCGCCGCGGGCGCGACGGCGAACCGGGCAGTGTTCTTCAGCGGCATGACCGTCGTGATCGCGCTGCTCGGGATGTTCATCATCCCCGCATCGGTCTTCCGGAGTCTGGCCACGGGCGCAGTGCTCGTGACCCTCGCGTCGCTCGCCGCGTCGATGACGCTCTTGCCCGCGATCATCGGCCTGCTCGGCGATCGCATCAACTGGCCGCGGCTGTCGAAGCGAGCCAGGGTGGACTCCGACCACGACCCGAAGGGCGGGTTCTGGGACCGGGTCTCACGCGGCGTGATGGCCAGGCCGGTGGTCTTCCTCGTCGCGAGCGTGCTCGTCCTGGGCGGTCTCGGCTCCTTCTACTTCCAGCTCGAGCGAGGCACGTCCCAGAGCGTCAGTACGCTCTCGGACGACTTCGAGTCCAAGCAGGCGTTCCTCACGCTCGAGCGTGAGTTCGCCGGTGGTGTGACGGACCCGGCGCAGATCGTGATCTCGGGTGACGTCCAGAGTCCCGAGGCTCAAGCCGCCGTTCAGGGTCTCCAGCAGGCGGTCACCGCGGCCCCGGCCTTCGCCGAGCAGACCACGGTGACGCCGTCGGAAGATGGGACCGCCCTGATGGTGTCGGTGTACTTCCAGGGCGACCCCTCGGACAACGCGGCGTTCGAAGGGATCCGCGACCTGCGGAGCGAGATCGTCCCGCAGGCGTTCGAAGGCGTCGACGGGGTCGAGGTGCTGGTTGGCGGGAACACGGCGTTCTTCACCGACTTCCTCGACGTGGCCGATCGGTACCAGTGGATCGTCCTGGCGTTCGTGCTGGGGCTGTCGTTCATCTTGTTGACGGTGGTGTTCCGATCCATCGTGCTGCCGGTGAAGGCGATCCTCATGAACCTGCTATCGGTGGCCGCCGCCTACGGCGCCGTCACGCTGGTGTTCCAGGAGGGCGTCGGCATCGGGTTCTTCAACTCCCTCGGGTTCCAGTTCCAGCAGACCGAGGCGATCGAGGCGTGGCTGCCGCTGTTCCTGTTCTCGGTCCTGTTCGGCCTGTCCATGGACTACCACGTGTTCCTGCTCTCCCGGATCCGGGAGGAGTACGACAAGACACGCGATAACACGGAGGCCGTGGCGTACGGGCTGCGGACCACGGCGGGCATCATCACCGGGGCCGCGCTGATCATGGTGGCGGTGTTCACCGGGTTCGCCGCCGGCCGGCTGGGCCCGCTCCAGCAGATGGGCTTCGGCCTTGCGGTGGCCGTGTTCATGGACGCCTCGATCGTCCGGTCGCTGCTCGTCCCGGCCGGCATGCGTCTGCTGGGCGACCTCAACTGGTACCTGCCGAGGTGGCTCCAGTGGCTGCCGCAGATCCACGTCGAGGGACGCGAGCCGACGCTCCAGCCGATCGCGGTGCCCGAGCGTCCCGAGCGCCCCGAGCGTGAGGTCGTCACCGTCCCGGCCGACGACTGAACGATCTTCAGACAGCGATCCGAACGGAGGGGGCGGTCACGCCCCCTCCGTTCAGCGATGGGGTCCTCCTCCACGAACCCTCCGGATGGGGTTCACGAACCGTTCACACGGTGCGAGCAGCATCGAAGACCAAGGGAAGGACCGTAGGAAGGAGGACGACATGCGACGGTGGTACGTGATCGGGATCGTGATCCTGCTGATCCTCGGGGGGATCGCGATCGGGGTCGGCGCCTACAACATGGGCGTGACCAACGGGCTCGAGCAGGCCCGCGACGGTGTCGAAGTCGTGCGCCACGTCGGACCCGGGTTCGGCTACGGGTTCCCGTTCGGGCTGATTCTGTTCCCGTTGCTCATCTTCGGGATCTTCGCTCTGGTACGGGCGGCGTTCTGGCGCCGTTGGGATGGCCATCATCATCACGGCGGGCCCGGCCGCTGGGGAAACGGCCCGCCGGCGACGTTCGAGGAGTGGCATCGCCGTCAGCACGAGCAGGTCGGCGAGCAGCCGAGTGCCGGCGGCGATCCGGTGGCAGGCTGAATCGCGCCGAGGCGGCGGGGCGGGGGCTCCTTGCTTCCGCTCCGCCGCTCGGGCCAAGCTTCGCACCGGGCCTGGCCGGAGGCGGTGACTCGATGAAGACGATCCTCGTGGTCGAGGACGAGATGAAGATCGCCCGGCTCGTTCGCGACTACCTCGAGCACGCCGGGTTCGAAGTGATCGTGGCCGGCGACGGCGGGGCGGCGCTCGCGAGCGCGCGCGGGTCGCGACCCGACCTCATCGTGCTCGACCTCGGCCTGCCCGGCCGTGACGGCCTAGACATCACGCGCGAGCTGCGGAGGACCTCGAACGTCCCGATCGTGATGCTCACCGCGCGAGGCGACGAGGCCGACCGCATCGTCGGCCTCGAGCTCGGCGCCGACGACTACGTGATCAAGCCCTTCAGCCCGAAGGAGCTGGTGGCCAGGGTACGCGCGGTCCTGCGGCGGACGACCTCGACGAGCGGGACGCGACCCGAGATCCTCCGCGCCACCGATGTGGAGGTGGACGTCCCCCGCATGCGCGTCACCGTGGCCGGTCGGCGGGTCGACCTCACGCCCACCGAGTTCCAGCTCCTGACGACCCTGGTTCGGGAGCCGGGCCGCGTCTTCACGCGCGGCCAGCTGCTAGACGCGGTGCACGGCGTCGCCATCGAGTCGTTCGAGCGCGCAATCGACGCGCATGTGAAGAACATCCGGCGCAAGATCGAGCCGACGCCGGGACGGCACCGGTATCTGATGACCGTTCATGGGGTGGGCTATCGGTTCGCCGATGCCTGATCACCGTCACAGCTCCGGACCCGGGTTCCGTCCACCCTGGTGGCCGCAAGGCGAGCCCTTCTCACCGCACCGCGGGGCGGAGGGCTGGGGCGGGATGCGCCGGTACTTCCTGCGTCGCGTCGGGCTCTTCGTCGCGTCGTTCTTCGTGCTGGTATTCGCGGCGAGCGCTCTCTCCGCCGCGCTGTTCTCGAGCGGCTTCGAACCGGGGGACCGCCGTGGGCACTTCTTCCTCCCCGCCATCTTCGGACTGATCCTGCTGTTCATCGGGTTCGTCGTGGTAGCACGCGCCGTGCGGCGGATGGCCACACCGGTCGCCGACGTGATGGAGGCGGCCGACCGGGTCGCCGGGGGGGACTACACGACTCGGGTCGAGGCCCGTGGCCCCAGGGAGATGCGACGTCTCGCCCGGTCCTTCAACCAGATGACCGAGCGCCTGTCGTCGATGGAGCAGCAACGTCGGAACCTTCTCGCGGACGTGGCGCACGAGCTGCGGACGCCGCTCTCGGTCATCAGAGGGAACCTCGAAGGCGTGCTGGACGGGCTGTACCCACCCGACGAAGCGCATCTCGGCCCGGTCTTGGACGAGACGGCCGTGATGTCGCGACTCCTCGACGACCTCCAGATGCTCTCCACCGCGGACGCCGGTGTGCTGCAGCTGCACCGGGAGTCCGTGGAACCGGCGACGCTGATCGAGGACACGACGGGCGCGTTCCGCGCTCGTGCCTCGGACGCCCGTATTTCGCTGGAGGGTCGGGCCGCGCCGGGGCTCTCGACGATCGACGTCGATCCGGTCCGGATCGGCGAGGTGCTCGCGAACATGGTGTCGAACGCCGTTCGACATACTCCTCCCGGTGGCTCGGTCTCCGTGTTGGCGGAGCTTTCTGGGGGGAGCGTCGTCTTCTCCGTCACCGACACCGGTCCGGGGATCCCTCCCGAGGACCTACCGCACGTTTTCGACCGGTTCGTGAAGTCGGGGGACTCGGGGGGCGTCGGGCTCGGGCTCGCGATCGCGAGGAGTCTCGTCGAGGCGCATGGCGGTGAGATCTCGGCGGAGTCCGACCCCGAGTACGGCACGACGATCCGGTTCGCGCTGCCCACCAGGCTCGTGCCGGGGTGATGGGCCGCGGCGTCTCGCACCACCGCGCGACGCTGGAATGCCGACCTTCGGGATCCGGAAAGGATTCGCCCTGCGGCTGGGCCGGCCGTGGCCCGAGGCTGATTACCCCACCCTACGCGACGAAGGCCTGTGCAAACGAGACTGCACGGCGGCGCTGGTGAGCTCGCGGAGGGCGTCGGACGCGATCCACTGGGCGGACCGCGAGTCCATCCTCTGGATCTGTTTCGCCGTCGCGACGGCCTTGCGGTTCAGCGCCCGGCTCCGCTTGCCGATCTGCCGGAGGGCCCAATTCACCGCCTTCTTCACGTAGTTCCGCTCGTCGGTGGCCGTCGCGGTGATGACCGGCAGAAACGCGGCGAACGGCTCGTCGTAACGTCTCTTCGGTGGACGGCCGCAGCGGCCATCGTGGCGAACCCAGCTCGCCGCACGAACTCGTCCCGTCGCCCGGCCCACCGAATGGCCATCCTGAACGCGTGCCCGGTCCGGTCGAACAGGTTGCTGCACACCTGGTCGCACAGGTCCCACGAGTCGAAGTCGCGGACCCACGCGTCCATCTGCGACGGCGTGACTTCCTTCGGGTCGTCGACCAAGCTCGCAAGGACGCGGGCCTCGTGGATGCCGGTTTCCCACAGCCGGAGCGCCAGAGCATGGGAGGTCCCGAACTTCCGGGCGATCCCGCGGAGCTCGGGGATCGACACGCCCATGGCCGCGTCCACCGCGATGCCGTACCGAGCCATCCCCCCCAGGCGCGACGGGTCGGCGAGGGCGTCGAGTTGATCCAGGACCTGGCGTAGCGGATCCCCTTCTTTGCCTCGCCCGGCCGGCCGGGGGCTCACGAGCGGCCCCGAGACGGGTCCACCGCGCATCGGTCCGCCCCGATCAACTCGCCCAAACGCCCGCGGTTGCGGGCCACCCAGACGTACAGCCGGTCGGTGGTCCGGGGGAAGGCGTCCGCCATGGCCGCGAGTGGCGCTCCGCCCGGGAGCAACCGGAGGAGCGGCGCGACGGCCCGCCCGCCCGAGTGGACGGCCTCGCCGGGGGGCACCAGGTGCCAGGAGGCTAGCCGGTGCGGCGGATCCATACTTGCCAGGACCCGTTCGCCCTCGGGGTCTTGGATGGCCACGACCCGAAGGCGCCGTCCCCGGTCCCAGGCCATCAGCTTGGCCACCGACCACCGGCAGAAGCCGCAGTCTCGGTCGTAGAGCAGGACGGCCTGGTCCATCGCCTCCAGCCTACCGGCGAGCGGCCGCTCGCCGGCAGGGTGGCGCCGCGACGATGAGGCCGAAGGTCCGCGGCTGGCCCTGGGCGCCCGTTGCGCTGCATAATC
>JBOGVG010000216.1:0-11460 GCA_050692435.1 Actinomycetota bacterium
GTGCAGATAGGCTCGTCCCGAGGCCACGCCGCTCCGCCCCAGGCTGAACCATCAGGAGGGTGGAGATCGGTATGGAGACTCCCTGGATTCTCCCTGTGCCCCCGATCTTACCCGAGCGGTACATCCAGCACTACGAGCTCGGCTTCCTGACCGTCAGCTGCCATCCCTGGCCCGACGACGAAGATCTGCGGTAGCGGACCCTCTTCGCCACGAATGTCAACATTGACCTCCAACATGCCCGGCGCGGCCTCGATCACGTCGCCGGACTTCCAGTTGGCAAATGCGCCCCCGCCGAGCTGGGCGCAGCCGCCGACGCCGTTTCGGCAGCGGTCGATCACTTCCTGCGTGGCGAGCGTCGGGAGGTACGTCTCCTACCCGGTCCAGGCCACCAGATAGGCCGGACTCAGCCCCGAAGACGCCGGCCTCTGGAGGGGGCCTACTCAGTCGGGGAGTAGCGGCACCGACGGGCCTTGGTCGCGGCCGAGGAGCACGGCCCGGGTGATGGCTGCCGTTCCGAACCGGTCGCGCACTTCGTCCAGTGTGGCGTCGATGACATAAGCGAGCGGACGATCGAACGGCAACGCGAGTTGGATGGCGCAGTCGTCATCGAGGTTGCTGAGGGTCACTCCGACGAGCGTGATGCCCCGGCTTTGGATCATCGGCTTGGCAGTCGCGAGCAGCCCCCTCGATGTGGCGAGGATCGTCTGGGTGTGCGCGGTCGCTTCCGACAATGTGTGCGACCGCGTCGCGCGCGAGAAGTCGTCAAACCGCAGCCGAAGCACGACGGTGCGGCACACTCGGTGGGCCGCTCGCAGCCTGCGCGCGAGGCGGTCGACCAGCGCGACGAGGTCGGCGTCGAGGGCTTCGGGTGATCTTGGTTTTCGGCCGAGCGCGCGCTGCGCCCCCATCGAACGGCGACGGCGCCCCACCTGGACCGGCCGGGGATCGCGGTTATGGGCGAGGGCGTGGATGTGACGGCCGGCTGCCCGGCCGAGCATCCGAACCAGCGTCGTCTCGCCGAGTCGTGCAACCTGCCCAACGGTCGTGATGGAGCGGTCCCGGAGCTTGGCTGCGGTGACCGGCCCCACCCCCCACAGCGCCTCCACCGGAAGCCGCTGCAGGAACTCCAGCTCCCCGTCGGTCGGCACCACCAGCAAACCGTCGGGCTTGGCGACCCCGCTGGCCACCTTGGCCAGGAACTTGGTCCTGGCCACGCCCACCGTGACCGGCAGGCCGACCTTTTCGAGGACGTCTCGGCGCAATCGCACGGCGATCTCCGTGGGCGTGCCCGAGATCAGCCTCAGTCCACCGACGTCGAGGAAAGCCTCGTCGATCGACAGCCCCTCGACGAACGGCGTCGTTTGGGTGAACACCTCGAACAGCGCCTTGCTCGCCTCGCTGTAGGCATCCATCCGGGGGTGAACGACGACCGCGTGCGGGCACAGCCGGCGAGCCTGCGCTCCGCCCATCGGCGTGCGGACGCCGTACGCCTTGGCCTCGTAGCTGGCCGCGAGCACCACGCCGGCCCCGACGATGACGGGGCGGCCGCGCAGAAGAGGGTCATCCCGCTGCTCGACCGACGCATAGAAGGAGTCGACGTCGGCGTGCAGGATCGTTGCCTCGTTCGACACGAACGTATGTTCGCACCTCACGGCGACGGGGGCTACGGACGTGTCTGCCACGCCGCAGGGTCTTCCCCGCCTCCGACCACGCTCAGTCGTGGCGCGCGGCAACTCGGTGCAAGCCGGTCTATGTCCCCGGCATCTAGGCCCTGACGGGTTCACTAATCCCGACACCGGCCCCGAGCAGCGGCTTCCTCAGCTAGCATCGCCGACTCCGACACGCGACCACTTGGCCTTTAGGCCCACTTCGAGACGCTCTCGGAGGCGATCGCGTTGGTCCCACGACGTGCCTTGATCCGTTCGCCGAACGCCCGAACGGCCCCGGGGTTCTTGGTGGCCGCCCACGCCGCCTCCACCAGGAGGTGACGGGCCTCGGATGATCCCTGCTTGGAGGTGGCCCCGTGGCCGGCCGGGGCCGAGCCGGCGGACCTCCGGCCAGGCCAGGACCTGCTCGGCGATCGACCGGTCGGCCTGGGTGAGCTCGGCGTCGAGGAAGTCGATCTCGCGCAGGGAGGCCCCACGGTGTCTGGCTCGTCGGTAGGAGGTCCTGTTCGGCGAGCCACGCCCGCCCGCCCTTGCCGAACAGGTCGGTGACCGGAGGACGGCCCTTCAGGGTCCGCTGCAGTACGGCATGGATCTCGTTCTTGGCCGGGTCCTCGCCCTTACCAGCTGGGCCCGCCGGAAGATGAGGCGCCGAAGGAGCCGGATCCTCTCGTCTCCCGTCCACACGCCGGGAAGGAAGACCGATACCTGCAGAGGTGGCTGCAGTGGCTCCCGCAGGTTCACGTGGAGGGCCGCGAGCCGGAGCTTCGCGTCACCGAGGAAGGAGCGAGCTGCCGCAGGGCTCGACGCCCAGCGGTAGCCTGCGATCCGAGTCGGATCTCCAGACGGGGGGCCTCCGGCCCCTTCGTCTCGTTCTTGATACGTTCCCTCCACGCTCCTTGGAGGTGGTGGTGTGATCGACGTGGAGGAGACGTCTGCCCTCCGAGCGGCACTGGGGCGAGTCGGCGTATGGAGCTTCGCCCTGGAGGCCCAGTCGTCTGCGACGGAACGAGAGGCCGCCGCGGAGATCGAGGAGCTGGGATATCGGGCGATCTGGTTCCCGGAGAGCGTGCCGAGCCCGGACACCTTCACCCACGCGAGCCTCGTGCTGGGTGCGACAAGCCGGGTCATGGTGGCATCCGGCATCGCGAACACCTGGGCGCGCGACCCTTTGGCCATGGCCAACGGCCACCGGCTTCTGTCGGACACCCACCCAGGACGATTCGTCCTCGGCCTCGGCGTCAGCCATGCCCCCGCCGTGGCTCGGCGGGGCGGTTCGTATGCGAACCCCCTTCAGCACATGCGGCGGTACCTCGACGCCATGGACGGCGCACCGACCAGGGCTCCGCTGCCGGCGTCGCCGCCTCGACGCGTGCTCGCGGCCCTCGGACCGCGCATGCTCGAGCTGGCAGTCGAGCGCGCTCTCGGCGCCCATTCATACTTCGTGCCGGTGGAGCACACCCTCAGCGCTCGCAAGACTCTGGGACCTGGACCGGTGCTCGCCGTGGAGCAGACCGTCATACTCGAGACGGATCCTGAGCGGGCACGACGGGTCGCTCGCGGCTCCGCCGCCTACTTCCTGGAGCTCGTGAACTATACGAACAACCTGCGTCGGCTGGGGTTTGAAGACGAGGACCTCACGAATGGAGGAAGCGATCGGCTGATAGACGCCGCCATTGCCTGGGGTGACGTGGACTCGATCTGCGGCCGGGTCAAGGAGCACCTGGAGGCGGGCGCCGACCACGTGTGCGTCCAGGTTGTCTCGGAGTCGGACGAGGACGTCTGCCTGCCCCAGCTTCGCGAGCTCGCCCCGGCGTTGCTCGACCTGTAGTTGCCGAAGCGCATTGAGGCAGGGTTGGGTCACCGCGCCCGCTGCCAGAAACTCGTTTCGCCTGCGCGGGACTAGGAGGTTCGCTATGAGCCAGTTTGAGCGTGAGGTCGAACAGGCGGAAGAGGCGTGGCTCCAGGGCATCCGGCGAGGCGACGCCGCGCTATGCGCGTCGGTCTACGAGGACGGGCCCGTAGCTGCCCTCCCGGCCGGCCGATGGCGGCAGGGCTGGAAGCGATCCGAGCCTCCTGGCAGCGCGAGATTGATCGAGGGGTTCGCGACGCGGCCTACGACACGCTCCTTGCGGAGGAGCAGGGCGGGCTCGGCTTCGAGCTCGGCACGTACGTTTCCGAGTAACGCCTCCCGGAGGCGGCGAGCAGCAGGAGGAGCGCGGCAAGTACATCGGTGTATATCGGGTACGGCCCGACGGTTCGGTGAAGCTGGTGGCCGACTGCTGGAACGACGACGGCCCAGCCCGACCTGGCTTTGTAACCTGGCCGAATCTCATCGAAACGATAGCTCTCGTCGGTGATGACCCGGGTGAAGACGTCTAGCCGGGCCCGTTGAGCTCTTGGGGTTCGCCTTCAGGGACAGACGACCGGTCGTCCATCTATTCATACGAGCAGCGCCACGCGGCCACTCTCGACCCCGAGTCCGAGCGCGGGTTCCGCCGCAACACGAAAGCCTGGGACTTCTTTCAGGCTAGGCCGCCCTCGTATCGGAAGGCGGCTATCTACTGGGTCACGAGCGCGAAGCGAGAAGAGACCCGCCGAAAGCGGCTCGTCACCCTCATCGAAGATTCTGCGAACGGACGAACCGTGCCGCCCCTGACCCCTCCGGCGAAGCGAAGCTGAGCCAGCTCAGGGCGCTGGTCGGCCAGCCGTACAGGCGAAGGGCGCTCGTCGAGAACACCGGCAGGATGGCCGTCGCCAACGAGCACTTCGTCCACGACGTTGGAGTCTTCCCTCTAGGGAACTGCGTCGGGTGGGCCGCTGGACTGGTCGGGATGAAAGGAGCAGGTGCAGCTCTCGCAGGGCTCGGCTGCGGCTATCCTGCACGTCGTCTCGCACATCGCCGATTACGGTGACGGCGGAAGGCCGACCGATCCCTACTTCCTGGGAGTCGCCGCCCTTGGTTCTCGTCGTTGCACTCATCGCCGAGTGGAGATCTGCCCTGTGAGCGGTCGTCGCGCCGCACCCTGAGTCCGCTGTCGCCTCGCGCGTGTCCAGAGCGTGGGTGAGCACCTGCACGTTCTGACCCGCGATCGCCGCCCGCCACACACGCCACAGCACAGCTCGGTCTTGCCGGCGAACATGGGGCGGGCGATGAATTCGACGCGGCCGTTCTCTTCCTTCATGCACACATGACGGCGATCCGCGATGTGATCTCAGCGGTGTCGGAGCCACCGCCTATGATGCTGGCATGACCTGCTCGGTGTGTGGCCAGCCGCTCCCCGAGGGCGCCCAGTTCTGCCCGAACTGCGGTGCCGCCGTGGCCACGCCGCTCGCGACGGAAGAGCGGAAGATGGTCACGGTCCTATTCGCCGACCTCGTGGACTCGACGGGCCTCGCCCGGCGCCTCGACGCGGAGCGCACTCGCGAGGTCCTCGGCCGGTTCTTCGACGCCGTGGCCGAGGAGCTCCAGGCGCTCCGGGGTCGGCCGGAGAAGTTCATCGGGGATGCCATCATGGCCATCTTCGGGCTGCCGACCGTCCACGAGGACGACGCACTCCGGGCCGTGCGCGCCGGCCTGGCGATCCGTGAGCGCGTCCGGCGGCTGGGCCACTCGCTCGGACTCACCGACGAGCTCGAGGCACACATCGGCATCGAATCGGGCGAGGCGGCCACCGGGTTGGGGCCTGCCGGACAGCTCCTGGTCACCGGTCCCGTCGTGAACGTGGCAGCCCGCCTCCAGGATGCCGCCGAAGCCGGGGAGGTGCTGGTCGGGCAGACCACGAAGGCCCTGACCGACACCGCGGTCGCCTACGGTGGCCGGCGCGAAGTTCGGGCGAAGGGGTTCGACGAAGACCTTGTGGCCTTCCCCGTCGAGGGGGTCTCGACGCGATCAGCCCGACGCACCATCCCGTTCGTCGGGCGCGCGAGCGAGCTGGCGATCCTGCGAGAGAGCCTCAGTCGCGCTGCAACGACCGGCAGCCCGGTGCTCGTTACGGTCGTCGGCGAACCCGGCATCGGCAAGACGCGCCTGGCCGACGAACTGATCGCTGGGCTCGGCGCCGACATGACCGTTCTCATCGGTCGTGCTCGCTCCTATACCGACACCGCGACGTTCGCACCGGCTGCGGCCATCGTCGCCGACCTGGCCGGAGTCGATGACGACGATCCTGCCGAGAAGGTACAGCTGCGGCTGCGCGAGCTCGCCGATCGCTTCTCCGATCCATCCGATTCCGAACGCATCGTCGCCCGGCTTGCGCTGCTGTTCGGACTGGCCCAGCGGGGACTCGAGGAGTCGGCATTCGTGCACGACGTACAGACCGGGTTCGTCGAGCTGATCGATGGCCTCTCGGAGGATCAACCGGTCGTGCTCGTCTTCGAGGACGTGCATACCCTGAAGCCGCCCATGCTCGATCTGATCGAGCGCCTCGGCGCGCGGGCTCACCGCGACGCTCGCCGGGCCCTGGTCCTCGCCCTCACGCGCCCCGAACTGCTTGACGATCGAGCCACGTGGGGATCGAGCAGCGTGAACGCCGTGCTTCTCCGCCTGGTTCCGCTTTCGTCCGAGGAGTCGATCGAGCTCGCTCGCCAGGCGGGCGGCGGCCGCATCGGGGAGACCGAGGCAGCCGAAATCGCCGGGCGCGCCGGCGGCAATCCCTACTTCATCATCGAGACGACGGGCATGCTCGTTGCCCGTGAGGACGGAGGCAGACCGTCTGGAGCGACGCTGCCGCCGACCGTGCAAGCTATCGTGTCGGCGCGGCTGGACGCCCTGCCAACGAGGCTGCGGGAGCTGGCCCGGCGAGCATCGGCGTTCTTCGTCTCGTTCGACCTCGACGAGCTCGGCGTCATCGATCCGCAGGCGACTGTCGAGGAGCTCGGGCACCTCGAAGATACGGAGATCCTCGTTCGCGACGAGGGGAGTCGCGTGGTACCCCGCTGGCGCCTCCGACACACCACGCTGAAAGAGGTCGCATACGCGAGCCTGCCGAAACGGGAACGCATGCGCCTGCATCAGCTGATTGCCGGGCGGCTACTCGAGACCCGTCATCCGAGCTGGGCGGCCGAGCACCTGGAGCTCGCGGCGCTCGCCTCCCTCGACCTGGATCCCGACGACCGCGCCCTGCCCGAACGCGCCGCGGACGCGCTCGTGGAGGCCGGCGACCGCGCCCGACGCAGGATGGAGAGCCGCTCCGCGATCGACTTCTACCAGCGGGCGCTGGCGCTGGCCGGTCCGAAGGAGCGGTGGGGCACGCGCGAGGCACGGGCTCTCGCTGGGATGGGGGAGTCCCGCTACTGGCTGGGGGAGTACGCGGCTGCGACGGAGGCGCTCAACCGCGCGGTGCGGCTGGGGACCGAGCACGGCGACGCATTCGCGCAGGCGCTCGCGCTCCGCTTCCTCGGTGACATCGCGATCAACGTCGAGGCAGACGTCGACAAGGCCGAAAAACTGCTCGACCGCTCGCTCGTCGAGGCGGAGAAGCTCGACGAGCCGTACGCTATCGCCCGAACGCTGCTGTTCGCAGGCTGGGTCCCCTGGACCCGCCAGCGCTTCGAGGAGGCCGAGGCGATCTGGCGGCGAGCCCTCGAGGCCGCGGATCCCGAGGACCGCTGGGCGCGGGTCCGCGCGCTTACATCGCTGTCGATCAACGCAACGGAAAGGAAGGACCTCGACGGCGCGTTCCGGCTGATCGATGAGGCGCGCGCGATGGCCGACGACATGGGCGACCAGTTCAGCATCGCCGTCACGAGGGTGCAGAAGGCGCGGGTGCTCGAGGAGCTCGGGCGTCTGGAGCAGGCGCTCCCTTGCCTGGACCAAGGGATCGCGATCTTCGAAGAGCTGGGTGCGCGCTGGGAGATGGGGGACTCGTTGGCCGAGCGAGGGATCGTGAAGCGAGACCTCGGACGCCTGGACGAGGCCGAGGAGGATCTGCGGCGCGCGATCCGCATCTCGGAGGAACTCGGCGAGCGGCAGCTGGGGAGCTGGACGTGGAGAGCGCTCGCCCGGGTGGCGGAGCGCCGCGGCGACCAGGCCGAGGCCGAGGAATGGTTCCGGCGCTCCCGAGAGGCGGAGGCGCGGGGCCCCCGCTAGCGAGATCGCTGGCCCTGCATGCCTGTAGGGCAAAGCTTGGATCGGGCCCGTGACCAGGTCTTTCTTCGAGTTCGCTCGACCTGCTCGGCCTCGGCGGCCGCAAGGGGAATCCGACCGTCCAGTGGGCGAGACACCTGTTTCGTGAACATTGTCAGGAGTCCAGGGCAGGAGGGGGACTCATTGGGGATCGCGGCGCCGCGCCTTCGGCAATGCGGGGGACCCGGCGCGAGTCGGAGATGGGCAAGGAGACAAGGGCATCGGGACCGGGGAAGGGGACGAGCCAGGCAGAGCGACCGCGGGACCTTCGGTCCTTGAGCCGGCGAGAATGGCGAAGCGATCGCACGAACTCACGAGGAAACAAGGGGGCAACCGGCCACTCCGGCCGTCTCTGCAGGCAGAGCGAAACGCTGTCCCGTCCATAAGGGTTTCATGATTTGGTGGTGTCCGAGTTTGCGAAGACTGACGTTGAGGCGCAGTCGCGACATGAGGACTTCGAGCAGTTCTTCGCGGCCGAACGCGGCCGCCTGGTGAGGGCTTGCTTGGTGCTGACCGGCAACGTGGAGGACGCGGAGGACCTAGCGCAGGAGGCCCTATCAAGGGTCCTGGAGCGGTGGACCGAGGTGGCGCGGATGGCATCGCCCATCGGGTACCTGTACCGGACCGCGCTGAACCTGAACCGGAAGCGCCATCGGCGGCTCGCCGTCGCCGCCCGGCGCCTCGTCGCCTATCGGGAGGAGCGTGACGACATCATGGCTGCCGACGATCGCCTGGACGTCCTGCGTGCTGTGGCGTCGCCCCACGTCCGCAGCGCGAGGCCCTCGTGCTGGTCGAGTGGTTGGGCTACTCGGCCGACCAGGCCGGCGCGCTGCTCGGGATCGAGGCGGTCTCGGTTCGGGCCCGGCTCCATCGCGCTAGGATGTCGCTCCGACGGGCGCTGGGGGACTCGTCATGACGAACGGCGTGAGGGATCTCCTCGATCGGGCCGTGGGGTGGTACGAGCCACCCGAGGATCTGCTCGACGCCGCTCGAGGGAGGATGGAGCGCCGATGGGTCCGTCGTCGCGCGAGCGCGAGCGCCATTGGGCTCGTGGTATCGGTGCTCGGCGCCGTCCTCGTCTGGCAGGCGTTTCGGCCAACGGGCGGCGGCCAGGTGATCGAAGACTCGGGCGCGAACTACGTCTTCAGCCAGGTGGCCGTGGGCCCGGCCCTCGATCCGGACACGGGTGAGCCGATCCCCGGACTTGCGCTCGTCGAGTTCGCCGCGACATGGTCTTCGTCGGAGTATCCGGGCGTCCATTCCTGCCGGTGGTCTGTCTACGACGTCAGTGGGGCCGAGGCGGGGTCAACGGTCTTCGAGTTCGATTCGATGCAACCGAATATAGAGGGCGGTGTCGAGATTCCCGTAGAGGGGATCCCCGAAGGCGCGGAGGGTGGCTGCGACGCGGCTCGGCTCGACACGCCGGTTGCCTATCTGATCTCGAACGCCGCCGTCGAAGCCGACGAGCAAGGAGAGATCGACGTCGCCTTCGACGTGGCTTGGCCGGAGAGTCTCGGGCCGGGCGGGTACCCGGGGGTGAACGCGTGCGAGGCTCGCGTGCTCTCCGAAGCCGGCGAGGTCCTGGCACGCCACGTGTTCACCCTGAGCGTGGGGGAGGGCAGGGTCACCCAACGCGTGGGGTTGACCGGCGCCGAGCGACAGGTGGTCTCGGGTGTCGATCCCGAGGATCTCAGCGCTAGGGTCGAGTGCGAGCCTTGGACCTCGGACTACCTGAAGATCGAGCTTACGCCCATTCCCCATCCGGGAGATCCGCGGGCGTTTGGGCAGAGGATGGTTCTTGCAAGCGGTGAGGTGGACGGGACGCCATGGAGGCTCCTTGCCTACCAGAGCGAGTCAGGGCTCTGTGTGGACCTGGAGATCGAAAGGGGGGCGGTCGGCGGATGCGGTCCGGTCCCCATCGGGCGTGAACTGGTGCTCGGACAGGGGAGTGTCTTGGGCGTGGACGGGATGATCATCCACGGGGAGGTGTCGGAGCGGGTGGCCTCGGTCGAGGTGCGCCGCGTCGAAGGCGACCCCATCGTTACAAGCATCATCCCGGACCCCGGTGGGTTGGGGGTCAACTTCTTCGTGGCCTTCGTTCCACGTGACACCCTTGGCGAGGTCGTCGCCCTCGACGCCGCCGGCAACATTCTGCAGAGTGTCCGGCTGCGGCCGCTGGAGGGGGAGGAGCCGCCCACCTGCTGTCGGGAAGACGTCCTGGATGAGCACAAGGTCACGGTGTACTACCCGCTGCACTGGGTCCGGACGGAACAGCCGCTGATCGGTCGGGTGGAGGGCGTCGAAGAGATCTTCTCGGTCGGGACGTTCGCCATAACGCCTGGAGTGGCGGAGTGCGAGGACCTCCCAGCTCGGGCCATGGAGTCGATGGGGCCAGCCGATGCCCTGGTTACGCTGCAGGAGGTATCGACGAACGATGGCTTCGGTCCCCGGCCCCGTGACTTCGGGACCACCAAAGGCGATACGAGCGACTCGGTCGATTGTCTCTCAAGCGGGGAGCAGTTGTCGCTTGAGATGTTCACGTTCTCCGAAGGAGGAAGAGACTTCCGGGCATACGTGGCGTTTGGGAGTGAGGTTCCCGAGGAGACAAAGCGGTCAGCCTGGCAGGTGCTGGAGAGCTTCCTTGTCTGCGATCCCGCGTCCAGGCCTGGGGATTGCCTCTGACGGGAAGTGACGTCGGACCCTGTGAGCAAGAATGGGCGCCCGGACTCGCCCGCTGGCGACTGAGCCCCGGAGTGAGCCACCGATTGAGCTCCAGACTGAGCCCCAGATTGAGCCCACGGGCTGATGGCGAACCGCCGTCAGTCTCACGAAAGCCGGACTCTACGCGGCCGTTTGCCCCGGAGTGCTTCGAGAAGCGGGAGTCGGTTCACACATCGTCCAGCTTGGTCCGCTCCCGCCCAGGTTCTCGGATGGATCTCTGTGGCTCGGACGCCTCGTCGCGTTACACGTTGATCAGCGCATTGCGGAGGACGGCGCCTGTTGCTATGGTTCGATGGCTAGCCGCCCGAACCGGGAGGCTCGACCGCAGGGAAAGGACGGTGACCGATGATCGCTGCCGCGGTGGTCGTCTCGTCGTGCCCTGACTCCGGTCGACTCGGCATCTCCTGATCGCTCGAAGACCTCGAGGGCACGACGGCGTCTTCCAGCCTGCCCACGTGGAGGTCCTCCCATGTCACCTGATCAACGCCGCGGCGAGCGGCGACGACAAACGCGATCGTTTCGTTGCGGCCACTGCCGGCTGGACGTGCCCGAGCAGGCCCCCGGAACCGAGCACAGGAACCACTGCCCGAACTGTCTGTGGAGCCGTCACGTCGACGACGACACCCCCGGCGACAGGGCATCCGACTGCGCCTCGCTCATGGAGCCGATCGGGATCACGGTGCGCGGAAGCGGGGAGTGGGTGCTCGTGCATCGCTGCGCCGGCTGCGGCGAGATCCACCTGAACAGGACGGCCGGCGACGACAACCCGCTCGTCCTTCTTCGGTTGGCCGTCAGGCCACTCGCTCAGCCGCCGTTCCCGATGGAATGGATCGGCCGAATTTGACGGGGGCTCGGGCTTCCGCTCCCGACCGGAGCTGGACGTCAGCCCCGCTCACGTCGGCCGGCAGGCGGCGAACCGCGCAAGCAGCCTCGATGTGGCGTGTTAGG
>JBOGVG010000217.1:0-26652 GCA_050692435.1 Actinomycetota bacterium
GCCCGGCTCGCTCCGGGCCGCCGCGGCCACGATCAACAGCAGGAGCGGCACTGCCGCCGTCGCCTTCACCAGCGCCCCCAGGGCCAGCACCGCGGTGGCCAGGAGGTCCCGCCGGGCGAACACCAGCGCCACTCCCCCGGCCACCGACAGCGCCACCAGCAGGTCGTTGTGGCCGCTCGCCACCGACTGGAACAGCACGACCGGGTTCAGCCCGATCAGCGCGACGGCGAACGCCTCCCGTCCCGGCCGCACGTCACGGACCACCTTCACCACGATCGCGATGGTGGCCAGGCTGGCGGCGGCGGCGATCAGCCGAAATGCGACGATCAGCGCGGTCACGTTGTCGAAGATCCTCACAACGAGCGACGAGAGCATCGTGAACACCGGCCCGTAAACCGCGGGCGTGTCCACCCATCTCGGACCGACGTACAGCCAGAGCGCGTCGTTCGGATAGTCCGAGGGCGTTGCGACGTAGGGGTTCGCGTGGCGGATGCCCGCGATCCGCCCGTAGTACGCGTACGAGTACACGTCGCGGGAGAACAGCAGTGGGAGCAACAGTACGACAACGTGGTATGCGACGGCGAGTCCGATGACCAGCTGCGGCGAGATCGTTCCGCGCCACGCCTCCCGCAGGACGAACACGAACGCCACCGCAGCGAACGCCATAGCGAAGACGGCAACCGCCACCAGTGCGCCGTCGCCCAGGGCGTCGATGGCCGTCAAGCCGGCCAGCCACCGGAACGGTCCCCAGGGCTGTGCCGCGGCCGGCAGAACCGGCTGGAAGGGAGATCCCGGCGTCGCCCCGACCGTCGCGACGAGCACCACCGACACGATCGAGCCCGCGAGGGCGACGCTCCGAGACCTGGGGGATCGCACCGCCGCCGACTGTAGCAAGCGGCTGCGGCCGGTACAGTCGAGCACGCGTGTCACCGATGTCGCCCCTGATGCGACGGATCGCCCGGGTCGTGCTTCCGGTCGCGCTGGTCGGCCTGGCCGGCGCGTGGCTGGGGATGGCCCTGTGGGGCACCTCCAACACGCGGATGGGGCCGTTCGTTGTGAGCCTGGACATGCGGTTCGGCCGGGGGGTCACGGACATCGTGCTCCCGCCCTTCGGCCACCTCACGGCGGACACCCACCTCGCCCCCCTCCGCGTAGAGGCCACCCTGATCGACGTTCGGATCCCGGACCTCAGCCGGGAGCTCGCCGACGGAGGCCTCCAGGGGCTGGTCGCACGGGTCCAAGCCGACGCGACGCGCGCCGTGCCGCTCCACGCCCTGCGGACCATCGCCGTCGCCGCGGGAGGAGCCCTGGTTCTGGCCCTCCTGGTCTACCGGAGGCGGTGGGTCCCGATGGCCTCGTCGGTCCTCGTCGCGATCATCGTGGTCGGCGGCACGGAGACCCTCACCCTCGCCACATACGAGCATGCCGCCCTGGCCTCGCCTACGTTCTCGGGTTCGCTCCGGTTGGCCGCGGACATCATCCCTCCGGTCCGAAGCGCCGCGACCACGTTCGACCGGTACCGGGCCCAGCTCGAGCGGGTGGTGGACGGGGCGATCCGGGCCTACACGTCGATCCAGACCAACCCGGTGGGCGGGCCCGGTGAGATCCGCGTGCTCCACATCTCGGACATCCACCTCGCGCCCCTCGGCTTCGCTTTCGCCGAGCAGGTCGCCGAGGGGTTCGACGTCGACTTCGTGATCGACACCGGCGACACCACCTCCTTTGGAACCGAGCCCGAGAACCTCATCCTCGGCAACGTCTCCCGGCTGGCCCGGCCGTACGTGTGGGTCCGGGGCAACCACGACTCGCGTGGATTCCAGGCCGCCATGGCGCGGCTCTCGAACGCAGTCGTCTTGGACGGCACGACCACCGTGCAGAATGGCTTGCACATCTACGGGCGGGGGAGTCCCATCCGGCCCCCCACCGTGGAGCGCCTGCCAGACGACGTCTTCGCCGAGCGGGTTCGGGCGGAGGGACAGCAAGTCCTGGCCGAGGTGGAGCAGCTCGAAACACCGCTCGACGTGGTGGCGGTCCACGACGACCGGATGGCCGAGACCCTGGCCGGTCTCGTGCCGATCGTCATCTCCGGGCACTTCCACGAGAACGGCGTGGCGGTGGTGAACGGCACGCTGTACCTGCGGGTGGGGACGACCGGGGGCTCGAACTTCGACACGTTCCGGACCGAGGAGGGCATCCCGCTCTCCGCCGAGGTCCTGTACTTCGAGCCGGGGACCCCTCTCCGGCTGATCGCGTTCGACCTCATCGAGCAGTCGCCCCAGACCGGCGCCCTCACGGTGACCCGGCACATCGTGGAGGCGGAGTTCGGCGTGCTCACACCGAGCCCCTCGCCCTCGCCCAGCCCGACCCCCACGCCGAGCCCGACCCCCACGCCGAGCCCGACTGCCATCACGCCTGCCTGAGGCCAGTAGGCCCGCGGGCTCAAGCAGGCACGGCCGAAGCCGAGAACCATGCACAACCGCCTCGAGCGAGGACCGATCCCTGGCTTGTGCGAAGAGCGCTTCGAACGCTCGAGCGGAACGGGGCCGACGCGGCTGCCAACAGGGCTCGCGCCCTGCTCGGACGGCTCGATCCTCGGATGACGGAGCGCGCGACCTAAGGCAGTACGGCTCTCGTTCGTCGAACGTCAGACGTTGCCCATGGTGGCGCGGATATTCTCCACCGCTTCCTGGGGCTTGATGTCTGCGGCCTTCGCCGCCTTCTCCAGGTCCGCGTAGGTGATGTTGTCGGGATTGCCGTGATCCTCGTGCGGTTCACCGCACCCGCAGGTCATGCACATCTCTGGACACCTCCTCGCATCGCCATCCGAAGAAGTCTCTACCCGCGCATCAGCAGGTGCAAACGACGGGCCCTTTCGAACATCTCGCTCGGGGGCTTCTCTCGGCCACGCACGGCGTGGGTGAGCCCAGCGCGAAAGGGTGCGCGGTATCCTTGCCCGGGTCCGCTGGTGAACCCCTGAGCCTGAGCGGTCAGGCCCTGTTCCCCCAGGGACTGAACTCCATCCGCCGCGACTCGGAGAACTCCTTGAACCGAAGAAGGTCACCCTCGAGGCGAATCCCCACGATCCCCAGCCAGTGGCCCACCTTGTCGAGCAATCTCTCGGGCTCGTACTCGACCCTCACGGTCACACGGGTCCTCGGCCACCCGCCTTCGAGCCGTTCGAAGGAGACCAACGCCACGTTGTCCGGATCGCCGAACCCGATCCAGGCGATGTGCCGATCCGGGGTCCGCTCGGTGAACTGCGCATTCCACTCACGGCGCTTGCCGGCCAACTGGGCGACCCAGTGGACGTTGGCGCCGTCGATGGATGTGACCGACTCGACCCCCTGCATGAACTTCGGGAAGTCCTCGAATCGGGTCCATTGTTCGTAGGCAATGTCGAGGGGTACGTCCACGTCGATGGATCGCTCCACGGTCTCCATGACGCTCCTCCTCTCAGATCGGCATCCTTTTCGCATATACCCGGAGTCCGGTGGGTTACACACCCTCGAAAGAGTGAGGCGTGAGTCGCACATGGACTTCCTCCTCCGGCCGCCGGGCGGTCCCCGTCCCGTGTTTCATGCGAGGACCAAGCGGGAATCCCTCGCTCGTGAGCTCGGTCTCCACCATCCCACCCGAGGCCTCGGTGGCGGTGCTCCGCCGGGCGCGCGCGGTCCGGCGCACCCTCATCACGCTGCTGGCGGCGTTCGTACTGGCCGGGGCCACGGGGCTGCTCGGGGTTCGCACCGATGTCGTGGCTTCCACAGAAGGCGGATACGAGGTCAGCCTGGACTATCCCTCGGTCACGCGGCCGGGGCTGGCCGTGCGGTGGATCCTTCACATCGTTCATCCCGGCGGTTTCGACGCCACGATCAGCGTTGCGACGAGCACGGAGCCCGGCCGACAGCGGGGTGAGCAGGTCGTCACGATCGTGTCCGTCGGGGGGGAGCGCGTGGCCGAACTCCCATACGTGATCCGGGTGATGCCCTGATGGAGATCGTCGTCCGCGCTGCCGTGATCTACCTGTTCCTGTGGATCGTGATCCGGGCCATCGGGCGCAAGGAGCTCTCGGAGCTCTCGTCCTTCGAGCTGGTCCTCCTGATCGTCATGGGCGACATCGTTCAACAGGGCGTGACCCAGGAAGACATGAGCGTGACGGGCGCGATCCTCGCGGTCGGCACGTTCTCCCTGCTCGCGCTACTCTCGTCGTACGTGTCGTATCGGTGGCGTGCTACCAGGCCAGTGATCCAGGGCATCCCCGTGATCGTGGTGCGAGACGGCGAACCTGTCGAGCAGGTCCTCGAGCTCGAACGGCTCACGATCGAGGAGCTGCTGGACGCGGCCAGAGGGCGGGGAATCTCCGACCTCGGCGACGTGGAAGTCGGGGTCCTCGAGCCGGACGGGAAGTTCTCGTTCCTCAAGCATGAGCGACGAAGGGAGAAGGCATGAACGAGACGGATCGACCCTTGCCGTCGGAGGTGCGGGACGCCAAGAGCGGGGCCCGGGCCGTCGACCCAGTGCCGCCCGTTCCGCCCCAACCGCAGCCGCAGCCCCCGCCGCCGCAGCCGTCACCAAATCCTCCCCCGCAGCCGTCACCGAATCCTCCATCGCCGACGCCACCCTCCCCGCCGGTCCCTCAGGCTCCGCTCATCGACCGACGGCCCGCTCCAGCTCCGCCTTCGACATCTTCGACCGACCCTTGATACCTCGAGCCTTCGCCTCGTTGTACAGCTGGTCGTACGTCCGTCCTCCGGGACCAGTATGGGAGCGCCTTCCGCCCCGCCGGCCCGACGAGATGTCCCGGATGGAGCTTCGGCTGGCTTCCTTCGATTCGCCGGCCCTGGCTCGCTCCTTGTTGATGGTGCGGGCGGCGATCTCTTCGGCTCGATCCTCCGGCTCGCCCCGTTTCAGCAAACCTCGCTTGATGTGGTCGTACTGGCGCTCTCGCTTCCTGCTCCAAGCCTCCTGCGGCATGACGTGCCTCCGATCGGTCCCTCTCCATTCGATGTATTCCCCCCAGCGGTCCAGGCCAAGCATGGAAGAGGCGTGAGCCCGGCGGCCCCGCCCGCTCAGGCCCTGTCCCGGCCTCGTGACCGTGTGCTGAAGCGCACGATCCGCTGTTCGCCGCTCAAGGCGCTCTGGGCGTCGGGGAAGAGCGCTCGAACGAGCTGGAGCCGGTCGATCCGCACGGGTTCGTGCCCTTCCGCAATGTCGGGATCTGGTTCGGCCAGGAGAGGCTGCTCGCTTCGGATCTCGACCGCGAGACAGTCCGGCTCCAGGGTGATCACGACCTCGATCGGGCCGGCCACGCCCGCGTCCATAGGATCCGCACAGGCCTCCGACAGGGCGAGTTTGAGATCGTCGGATCGCTCCTCGTCGAGGGCAGCGTGGCGAGCGACCAGGGAGGCGAAGGACCGGATCGTGCCGATGTAGGCCGCGTCCGCGGGAACGGTCAGGGCCAGCCTGGGGGAGGCGGCCGGCGTTGGAGCGGTGGCTCCCACCATCAGGTGACCTCAGGCCCGGGTGACCTCGGCGACCGAGCCGTGGATCGAGAACACCCTGTCCAGGCCGGTGATGCTCAGGATCTTTTGGACCGATCCCTCTCGGCACACCAATGCAAACTCACCGTTGCGCTCCTTGGCCCGCTTCAGCCCGACGACGAGGACCCCCAGCCCGGTCGAATCCATGAACTCGATCCCGGAGAGATCGATCACGATCCTGTTCGCACCCTGGTCCAGGAGTTCAGTGATCCCGTCTCGAAGCTGCGGGGATGTGTACAGATCCACCTCTCCCCTGACCTGGAGCACGTCCCAGCCGTTCTCGTTTCGCGACTCAAGCGCGAGATCGACGGTCACCACCTCCCTCGATAGGTCCGTCCGACGACAGTCGTTTGCGAGAGATCCAAGTATATGGAAGCTCTCCCGCTTCCCGCTCGTGTTTGCCGCATCGGCACGCGAGGTAAAGGATGACCACGACCGGAAAGGGCGACCATGTCAACCTCTGCACAGCAAGGTACCCGCGCGGGCAACGGCGATGAGGATCCAAAGCAACGCCGCGACCGGGAGCTCATCGAGCTGCTGAACGAGCTCCGAGTGGCGCTCCCGGGGGTGCAGGTGCTGTTCGCGTTCCTGTTGACGCTGCCCCTGAGCCAGCGCTTCACGCAGCTCTCGGACCTCCAGCGGGCCGTATATTTCGTGACTTTTCTAGCGGCCGCCGTGGCCGCTGCGCTCCTCATGACGCCCACGGCCTATCATCGGCTCCGATTCCGGGAGGCCGACAAGGAGCGGCTGCTTCGGGTCAGCAACCGCACGGCCGTGGCGGGCATCACGTTCCTGGTCCTGTCGGTGGTGGGGTCCGTGTTCCTCATCGCCGACCTCCTCTTCCGGGCGTTGGTGGCCCCCGCCTTCTTCGCGGGCCTCATCGGGGCCGTGTACGTGTCGCTGTGGTTCGTGATCCCGCTCATCCAGCGGCTCGGGAACGACGGGGCCCCCACCAAGCAATCCGATGGAGAGTCCGATTGACCTGGGTCTTACCCGAGGTTGGCGGTTCCAAACGGGCCGGCAGCGAGCCGGGAAAGGAAGACGGCACGCGGCTCAGGGCTTGGCGGACGGCCGGGCCAGATCGTCGATGAACTGGAGCCGGGAATCGAGTCGCGTCACCTGGAATACCCGGTGCACACGCTCCGGCCCTCGCACCAGGACCAGGCGGCGCCCGGCTTTCTGGGCACGGACCTCGGCCCTCAAGATGAGTCGCAGGCCGCTGGAATCGATGAACGTTACCTTGCGGAGATCGATCACGACGGTGTCGGGGGAGCTTTCCTCCATGCTCAGCAGCTGTCGCTCGAGCTCTTCGGCCTTGGCGATGTCCAGGTCGCCTTCGATCTCGAGATGCGCGATATCGCCCGGTTCCGCCTCGAGTTGCGACACGCCCATCCCCCCCGGATGCAGAACACCCAAGGATAGTCGCACCTTGGGTGTCCTGCCGGCCTCGGGGTGGCCGTGACGATCGCGGCGCGAGATCGTTTCCTAGGCAGTCACCTCGCGGGTGACCATCGGAGTCGAGAAGAAGCCCGCGATGAGCACGAGGACGCTCCCGGCGAACGAAGCCCACAGGCCGAGACCGATCGCCTCGGGCAGTTCGAATCCGGCGGCCCGCTCGATCGAGATCAGCAGCAGGACGAAGCCGATGATGCCGAGCGCGCCGGCCACCCTGCTCAGCCAGCCTCCCCACATGGCAAGTCCCAGCAAGGCGATGAGTCCGAGCAGGATCATCACCGCGCCCGCGGACGTGAGAAAGGCCGATTCGCTGAAGGCCGGACGGTAGTAGGCGCGGAACGCCAGGTTCACTCCGTCCTGACCGCCCACCCACTCCATGAAGGCACCGATGATCATGCCGACGACGCCGGCGACCGTGAGGACGATCCGCACGATGTTCTGCACGGCCGTGGCGGCCGGGGCCACCGTTACCTCCCTGTCGTGCACATGTTCGTGCGTGAGCCGACCCATGTCCACCTCCTTGAGGTTCAGGTCTTGCACCGTCCATTCCCCTGACCGGGCAGGCGGAAACGTGGCCGTTTCGGCCGGGCCCTACGGGTACCAGGTGGCCGCCACAAGGACGATCCCTCCTTAGGTCCGCCGAGACAAGGCGGAGATTCCACCGTCGGGAAGGACCTACGATACGTGGTCGTGACGCAGCCCTTCGATCCGCATGTCGCCGTCACCGTTCCCTCGGAGGCCGGCTTCGTACACGTCCTCCGGGCCGTCACCTCCAGCGTCGCGGCCCGCCTCGATCTCCCCTTCGATGACATCGACGACCTGCGCATGGCCATCGACGAGGCGTGCGCGCAGCTGCTCTCGCTGGAGGCTGATGGCGGGACTCTCACGCTCCGCCTCCAGCCTCGCGACGGCGGGATCGAGGCCGTGGTGTCGGTGATCGGGCGCGTGGCGGGCGGCTGGCCTCCCCGCCGGTTCCAGGACACGCTGGCGTGGAAGGTGCTCTCCGGACTGAGCGACGAGGTCGAGTTCGAGCTGCCCGAGACGGGACCGTCCATCCGAATCTTGAAGCGCTCGTCCGCGGGGAACACCGGATGAGTGTCGGGTCGCCCACCGACGACCAGGAGACGCGAGAGCGGACCGCCGAGCTCTTCGAGCGGCTACCGGACCCTGGCGCACGCGAGGAGCTCGTTCGGATCCACCAACCGCTTACCGAATACCTGGCCAGGAGGTTCATGGGCCGGGGAGAGCACATCGACGACCTCGTCCAGGTGGCCTACATCGGGCTCCTGAACGCGATCGATCGGTTCGACCCGAGCCGGGACGTGCAGTTCTCCACCTTCGCGGGGGTCACCATCACCGGCGAACTGAAGAGACACTTCCGGGACAAGGGTTGGGCAGTCCGCGTGCCTCGCCGGCTCCAGGAGACCGGATTGCGGGTGAGCCGTGCGCTGGGCGAGATGTGGCAGGAGCTGGGCCGGTCCCCAACCGTCGGCGAGATCGCGGCGAAGCTCGACCTTTCCGAGGAGGAAATCCTGGAGACCATGGAGGCCATGCAGGCCTACTCCACGTCGTCGCTTGAAGCCCCAGTGGGCGATCAGGGCTCCAGCCATGCCGAGTCGCTCTCGCAGGACGACGAATCCCTGGAGCTCCTCGAAGCGTGGGCCACGATCGCGCCGAAGCTACACGAGCTACCGAATCGCGAACGCACGATCCTGTACCTCCGCTTCTTCAGGGGCCTCACCCAGAGCGAGATCGCCCAGCGGCTCGGCATCTCCCAGATGCACGTCTCCCGGCTGCTGTCGCAGACGCTGGCCGAGCTGAGAACAGCGATCCGGGAGCCGTAGGGCTCTCGGATCGCTACGAGGGGTCCCGAACCGCTACGTCGTCACTTGAAGATGCTCACGCCGCCCGGGCCGACGAGCAGGCCCACGATGATCAGGACGGCGCCGACCACGACCTCCCCCCTGATGAGCGACACGATGCCGGCGATCACCAGGATCACTGCAAGGATCCACAGCAGGGTCGCCGCTCCACCGCTCAAGGCCAGCATCGAGCTCATGGCCACCTCCTCAGGGGATGCGAGGAATGATGTACCAGGCCAGGAAGGCCAGGATCGACAGAACGATGATCACGATCGCCGCATACTTGATCGCGGCATACCCCACCAGCCCAGAGCCGCCCTCGGGGTCCCGCACCTGCTGAGGCGGCTCGTGCGTGTGGTTGTCGTCGCGGTAGGTCATGCCACACCTCCTTCGGCGTTACTTCTTCCCCTGGTGGCGCCCCCTCTAAACCTTGGGACGGGCCCTCGCTGGATGCCTCCGGCCTCCGTCATGGCGTGTCTCACCAGGATCACAGTCCTCCACCTGCTCACGATCGGCTCTTCGCTACTGCGTAGCGCGGTCGAGGCGCCTCTTGGCGCCCGCCCGCTCGCCAGGCAGGAGTGATGCGGCGGACTCGGGGCGTGCATCTTGTGGGGGCCAACGATGGACCGGCCGAGCCCGACATCAGCCGCACCCGTACCCTCATCGGGAACGGCCGAAACCGGCGCTCAGGCCGCTTCCCGCTCCCCGGGTGGCCCCGAACCGCCGATCAGATCGAGGACGGCGCTCTCCACCCTCTCGCGCACCGACGGGTCCGGGAGCTCGTCGGGGGGGAGGCGGCCGATGGCCGGCGCGATGGTTTCCCCCTCCAGGAACTTGTCGAGGATCCGGGGGTCGACGTAAGAGCCCCTGGCGATCGCAGGCGTGTTGCCAAGGTACTCGGCCACCTGGCGGATGGCCGTGGAGATGGCGCGTTTGCGGGCGGTGAGGGAGGGGCCGACGTCGTCGTTCGGGGCCAGGGCGACGGCGGCCAGGACCGTACCGTGCCAGGTCCGGAAGTCCTTGGCGGAGAAGGGACCCCCCGCCGCCTCCTTGATGTACTCGTTGATGTCCGAGGACCGCACGTCCTTCCACCCCTCGCCGTTTCGGTACACCAGCAGTTCCTCCCCCCCGGACCGCCGGCCCTTCAGCTCCCGCAGCACCTTCCTGGCCTCGGGGTCTCGGATGGACTGCACGCGACGCTTGCCCCCCTTGGCGGTGTAGTCGAACAGCGCACCGTCCTCGGTCAGCCTCACGTGGCGCTTGCGAAGGGTGGCCAGGCCGAACGACCCGTTCCGCTCGGCGTAGCTCTCCGACCCGATCCGAAACAGCCCGAGGTCCAGGAGACGCACCGCACATGCCAGCACGCGCTCCTTTGGGAGGCCGTCCTGGTCTAGGTCTCGGCTCACCCGACCGCGCAGCACGCCGAGGGATCGCGCGAAGTCGTGCATCTTGCGGAACTTCTGCCGGTCACGCCACCGGCGCCACCGCTCGTGGTAGAGGTACTGGCGGCGGCCTGCTGCGTCGCTCCCCGAGGCCTGGAGGTGGCCCCAGGGGTCCGGGCAGATCCACACGTCCGCCCACGCCGGCGGGATGGCAAGCGTGCGAATCCGCTGGACGGTCTGGGGATCCCTGATCGGCTTGCCGCGCTCGTCCAGGTACGTGAATCCCCTGCCCCGCCGGCGCCGGGTGAACCCGGACGTCGAGACCTGGACGCGCCGGATCCTCGGCCCGACCCGGCCGGATCCGACCCGGCTGCCTTGGGGCGACGCTGCGCCCGGCCTCGATGCCTTCACCACCAGTTTCCTCGTCACGTGAGGGGAGTTTCAGCCCTACCCATTTGGGAAGGAGTTAACCATGCCTGAATCGTCGGAGGGGGCCTCGCCCATCCGGTGCCCGATCTGCGGGCGGGGTGATCTGATGGATCTCGCCTTCGACGCCGGGACCGGAGAGCTGGAGGGGCGGCCGAAGCAACGCGCCGACTCGAGCGAGGTAGACGTGTACACATGCGGGCACGAGGTGACCAGGGGGTCCTTGGCCCGAGCCGACCGCTCGCTCGACGTGGAGCGCCGGACGACCGCGGAGACGACGATCCCGCCGGACGAGGAAGCGTCTCCTTAGGGCGTCACCCGGAGCACGAGGATGGCCACGTCGTCTGGCGCCTGTCCCGCGGGGTCGGCCACCGCGTTTCGGAAGCACTCGGCGATCTGCGAGGCGTCGAACTCCCGGCACGTCCCGAGCAGGGCGTGCAGGGCCGCGTCGTCGATGGCTTCGGTGAGACGGGGATCGACCAGCCCATCGGTGTAGAAGACGACCGCATCGCCCGCTCGGAGCTCGACCGCCCGGTCCTCGACCTCGACGTCCTCGAAGACCCCCATCAGCGTGCCGGGCGTCCCCACGGGCTCCACGGAGCCGTTCCTGCGCAGCACGAGCGGGGAAGGATGCCCGCCGCAGGCCACGGTGAGCGTGGCGCTCCGGTTCCCCGGCTCCAACCGCCCCAGGGCCACCGTGCAGAAGCGATCCCCGTCCTCCCGGCGGAGGACCTCGTTCAGGTCCCCCAGCGCCGCGCTGGGGGTGGTCTCCCGCACGGCCTCCGCCCGCAGCACGTGGCGGGCCAGGCCCGTGAGCGCCGCCGCGTCCACGCCCTTGCCGCACACGTCGCCGATGACGAAGACCCAGGAGCCATCCCCCGCATCGAACACGTCGTAGAAGTCCCCTCCCACGTCGGTCTTCACCAGGCCGGCCGGTTGATAGAGCGCGGCCACCTCGATCCCGGGGATGTCGGGCAGCCGCTGCGGGAGCAGGCTCCGCTGAAGCGTCCGGGCGATGCGACTCCGCTCTTGGTACAGCTTCGCGTTGTTGATGGCGAGTCCGGCCCGGCGCCCGAGGTCCTCGGCGAGCTCCAAGTCGGCCTGCCCGAACCGCCTCCCCCCCGCGGACGAGGCGAACGTGATCGCCCCCACCGGCCGGCCCCGGCCGATCAGCGGAACGATCATCCCCGGGCCGATGTCCAGCCTGCGGATGAACTCAAGCTGCTCGGGGTCCGGGACGCGCTCCAGCAGCGCTTCGGGGATCTCCTCGTAGAGCTCCGATGTACCGGTGCGGATGACGTTGGCGATCCCGCGCTCGCTCATCTCCTCGGGCGGGTAGCGACGGCGGTACTCACGAGCCAGGGCCACCTTCTCCGGATCGACGTGTGCCATGCCCACCGGCTGGATCGAGCCGTCTGCCTCGACGACCTCCACGCCGCACCAGTCGGCCAGGCGCGGCACGGCCAGGCGGGCCACTCGAGCCAGGGTCTTGCGGAAATCGAGGGACGAGGCCAGGACCACGCTGGCATCCGCCAAGAACGTCATGCGCTCCCGCGCCGCCTCCGCCTCGGCCCTAGCCTTCCGTTCGTTGTCCAGGAGCCGCCTCCCCAGCTCCTCCAGCCGTTTGCGGTCCGTGATGTCGCGGATGTATCCCGTGAACAGGGCAGGCCCCGGCATGTCCACCCGGGTGATCGTCAGCTCGATCGGGAACTCCGTGCCGTCCGATCGACGGGCGGACAACTCGAGCCTCTGTCCAAGGACGCGGCCAACGCCCGTCTTGCGGTGCCGTTCCAACGCCTGCCGGTGTCGTTCGCGTAGATGCTCGGGGATGATCAGTCCGGCCAGCTCCCGGCCGACGGCATCTTCGTGGGCGAAGCCGAACATCTGCTCGGCCGCCGGGTTCAGCTCGATGATCGTGCCGTCCTCGCTCATCGTGATGATGGCGTCGAGGGCGGAGCGCAGGATCGCCGTCTTGCGGGCCCCGCTCTCGGCCACGGCAGCCTCCGCCTCCACGCGCTCTAGGTATTGGCCGATCTGGCGGCCGATCGCGGTCGTCGTCTCCAACAGACCCTCATCGGGTTCGCGGATGCGGTGGCTGAAGAACTCGATCATGCCGAGGACAGAGCTGCCCAAGGTGATGGGGAAGCCGAACGCGGCGTGCAGGCCGGCATCCGTGGCGAATGGGGCTCGGGTGAAGTTCTCGTCCCTCGTGACGTCAGGGATCCAGTGCGCCCTGCCCGAGCTCCACACGCTCCCCGGGAGGCCGGTGCCGGGCGGGAACACGAACTCGCGACTCTTCGCCTGGAACCGTGCCGCCTCGCTCGACCCGGAGTGCCAGCCACCGCGGTAGCGGATGACCGCACCGTCTTCGTCGACCTGCCACAGATGGCCTAGCTCCCATCCCAGGGCCAGGCCCACGTCCTCGATCAGCCGCGGGGCCGCCTCCTCCACGCTCATGCTCTCGGTCAGGACCCTTGACACCGCGTACTGAAGGCCGAGCTGGCGCTCCGTCTCCTTGCGTTCGGTGATGTCAGTGCACACGCCCGCCATCCGCACGGCCCGTCCCCGATCGTCGCGGAAGACCCTGCCCCGCGCGGCCAGCCACCGAACCACGCCGTCGGGACGGACGATGCGGTAGTCCGAGCGGTAGTCCTCTCCTCCCGTCACGGTGCCGCCGATCGCGGCGAGAACCTCCTCGCGATCCTCGGGATGGATGTCTCGCGCGAATTCCTCGAACGTGCCCCCGAAGGTTCCCGGCTCGCGCCCGTGGATGAGTTCAAGGTCCTCCGACCACCGGAGCTCACCCGAGGCGACGTTCCAGTCCCACGCCCCCATCGCACCCGCGGAGAGGGCGATCCGCAGCCGCTCTTCGCTGTCTTGGGCGGCGGTCTCCTCCGGACTCCGGCGGGTGACGTCTCCCTCGCGACCCGAAACGCCGAAGGAGACCGCGACCGCACCGAGGAGGGTGCCGGCTTCGTCGCGGACGGGCGTGGTCTCCATGCGGACCAGCGGCTTCGAGCCGTCCGGTCGAGGGACTTCCCACTCTCCCTCCCAGGGCTCACCGGCACGGATCCGCTCCATCACACGCTCCCCCGTCTGAAGGTGCTCGGGGGCGGCGACCAACTCGATCACCTTCCGGCCCAGCGCTTCCTGGGCCTCCAAGCCGTAGAGGGTCTGGGCGTGCGAGTTCCACCGCGTCACCACCCCGTCTACGTCCACGGCCACCACCGCCACCCGCAGAGAGTCCATGACCTGCGGATCCCATGTGTCCGGCCATGGACCCCCACGGCGCTCGCCGGCCGGGAACACACATCGATCGATCTCGAACCAGACGCGCGTCGGGGGGCCCGGGCGGACGCCCCACCGGTCCGCCAAGCGATCGACCAGGTACAGGCCCCACCCGGAGCTCCCGTCGGCCGCCGGGCCCCGCGGTGGCGCGAACCCCGGGCCGCCATCCGCCACCTCTGCCCGCACCGTCTCGTCCCGGACGACCACCCGCATGACGATCGACGCGTCGTCGCCCTGTGGGCCATGACGGATGGCGTTGGTGACGACCTCACTGAGGAGAAGCTTGAGGTTGTCGAGGCAGGTGGGCTGAAAATGAGCCACGAGGTCGTCGAGCGACCCTCGTGCCGTACCAACGGTCTCGGGCGTGGCCGGGTATCGCCGCTCGAGGGCGACGGCCGGGGTTCCCTTCGGTCTCCGCGCAGTCATGGCTGATGGGGCCGGGGCATCCGACCAAGGTACTTGCAAAGCGGAGGATAGGCCGTTGGTGGGCCTGCCACGGCCCGTTTCGGGTCTCGTTCCTGGGCCCCTCCGGGCACATCCAAGCCAAGCCGGGGGGGATCCCTCACCGGCTCCGCCCTCCAGGCTCTCGACCGCGGGGACGCCTCGACCGTGGTTGCCTCCTCTCCCCGGCCCCCTTTTCCCCCCTTTTCCCCGGCCCCTTTTCCCCGGCCCCTTTCGCCACCTGATGCCTTCCCGTAGGCAGGTTGTCTCAAACGGGGACCCCTCAGGGGGCCCCCATGGAGTCGTTGTGCTCCAAGCCCTTGTGCGCGAAGGCTCGTCCTCCGGAGCCGAGGCCAGGGGAAGGAGGGAAAGGCGAGCGTTCCAGGTTGGATGGCCATGACAGTCTCCGGCAAGGCGGCCGGCTTCAGAGGTACCCGTCGAGCAAGCCGGGGAACCTCGATGGCTCGACGAGAGTGACGGCCATCGCATTGGCCGAAGGCGCGCGTGCGATCTATCCTTCGGGCGTGCTCGTCCGCGTCGGGCTGATGCTGGTCGCCCTCGTTGTGGTGCTCCTCGTTCTCGGCGCCGTGCTGTCGCGCCGGAGGGGCGCACCTCGCCCGGCAACGGCCCTCGCGCCCCGGGCTCGGCCCGCGCCCCGTCGCTACGACTGGGAGCGACGGTCGACCCAGCTGTACAGAGCCTGGAAGCAGGTGCCGGGGCCCGCGGAGGACCGAGAAGGGATCCTCGCGTTCGTTACCTCGAGGCAGGGCGTCGAGGCCTACGTGGAGCCCCGGACCCTGATCCACCCGCTGTCGGTTGTGCTGATCGCCGAAGACGGCGAGTGGAGGCGGTTCGAGCTGCGCGACGACGCGTACCTGCGCGAGCTCGTGAAGGAGCGGGGCTTGCGGGTGGTCGATGCGAGCCGCTTCGGCTATCCGGAACGGATGAAGCGACGCCCGCCCCGTGATGGGGACGAAGCCTGATACGTCCCATCCCCGAGTCATGGTGACACTCGGGAAGGTCCCGCACCCGAAGGGCTAGTGGCCGCGCCCCTCCGGCAGCGAGTGGTCCAGCTTCTCCGCCAGCCACCACCGCGACGTCACGACCTTGTGCCGCGTGTAGAACCGGACCCCGTCCAGGCCCGTGGCGTGGAGGTCGCCGAAGAACGAGTTCTTCCACCCGGTGAACGGGAAGAACGCCATCGGCGCCGCGACCCCGATGTTCACGCCGAGCATCCCGGCCTCGGCCCGCCGTTTGAACTCGCGCGCGTTGGCCCCCGATGTCGTGAAGATGGACGCGGCGTTCCCGTAGGAGCTCGCGTTCAGGACATCCAGCGCCTCGTCGATGTCCGAGGCCCGGACCACCGAGAGCACCGGGCCAAACAGCTCGTCCTTCCACAGCGCCATGTCGAGCGTCACGCCGTCGAAGATGGTGGGGCCCAGGAAGAACCCGTCCGACGGTCCGGCGCCGCGACCGTCGGCGACCAGCTCGGCACCGACCTCCTCCCCCTGCTCGATGTAGCCGATGAGCTCCTTCCTCCGCTCCTCCCGGATCACGGGGCCCATGTCGGTGTCCGGCTCCATGCCCGGCCCCACCTTCAGGCGCCCCGCCTGCTCCACCAGCTCTTGCACCAGCGCATCGCCCAGCGTGCCCACGCCGACCGCCACGCTCCCGGCCAGGCAGCGCTGCCCGGCGTTCCCGAAAGCGGACGAGATGAGGGCGGTGACCGTCTTGTCCAGGTCCGCGTCGTCCATGACCAGCAGATGGTTCTTCGCGCCCCCCAGGGCCTGGACCCGCTTCCCGTTCGCCGCGCCGGTCGCGTAGATGTAGGCGGCCACGCCGGCCGAGCCGACGAACGACACCCCTGCGACGTCGGGGTGCGTGAGGAGTAGGTCGACCGCGTCCTTGGCCCCGTGCACCACGTTGAACACGCCCTCCGGCAACCCCGCCTCGACCAGCAGCTCACCGATCCTCACCGCCGACAGCGGCGTGCGCTGGGATGGCTTGTGCACGAACGTGTTCCCGCACACGATCGCGAGCGGGATCATCCACAGCGGGACCATGTTCGGGAAGTTGAACGGGGTGATGCCGACCACCACGCCGACCGGGAACCGCACCAGCTCCTCGTCGATCCCGTCCGCGATCTGGTCCAGGTTCGTGCCCATCAGGAGCGTGGGAGCGCCGCAGGCCAGCTCCACCACTTCGATGGCCCGGCGGACCTCTCCCCGAGCCTCTGGCAGGGTCTTGCCGTTCTCCCGCGTGACGAGCTGCGACAGCTCCTCGAACCGCTCCTCCAAGAGCGCCTTGAACCGAAACATCACCTGCGCCCGGTCGGGCACCGGCGTGTTCGCCCAGTTCGGGAAGGCCTCCCGGGCCGCCCGAACAGCGCGGTCGATCTCCTTGGCGGTCGAGTACGGAAGGAGCGCGATGGTCTCACCGGTCGCCGGGTCGTAGATCGGATCGACCTCGTCGGACCCGGGCTCCTCGAACCGTCCTCCGACCAGTGCCGGCACTCTTGTGGCGCTCATCCTCACCAGCTCCTTGGGATCAGAACCCCATCCTGCTGCGCGGGATGAAGGTTCCCTGGCCCTCCTTCGCGTGGAACTCGCCGTCCTCGACCAGGATGGCCCCTCGCTGCATGACCACCTCGGGAAGGCCCTTCACCTTCATGCCCTCGAAGCAGGAGTAATCCACGTTCATGTGGTGCGTCTTCGCCGAAAGGATCCGCTCGTGATTGGGGTCGAACACGACGATGTCTGCATCGGAGCCCGGGGCGATCGTGCCCTTGCGCGGGTACAGCCCGAACATCTTGGCCGGCGCCGTGGCAACGAGCTGCACGAACCGGTTCAGCCCGATCCGCCCGTCGTGGACGCCCTGGAAGATCAGCGTGTACCGGTCCTCCACGCTCGGGAGCCCGTTCGGGATCTTCGAGAAATCGCCCTCGCCCAGGTCCTTCTGGCCCTTGTAGTTGAACGGCGCGTGGTCTGTGGCCACGATCTGGAGGTCGTCCTGCTTGAGGCCCGCCCACAGCTCGTCCTGGTGATCCTTGGGGCGCAAGGGTGGGGAGCAGACGAACTTCGCGCCCTCGAAGCCGGGCCGGGCCATGTCGTCGGAGGAGAGGTACAGGTACTGGGGACACGTCTCCGCATACGCCGGCAGCCCCCGGTCCCTCGCCTCGCGCACCGCGTTCAACGCGTCGCGCGAGGTCAGGTGGACGATGTAGGCGGGTGTCCCCGCGAGCTCGGCGAGCTTGAAGACGCGGTGTACGGCCTCACCCTCCATCGACGCGGGGCGGGACATCCCGTGGTACTTCGGATCGGTCTTTCCCTCCGCCACGTATCGCTTGACGAGCACGTCGATAGGGCCGCCGTTCTCCGCGTGCATCATGATCAGGGCGCCGCTGTCGGCGGCCCGCTGCATGGCCCGGAAGATGGACGCGTCGTCCAGCATGAACACGCCGGGGTAGGCCATGAACAGCTTGAACGAGGTGACCCCCTCGCCGACCAGCTCGTCCATCTCCTTCAGGACCTGGTCGTTGACCTCCTTCACGATCATGTGGAACCCATAGTCGGTGCTGGCCTTCTGGGCCTTCTCGTGCCACACGTCGAGGCCCTTGCGGAGCCCCTCCCCCGTCCCCTGCAACGCGAAGTCCACGACCGTGGTCGTGCCGCCGAACGCGGCGGCCCTCGTGCCGGTGCCGAAGTCATCTGAGCAGAACGATCCACCGAACGGCAGGTCGAAGTGCGTGTGCGGGTCGACCCCGCCCGGCATGACGTACCGGTCGGTCGCGTCGATGACCTTGTCGGCTTCGACCGGCATGCTCACTCCGATGGCGGCGACCTTCTCGCCGTCGATCACCACGTCGGCCCGCGTCGTCTCGGTGGCCGTGACGAGGGTGCCGTTCTTGATGAGCGTCCTCACGTCACACTCCCCCTTGGACCCGGCCGAACGCGACGTCGAGCGTCTCGATGGCCCGCTGGGCCTCCTCCTCCGTGATGATGAGGGGCGGCGCCAGGCGAAGCGCGTTGCCGTACAGCCCGCCCTTGCCGATCAGGAGGCCCTGCTCCTTGCAGGCCTCCAGGACCTGAGTGGCGCCGTCAGGATGCGGCTCCTTGGTCTCGCCGTCCTTGACCAGCTCGACGCCGATCATCAGGCCCTTGCCCCGGACCTCGCCCACGACGTCGTAGCGGTCCTCCAGCTCCTTCAGCCCGTCAAACAGGTACTTGCCCACCCGCTGCGCGTTGTGCTGGAGGTCGTTCTCTTCGATGTGGTCCAAGTTGGCCAAGGCGACCGTGGCGGCCATGGGGTTGCCGCCGAACGTCGAGATGGAGTTCGCCTTGAGCGAGTCCATCAGGTCGGCTCTGCTCACCACGGCCCCGATGGCCATCCCATTCCCCAGGCCCTTCGCACACACCATGGCGTCCGGCTGCACGCCGTAGCTCTCGATCCCCCAGTAGGCCTCTCCGGTCCGGCCGAACCCCGTCTGCACCTCGTCGGCGATGAACGGGATGCCGAACTCGTCCAGGATCCCCTTCACGATCTGGAAGTACTCGGCGGGCGGCGTGACGAACCCGCCCACTCCCTGGATCGGCTCCGCGATCATCGCGGCCGGCTCGCCGGTCGTGGTGGTCTCGATCACGTTTCGGAGGTCCTCGGCGCACGCCACCCCGCAGTCGGGGTACTTCAGGCCGAGCGGACACCGGTAGCAGTACGGGGCCAGCGCGTACGACACGTTGAGCGGCGAGAACGAGGTCGCCGACCACCCCTTGTTGCCGGTGATACCCACGGCTCCGAACGAGCGTCCGTGATACGAGTTCCGAAGCGCGATGATCTCGTTCGACCGTCGCCAGCTCGTGGCGAACAGGAGCGCGGCCTCGATGGCCTCGGTCCCCGAGCCCACGAAGAACGCCTTGACCCCCGAGGGCGAGCCGATGGGGGCGAGCTTGGTGAGGCGCTCGGCCAGCTCCACCATGGGCCTGATGAGGTACAGCGTGGAGGTGTGGGCGATCTTGCCGGCCTGCTCGGTGAGCGCCTGGACCAGCCGTTCCACGACGTGCCCGGAGATGGTGGTCACGATGCCGCCGAAGAAGTCCAGGTACTCCTTCCCGGTGCCGTCCCAGACCCGGGTACCCTCGGCTCGGGCCAGCTCGATGGGCTCCTTGTAGTACAGGGCCAGCCAGGAGGGCAGGACCTCCCGGTGCCGGGCCAGCAGCTCGGCCGCGCCCCCTTCTGTCGGGGGGCCATCGCTCGGCGTCACGATTCCACCTCCACTCCCTCGGGGCCTGGCTCAAGGGACCCCCGAACCCCCCGGCGTCTCATGGCAGCAGCTCCGTGAGCTCGCCGTAGGTCTCGGGACGACGGTCCCGCATGAACTGCCAGGTGTCCCGGACCTCACGGATCTTGTCCAGGTCGAGATCGGCAACCAGCACCTCGTCCTCGGAGTCGGACGCCTGCGCGACGATCTGGCCCCGGGGGTCGCAGAAGTACGACGACCCGTAGAACTTCGCCGTCGACAGCGGCTTCTCCACGCCAACCCGGTTGATCGCGGCGATCCAGTACCCGTTCGCCACCGCATGGGCGGGTTGCTCTAGCTCCCACAGATACTTGGAGAGCGACTCCACCGTGGCCGAGGGATTGAACACGAGCTCGGCTCCCTTCAGCCCGACCTCCCGGGCGACCTCGGGGAAGTGCCGGTCGTAGCAGATGATGAGCCCGAGCTTGCCGACGGAGGTCTGGAACACGGGATACCCGAGGTTTCCCGGCTTGAAGTAGAACTTCTCCCAGAAGCACGGACCGACGTGGGGGATGTGGGTCTTTCGGTACTTGCCGAGGAGCGTCCCGTCGGCCTCGATCACCGCCGCCGAGTTGTAGTACACGCCGGTCTGGGCTTCCTCGAACCACGGCACGACCAGGACCATGTTGTGCTGCCGGGCCACCTCCTGCATCCGGGTCATGGTCGGCCCGTCCTCGGGCTCGGCCGTCCGATACCACTTGGGGTCCTGCTCAGCCGGGAAGTACGGTCCGTGGAAGATCTCCTGGAGCCCCGTGACCTTGGCTCCCTCCGCGGCGGCCTTGCCGATCAGCTCGACGTGCTTCTCGATGGCCTCCTCTTTGGACATGTTGGCGTAGCACTGGATCACGGCAGCGCGAACCGTGGTCATGTGCGACCCACCTCCCTCCGGGGATAGCCCCCGGCCGTCGGCCCGGCGAACGGGGCTACGCGAACGCCGGGATCAGCTGTTTCCCGAAGCTCTCGATCACCCCCGCGGGGTCATCCACCATCGAGTAGATGTTGAACTGATGTACACCGAGCGCCTCCAGCTCCTTCAACTTGGCCAGGCACCCCTCGGCCGTCCCGATCACGCAGAACCGGTCCACCACCTCGTCGGTGACGAACGACGCGTGCTCGGCGCCGGTCCTGCCGTGGTCCGCGTAGTCGTAGTGATCCCGCGCCTTGATGAAGTCGGTCAGCTCCTGGGGCAGGTCCGTCGAGCTGTACCGCTTGACCAGGTCGACGACGTGGTTGGACACCAGCGCCGGGAACCACCGGACCTGCTCGCGCGCGTGGTGGAGGTCGTCGGTGACGTAGGCGGGCGCTGCGCTCATGATCTGGATATCCTCGAACCGCCTCCCGGCCTGTTCGGCGCCCTCCTTCACGTACTGGAGCGACCACTCGATGATGTAGGGGTCGGCGAGCTGCATGATCAGCCCGTCGGCCACTCGCCCGGCGCACCGGAGGGCCTTCGGCCCGTAGGCCGCCACCCATACCGGCAGGGGACCCTTGGCCCACTTCAGCTGGGTGGGCGTGCCCTCATAGTCCACCTCCCGGCCCTCGGCCAGGGCCTTGATCGTTCGGCACGCCTCCTCCAGCCGCTCCACGGTCACCGGCGGCTTGCCGATCACCCGTCGGGCGCTGTCGCCCCGGCCGATCCCCATCACCATCCGGCCCCCGGAGATCTCGTTCAGCGTGGCCAGGGCGCTGGCGGTGACCGTGACGTCGCGAGTGGCCGGGTTGGTGACACAAGGCCCGATCCGGATCCGCTTCGTGTTCAGGGCGATCAGCGTGAACAACGGGTAGACGTCCTGCCACAAGACGTGCGAGTCCCAAGCCCAGACGTAGTCGAACCCGTTGCCTTCGGCCAGCTTCGCCCACTCCACCACGCGCGATGGCGGCGGGTCCAGCATGAACGTGACCCCGAAGGAAAGCATCACCGCTCCTTTCCCTGATGGGTCAGATTCTCGACTACTCGCCGCCCGGCGTCACCTCCACGGTCTCCTTCTGGTAGCCGGCGCCGTTCACGTCCACACCCTCGGCCTCCAGCTCCTGGACGGCCGCCTCGGCGAGGTCCGTCCGGTACGCGTCCTCCGACGCCGGGTTCGCGATCACCTCATACTGGAGCGAGATGTCCGCCGTGACCTCGAACAGCGCGGGATCCATGACCCCGATCCCCAAGGGCGCCGGCCAGATCAGGGCGTTGATCTCGTTCAGCTGCCACCGCTGGTGCCCCTCGCCCAGGGTCGGCCCATTCGCCAGAACGATGTCCAGACACGCCTCGAAATTGTCCCGGCAGAACACCCATCCCCTGAAGGAGGCTTTCAGGAACCGGGTCGCGATGTCCTGGTTGGCCTCGTCGGCGATCCAGTCCCCTCGGACGAAGACCAGGTCCTCCAGCGTCCCGGTGCCCACGTCGGAGAGCTTGATCACGTTCAGGTCCGAGAGCTGGTACAGCTCGCCGGTGTCCGGGTTCTCGGTCTCGAGGACCTGGGCAAGCTCGTTGTAGGTCATGGCCGAGGCGGCGTCGACCTCATCGTTCAGGAACAGGTTCATGTCGAACGGCTGGTCCACGATCTGGACCTCCGACGGATCGTTCGGGTCGATCCCCTCCTTGGTCAGGGCCGCGAAGATCGGATACTGATTGCCGCAGCACCACACGCCGACCCGCTTCCCACCCATGTCGTCGAACGAGTCGATCCCCGTGTCCTTCCAGGCGATCTCAGTGATCCCCGGCCTGGTGAACACCTGGGCGATGTCCACCAGGTCGACGCCCTGGTCCCGCTGCGCGAGCACGCTCGGGAGCCAGTCCAGGCCGAACTCGGCCTGGCCGCCCGCCACGACCTGTGCCGGCGTGATGTCCGGGCCTCCGGGCAGGATCGTGACGTCGAGCCCTTCGTCCTCGTAGTAGCCCTGGTCCAACGCGGCGTAGTACCCGGCGAACTGGGCCTGGGTCACCCACTTGAGCTGGACGGTGACGCTGTCGAGCTCACCTCCGCCGGGAGCGGCCTCGTCCTCGCCGCACGCCGCCGCCACCATGGCCAGGACGGCCATGACCGCTAGTAGGCGCCACTTCATCGAACGCATGGAACCCCCCTCCTTGCCTCACAGCCGGATGATGTTGCGGCGTCAACTCCCGCTTCCCACCCCCCTCGTCAGGTCCTCCCAAGGTACGCGCACCGACGGGTGCCACCGCAGGGCGGATCGCTCGACCAGCACGATGGCCAGATAGAAGGCCACGCCCAGGACGCTGGCCACCACGATGGCCGCCCAGGCCTCGGAGAAGAAGGCCAACGCCGCCTTCTCCTTGATGAACAGCCCGAGCGACGTGCTCCGGAGCCCCCCGAAGTACTGGGACACGACCGCCCCGATCATGGCCAGCACGCTCGCCACCTTCAACCCGGAGAACAGGAACGGCAGCGAGTTCGGGATCCGGACCCGACGGAACGTCGCCGCCTCGCCGGCCGCGTATGAGCGCATCAGCTCGATGGAGGACGGGTGCACGGAGGTCAGTCCCCGAAGCATGTTGATCATCACGGGGAAGAACACGAGGACGGCCGCCATTGCCATCTTCGACACCGGGTTGATCAGGCCGAACCAGTTGTTGAAGATCGGCGCGAACGCGATGATCGGGATGGCGTTCGCCGCGATGGCGTAGGGGATAAGCGCCCGCCCGAGAAGCCGCCACCGCGCCAGGACGAGCGCGGTTGCGATCGCCACCCCGCTCCCGAGGGCGAACCCTCCGATCGCCTCGCCGAACGTGTACCAGCCCGCCCCCCACAGGAAGCTCCAGTTCTCCCGGAGGGCCGAGAGGATCTCGGTGGGCTTCGGCAGGAGGAACCGTTGGATGTCGAGGGCGGTGACCAGGCCCTGCCAGGCCCCGATCCCGCCGACCAGGACCACGACGGCCGGACCCCAGTCCCTGGCCCGGCGCCCGGCCCGATAGAGCCTGCCCGGGAAGACCACCGGTTGCAAGCTCATCATCGCTCCTCCTCCACCAGCAGGAGCTCGTCTTCCGCCAACACCTCGGCCGCGCCGCCCTTCCGCAATCGCTCCCGCACCTCGGTGACCAGCTCGAAGAACCGGGGCTCCTCTCGGGTGTCCACCGTCCGCGGCTGCGGGAGGTCGATGTCCACGACCCCCACGATGCGACCGGGCCGGGCCGACATCACCACGACCGTCGTGGACAGGAACACCGCCTCCGAGATGCTGTGCGTGACGAACACGATCGTGCACCCGCTCTGCTGCCAGATCCGGAGCAGCTCGCCGTTCAGGCGCTCTCGGGTCATCTCGTCGAGGGCCCCGAACGGCTCGTCCATCAGCAGCAGGGCCGGCGAGAACGAGAGGGCCCGGGCGATCGACACCCGCTGCTGCATTCCTCCGGAGAGCTGCCAAGGGTGGTGTCCCTCGAACCCGGTGAGCTCGACCAGCTCGAGCATCTCCTTGACCCGCCCGGCCCGGCGCTCCCGGTCCCATCCCAGCATCTCGAGGGGGAGGGCGATGTTTCGAGCCACCGTCCGCCAGTCGTACAGGACCGGGTCCTGGAACACGATCCCGTAGTCGCGGTCCCGGCGGGCCTGGTGCGCCGGCTTGCCGTTCACCTGGACCGACCCGCCGGTCGGCGCGACGAGGTCGCCGACCACGCGGAGGAGGGTGGATTTCCCGCACCCCGAGGGGCCGATCAGCGAGACGAACTCCCCAGGCCCGACGTCGAGGTCGATCGACGTGACCGCGGTCACCCCTTCGCCGCCCCGGCCGGCGAACCGCTTCGACACCCCCCGGAGGGAGACGGCAGCGGGACGGATCGGGTCGCTGCTCATGCGACGTGCTCGGGGGCTCGGTGGACGGCGAACCGCTCGGCCACGACCACCGCGCCGAAGAAGCCGATGCCCACGAGGGCCGCGATGACGTTCGTGGCCCACAGCGAGGCCGGCGACGTGATGTAGTACTGGTTGTAGTTCAGGATGGCCCCGGCGAGCCCGCCCTGGATCGAGGACGGAAGCTCTCCGATGATGGCCCCCACCACGCTAGCGGGGGCCGAGATCTTGAGCGCCGTGAACAGGTACGGCATGGAGGCCGGGACCCGGAGCTTCCACAGCACGCTCCACCTGTTCGCCGCGTAGGAGTCCATGAGCTCGTGGGCCCGGGGATCGGCCGACCGGAGCCCCCGAAGCGTGTTGATGGTCACCGGGAAGAACGTGAGATACGCGGCGATGATAGCCACCGAGAACAACCCTGCCCTCAGCCACACCACCACCATCGGCGCGATGGCCAAGATGGGGATGGTCTGCGAGGCCACGATGTAGGGGAGGAATCCCCGCTCCAGGAGCCTGGAGTGGGCGAGGGCGATGCCGAGGAGGAAGCCCGTCGTGGCCCCGAGCAGGAACCCGAGGACGGCCTCTCGGGCGGTGAACGCGGCCGCCTCCAGCAGGACCCCGATCAGGAGCGGGCCGTTTCGCCTGGACGGCTCGAACAGCTCGCCGACGATGTCGTGGAGGTGAGGCATGCTCCGGTCGTTCACCTCGAACGGCCAGGTCAGCCCGGTGGCCTCCCCGATGGCCTTGTAGCCCTCCCATGTGGCGGCCAGTCCACCCAGGACGACCAGGAACACGAGGACCCCCCGAACCCTCCCCCGGGCCACCATGCGACTACTCTGCCGGACGAGGCGTCAGCAGGGCAAGAGAGTGGCTAGGCGTGGGCCGCGCTACACGAGGCCGGGCGTTACGCGTGGGCCGCGGCCGCGGCGTCCCGCCCCCACCAGATGGCCTGGGACAAGGACCGGAGCAGGATCTCCGCCGACGCCAGGTTCGTGGCGACGGGCACCCCGTGGACGTCGCAGACCTTGAGGAGCGCCTGGATGTCGGGCTCGTGCGGGTGGGCGGTGAGGGGGTCGCGGAGGAACACCACGGCGTCCACGTCTCCCTGGACGATCCGGGCGCCGATCTGGATGTCGCCTCCCTCGGGGCCGCTTCGGAACCGCTCCACAGGAAGGTCGAGCTCCGCCGCGAGGAGGGTCCCCGTGTGGGCCGTGGCCAGCAGGTGCAGCCGGGCCAGGGCGGAGCGGTAACGCCGAGCCAGGGCGAGCAGGTCGTCCTTCTTCTCGTCGTGTGCGACGAGGGCGAGCACGGCCTTCTGACGCGGCCTTGCGTGTGGCTCGCTGTTCGGGATGCCGATCGATTGGTCCATGCTTCGAGAGTACCTGGCGGCGTCAAGGACGAAGCCGCCAGGCCGTTAACAATTCGTGAAGGTCCGGGTCGCGCCTCAGCGCCCGGCGGCTGCCCTGGAAGGCATCGGTAGACTCCGCGAGGTGAGGACCCCTCTCCCCCTCGTGAGCACGATGGCCCTGTCGACGTTGGGATCGCCGTGAGGACAGGCGACCCGGTGCGCACCTGGATCTACGGGCCGGTCTGGGAGGGCTACTGGCTCGACCTCGGACGGACGGTCGTGGCGGGAGGGAAGCCGAGCGGTGCACAGCGCCGGTGGATCGGGGCCGCGAACGACGGGGTGATGAAGCTGATCGAGGAGATCCGGCCCGAGCCGGAGCGTGCGCAAGGTCGCCGAGCTCGGCGCCCGGCTCCGCCGGGCGACCGGCACGGTTGACGACGCCACCACGGAGACGTTACCGCTGCTGGGCCACGCAAAGGCCTGTTCTGGGAACGCCCCACGATCGGGCTCGACGCCAGGCAGAACGAGGAGCGCCGGACGTTCTGGGAAGGCCAGACGATGGGCGTCGAAACGTTTCTGTCCCATCCGGGTGTCGGGAGCGTGGGCATCGAGCAGAACATCATCGTGCACGACGGCGGGAATGAGCTGCTCACCCCGGCGGCCGTGGAGTGGTGGTGAGCCGGGCGGCGCCCGGCAGCAGGCACCAGACTAAGGAGGCTCCGCCTGGGGTTCCGGTGGCGTTCTAGGATTGGGGCGGGTCGCCCATGGTGGCCAAGGGGCCCTCGTAGCTCAGTGGATAGAGCAGCGGTTTCCTAAACCGCGTG
>JBOGVG010000218.1:0-2891 GCA_050692435.1 Actinomycetota bacterium
GCCCGGCGGGACCGCCAACTCGGACACGACCGGCACCATGAACCTCGTGGTCGACGACGTCGAGTCGCCGGAAGACACCCTCGTTCTGAGCGGCTCTTCCAGCAACACCGGCCTCGTCCCGAACAGCGGTATCACGTTCGCGGGGACCGGAGCCGCCCGAACGGTGACGATCACGACGAATGCTCGTGCCAGCGGCACCTCGATCGTCACCGTCACCGTGTCTGACCAAGAAGGTGGGACGGCGTCGGTGAACATCACCGTTATCGTCGGCGGGAACCGTGCGAACACCCTCATGGGCACGGAGGATGCCGACCTCTTCTTCGGGCGGAACGATGCGGATGCCATCTTCGGCCTCGGCGGCAATGACCTGGCGTCCGGCGGCAACGGCGAAGACACCATCGACGCCGGAGCGGGCGACGACGGTATGTGGGGTCGTCAGGGGGTCGACACGCTGACCGGCGGAACCGGAGCCGACGCCTTCAACGGTGGTGGGGGTGTCGACACCGCGACCGACTTCAACGCCGGAGATGGTGATACGCAGACCGGGATCCCATGATGCAGCACCGTTCGTGACGGCTGTGATGCGAGAGGCGCCGGCGAGAGCCGGCGCCTCCCGCTTCGGCCCCACCGATGCACGAGCCCCAGACGTGGCGACTACTCTCTGACCGATGTCCGTCGGGAGCCACCGTCCCATTCGCGTCGGCCTCATGCGATACGGCCTGGGCGGCAGGGTATTCCATGCTCCACCGATCGCCGGGGTTTCCGCCCCGCTCGATATCGCCGGCGGTGACGGCGCCCCCCCGCGCGCGGTGCTGCTCCAGGGTTGAGCGTGCCGGATTCCATCGTGCTGCCTCCTCCGCGAAGGGTGGACGGCTACGCACCCATCCGGGACTACGCGGCGATCGGAGATGGACGGACGGTCGCGCTTGTAGCACGGGATGGCTCCGTCGACTGGCTCCCTTTCCCTTCCATCGACTCCCCGACGGTCTTCGGCGCATTGCTCGACGCTGAACGCGGTGGCCGTTTCGCGTTGGCTCCTGAGGTCCCATACTCGATCAGCCGCCGCTACCTGCCCGGTACCAACATCCTGGAGACAACGTTCGAAACCGATACCGGAGTCGTATCGGTCACCGACGCGATGACGGTCCCGGCGGGTGGCTTGGTGCCCTTCAGGGAACTGATCCGAGAGGTCAGAGGACTGCGCGGGAAGGTTCTGCTGAGTTGGCTTATCGAGCCCCGCTTCGGTTACGGAGCCGACCGATCGAGGGTGGGCCGGCGTCAGGGGGTCCCCGTCGCGGAGGCCGGCTCGGACGCCGTCGCGATCCGCACGTTCGAAGCCGGTGAGCCGGAGGTCGCGGCGGGATCGGTCTCTGGCCGATTCGAGATCGATTGGGGAGGGAGCGCGCTCATCGCTCTGTCCTTCGCCCATCAGGAGCCACTGGTGTTCCCGTCACGTTCCGAGATCGAGGAGCGGTCGGCGGAGACCACAGCGGCGTGGCAACGATGGAACGCGTGCGGGACCTATCGAGGGCGGTGGGGGGAGGCGGTTGAGCGAAGCAGCCTGGCCCTGAAGCTGCTGTTCTTCGCTGCCTCGGGGGCGGTGGCCGCCGCCCCGACGACGTCGCTTCCTGAGAAGATCGGTGGCGAACGCAACTGGGACTACCGACTCTCGTGGGTACGAGACTCGGCCTTCACCCTCGACGCCCTGCTCCGCGTGGGCTGCGCCGAGGAGGCCGAGGCCTTCTTCTGGTGGCTGATGCAGGCTTCCCAGCTGACCCGCCCTCGACTACAGGTCCTCTACCGGCTGGACGGCAGTGCCGATGCGCCGGAGCGAACCCTCGATCTCCAGGGATACCGCGACTCGCGCCCCGTCCGGGTCGGGAATGCCGCGGCGGACCAGTTGCAACTGGAGATCTACGGCAGTCTCTTCGAGACGGCGTGGCTGCTTTCGGAATCGGGCCGCCGCATCGACCAGGACGTGGCCAAGAGGCTCGCGGACACGGCGGACCTCGTCTGCCGGATCTGGAGGCTCCCGGACTCCGGGATCTGGGAGGTGCGAAGCGAGCCCCTGCAGTTCACGCAGTCGAAGATGATGTGCTGGGTGGCTCTCGACCGGGCCGTGAAGCTCGCTGAGTTCGGGCGCATCCCACACCGCCACGCTGATCGCTGGCGGAAGGTGGCCTCGGCGATCCGAGAGTTCATCGAGGACGAGTGCTGGTCCGACCGCCTGGGGAGCTACGTCCGTGCTGCGGGAACGGAAGAGCTCGACGCGAGCATCCTGACCGGGGCGCTGTTCGGCTACGACGATGCCCGACTGGGCCGCCTGGCGGACACGATCGAGGCCGTGCGTCGAGATCTCGGGCAAGGTCCCTTCCTCTATCGATACCTCGGCGAGGACGGGCTACCGGGAGAAGAAGGAGCGTTCCTGACCTGCTCCTTCTGGTTGGTGGAGGCGCTCGTGCACGCAGGTCGGAGAGCGGAGGCGGCAGAGCTGATGGAGCATCTGCTCGGCCTGGCCAACGATGTCGGCCTGTATGCGGAGGAGATCCGTCCCGAGGACGGTGAGTTCCTGGGCAACTTCCCCCAGGCGCTCACCCACCTGGCGTTGATCGGGGCGGCCGTCGCGTTCGAGGAGGCCGCGCCATGAGCGTATGGGCCGCGATGATCGGAGGCCTGGCGGGGACGTTCCTCCTGACAACGGTGCTCCGTTCCGCGAGCGAGCTCCGACTCACGCGGATCGATCTGCCGTTCCTCTTGGGGACGGCCGTGACCGCGGACCGGCAGCGGGCAAAGCTGGTCGGGTACCTCCTCCACTTCGTCGCCGGCCTGCTTTTCTCTCTGGCCTACTACGTCGGGTTCGTCGGACTCGGGCGGGCGGGGTGGCTCCTGGG
>JBOGVG010000219.1:0-22926 GCA_050692435.1 Actinomycetota bacterium
GGCTACGTGAAGGCGTTCGCCCTTCCTGCTTCGCCCGACGGGCTGCCGATCGACCCCGGTCCACCTCCGCTCCTCGGCAACGGGCCCACCGATGCGGCATTCAAACAACAGGCTGTCGATCTGATCCGGCTCAGCAGCTATCTCGACCCGGTAGACGGCGTGAAGGTCGACATCGCCCCCGGCGAGTTCGGGGGCAACTCGCTCGGAACGAACGACGGGGACGGGCACGACGAGAATCCGGCGACCGGCGAGCCCTACGCGCCCAACCGCGTCCCGCGGGGGGATTACGGACGCGTCCTCGCCGAGTTCTGGGCCGACGGGCCCAACTCGGAGACGCCACCGGGGCACTGGAACACGGTCGCGAACGAAGTGTCCGACTCGCCCGGGTTCGCGTTTCGGATCGGTGGAGCGGGACCCGAGGTCGACCGACTTGAGTGGGACGTCAAGCTCTACTTCGCGCTGAACGGCGCGGTCCATGACGCGGCCGTGGCCGCATGGGGTGTGAAGGGCTTCTACGACTCGGTGCGTCCGATCTCGATGATCCGCTACATGGGAGGAAAGGGCCAGTCGACCGATCCCGGCGGGCCCGCGTACGACCCGGATGGCCTCCCCCTCGTCCCGGGTCTCATCGAGGTGATCACGGCCCGGTCGAGCGCTCCGGGAGAGCGCCACGAGCGCCTGGCAGGCCACGTCGGCGAGATGGCCATCCGGACCTGGCGGGGAAGCCCCCAGGATCCGGCCTCCGACATCAGCGGGGTCGGTTGGATCCGGGCCGTCGAATGGGTCCCCTACCAGGCGCCAACGTTCGTCACCCCGGCGTTCGCGGGCTACGTGTCGGGGCACAGTACCTTCAGCCGCGCCGCGGCCGAGGTGCTCACGGCGTTCACGGGCGACCCTTACTTCCCCGGAGGCATTTTCGAATGGAACGTGCCCGCCGCTGGGCTCAACATCGAAGCCGGGCCGAGCCGGGAGGTCACCCTCCAGTGGGCGACCTACTTCGACGCCGCGGACTCCGCCGGCATCTCGCGTCTTTTCATGGGCATCCACATCGCGGCCGACGACTTCGAGGGCAGGAAGGTCGGCTCCGCCTGCGGCAAGGAGGCCTGGGCGCTCGCGCTCCGCTACTTCGAGGGATCCGCGCGTCCGTAGACGGTGAAGCGCTGACCGGGCCTCAGCCGGCTTCGCCGGCCTCGAAGACCCTCTCGATCACCGCCATGTTGGCCACGGCGTCCCCGGGCGGGATCGGGGTCGGCTCGTCGTCGAGCACGGCCACGGCGAAGCGCTCCGCCTCGATCGCGTACTGATCGGCCGGCTCGAACGTCATCACCTCGGTGTGCGGGTCGACGGGCGGAGCGCCGCCTGCCGTCACGAACACCTCCGTGGGGCGGTCCGGCGGGATGTTGAACGGGATCCCGATCGAGATCCTGCCTTCGGTCCCGTAGACGTGGACCCGTTGGTCGGGCTCGACCCGGGTGGAGCAGATGAAGGTGGCCACCCCGTCCTCGAACTCGAGGATGGCGGTGGTCAGCACGTCGACGCCGGTCGCCGGATCGCGAGTCACCGATGCCGCGACCCGCGCGGGCTCACCGTCGAACAGCATGCGCGACAGGTTCACCGAGTAGCAGCCGATGTCGAGCAAGGCACCACCGCCGTACTCCCGGATGTTGCGGATGTTCTCGGGGTCGTCGTTGTAGAAGGAGAACCAGCTCTGCACCGTGCGCAGCCGGCCGATACGACCGGAGGCCACCAGCTTTCGCACTGCCACCCACGATGGATGAAGGCGGTACATGAAGGCCTCCATGAGCCGCACGCCCTCGGAGGCGCAGACGTCCACCATGTATTGCGCGTCGGCCGCGCTGAGCGCGAGCGGCTTCTCGCACAGGACGTGCTTGCCGGCCCGAGCCGCGGCGATGGTCCACTGGGCGTGCAGGTGGTTCGGCAGGGGGATGTAGACCGCGTCGATATCGCCGTCCGAGAGCAGGGCCTCGTACGAACCGTGCGCTTTCGGGATGGCCAACGTGTCCGCCACCGCTCGGGCTTGATTGGCGTCGCGCGACGCGATAGCCGACACCTGGCATCGCTCGGCCTTCTTGATGCCGGGGATGACCTTCTCCACGGCGATCCTGGCCGTGGAGAGGACACCCCACCGAAGGTCGTTCACGCCGCCTCCCTCTGCAGCCGGACGGCCGATCCTATCGTTTCGAACCGGATCGACCTGCTACAGTTCGCGCCGTCGGCCGGTACCGACGTCCGAAGTGCGCCGACCGCGAGGGGCTCGATGCCTGCATCCACCGACAGGATCGGCGTGGCCATCGTCGGATACGGCCTGGCCGGCTCGGTGTTCCACGCCCCGCTGATCGCGGCCAGCCGCGACCTCGAGCTCGTATCGGTCGTGACCGCGAATCCGGAGCGGACGGCGCAGGCGAAGACAGCGCACCCCGGCGTGCGGATCCACCCGAGCGTCGAGGAGCTGTGGAGCGACGCCGAGGCCCACGACCTGGTGGTGGTAGCGGCGCCGAACCGGGCACACGCGCCGGTGGCGCTGGGCGCTCTCGATGCCGGGCTGCACGTCGTGGTGGACAAACCGTTCGCGCCGAACTCGGCCGAAGGGCGACGCATCGCGTCGGCGGCGGCCGACCGGGGCCTCATCTTGACCGTCTTCCAGAATCGCCGCCTCGACGGCGACTTCCTCACACTCCGGCGGCTGATCGGCGAAGGGGCCCTGGGCCAACCCTTCCGGTTCGAGTCCCGATATGAGCGATGGCGACCGGAGCTCCGTGGGGACGTGTGGCGGGAGCGAGCGGATCCGGAGGAGGCGGGAGGCGTGCTCTTCGATCTCGGCAGCCATCTGGTGGATCAGGCCAACCTGCTCTTCGGCCCGCCCACGCACGTGTACGCCGAGGTCGGGCGGCGCAGGCCCGGCGCGGAGGTGGACGACGACGTCTTCCTCGCGCTCACGCATCCGGCGGACGTACGAAGCCACCTGTGGGCCAGCCTCGTATCGGGCTCCCTTGGTCCACGGTTCCGCGTGCTGGGGACGGCCGGCGCGTTCGAGAAGCATGGCATCGATGGGCAGGAGGACCAGCTCGCCGTGGGGATCGGGCCGGGGCATCCCGAGTACGGGCGCGAGCCGAAGGAGCGATGGGGGCTCCTCGTCGCCGGCGAGGAGGCCACGCCCGTCGAGACCGAGCGGGGCGCGTACCCCCGCTTCTACGAGGGGGTCGTGGACGCGATCCGCAAGGGCGCACCTCCGCCGGTGGATCCCGCCGACGCCGTGCTCACGATCGAGGTGCTGGAAGCGGCTCGGGAGTCGGGACGCTCCGGGAAGGTCGTGAAGCTCCCGGCCGCGTCGTAGCCGGCACACCCGTATGGTTTCGGTCATGCCGAGCCGCAAGGAGGTTCTGGAGGTCGCCGGGAGGGAAGTGATCATCACCAACCCGGACAAGGTCTTCTTCCCGCGCACCGGACACACCAAGCTGGACCTCGTTCGCCACTACGTGGCCGTCGGCGACGGCGCGCTCCGCGGTGTGGCGGGCCGGCCCATGGCCCTGAAGCGGTTCGTGAACGGGGCCGGAGGCGACTTCTTCTTCCAAAAGCGGGCCCCGGCATCGAAGCCCGAGTGGATCGAGACCGTCGAGCTGAGCTTCCCGTCCGGGCGGACCGCCCACGAGATCGTGGTCCGAGACGCGGCCCAGCTCGCCTGGATCGTGAACCTCGGCTGCATCGACCTCAACCCACACCCCGTGAGGGCCGATGACCTGGACCACCCCGACGAGCTTCGGGTGGACCTCGATCCCGTGCCGGGCGTGGACTGGTCCCAGATCCGTGACGTTGCCCTGGTGACGAAGGAGGTGCTCGAGGGGTTCGGCCTCCTCGGTTGGCCGAAGACATCCGGCTCGCGGGGCTTCCACGTCTACTGCCGGATCGAGCGACGCTGGACGTTCCCCGAGGTCCGCCGGGCGGCCCTGGCGCTGGCCCGTGAGGTGGAACGACAGGCGCCGGACCTGGCCACCAGCAAGTGGTGGAAGGAGGAACGGCACGGCGTCTTCGTGGACTACAACCAGAACGCGAAGGACCGGACGGTCGCGTCGGCGTACTCGGTTCGCCCGACTCCGGACGCCCGGGTGTCGGCCCCGCTCCGGTGGCAAGAGGTGCCCGACTGCGACCCGGGGGCGTTCACCATCGACAGCGTCCCGGAGCGCTTCGCCGCGATCGGCGACCCGTCCGAAGGCATCGACGAGGCCGCCGGCTCCATCGACCCGCTCTTGGAGCTCTCGGCGGAGCACGAGGCAGCCGGGTTCGGCGACGCGCCGTGGCCGCCCCACTTCGCCAAGCAGCCCGGTGAGCCTCCCCGGGTGCAGCCCTCGAAGCGGCGACGGAGCTCGAGCGGGCCGGCCCGAGAGGGGGTCGTCCCGCCTCCCGCACCGGGCAAGACCTCGGGACCGACGGGCCGGCGGCGGACGACCATGCCGCTCATCGAGATCGCCCGGGCGGCTACCGAGGAGGAGGCGATGGAGGGTCTGGAGCGGTGGCGGGCTCGGCACCCCGACGTCTGGTCGTACCTGGCCCCGGCCGACGTCCTGGTGGATTCGATGCGGGGTCGGCACACGACGTGGACCCGGATCAGGCTGAACCTCCGCAACGTGCCGGTCCCCGAGCGACCGAAGCAAGAGGCGCTGGAAGTCGACTACGATCCGTGGGAGGGGATTGAACCGGGACCACCTGGGTAGGTACTCGCTGGAACGAAGCATCTGGAAGGAGGCAACTCATGAACCTCACCAACAGGATGGAGCGCGTGCGCGCTGGTGCCATTCAGCGCATGGCGGACCTCAAGGCCGAGCGCGCGGAGGCCGAGAACCGGGAGCTGAAGACGGAGAACCGGCTGCTCCGGGATGAGCTGTCCGAGAGCCGCTCCGAGCGCCAGCGCGTGCTCGACCTGCTGGACAAGGCCCAGTTCACGGTCAACGAGCCGAGGAAGCGGCGGTTCCGTCTGTTCCGGCTGCTCGCGGCAGCCGGCGCCATCTACGCCGTGGGTACCAGCACGGGGGCGTTCGACCGGATCAGGCCGTGGATGGACCGGATGCGCGGCCGGATGGACGAGGTGGCGTCAGAAGGAACCGACCGGGCGTCGGGCGCGGCCGACAAGATCAGCGACGTCGTTGAGAACGCAGGACGCAAGATGGAGCAGGCCGGCGACCGGATGGAGCAGGACGCGAAGGACATGCGGTCCTGAACGTCATCTCCCTTACGCCTCTCGCCGCTGCCCACCGCGGCGAGAATTAGCCTCGGTCAACGCCAGGGCCTTACTCCAATCTGGGAACCTCTACGTGGATATCGGCACCGAAGCACCGTACGGCACAGTCTCCCCATCGTCGGGACCGAGCCTCCCCCCGGTCGGGGGACAAGGATGCTTGCCACCGTGGAGGCCTTCTCTATGCTGGCCACCATCGATGTGACATGACGAAGGCGCGGCATATCTCCTCGAGCCGGGCGTCCCGTGCGGTCCGGCGGGTCGTGATCGCATCCTTCGTGCTGGTCCCGGCGCTCGCGCCCCCGCCGGCGAGCGCCCAGACCGCGCCCACCGGGAATTTCTGGGTCCGGTGCCGCTACTCGCACTCGCTGATGGACGACCCCATCCTCCTCCCCGGCCAGCCCGGCGCGTCCCACATGCACGACTTCTTCGGCAACGAGACGGTGAACGCCGGCTCGACGACGGCGTCCATGCTGGCCGGGACCACGTCCTGCCGGATCCCCAGCGACACCGCGGGCTACTGGGCCCCAACGGCGTACTTCGGCGGCGTCCCCATCGAGCCTTCGCTGATGCGCGTCTACTACCTCGGGGTGCCGGGCACCGTCGAGACCATCCCGCCGGACTTGAAGTACGTGGGGGGGAACCGCGAGGCGGCCTCGCCGGCGGAGAACCCCCACGTGTTCTGGTACTGCGGCGCGACCAGGGAGGTGAAGACCCCCCGCATGGACGCCCCGTACGACTGTTCGCCCTGGTCCCAGTACCGGTTCGTGGATGGCGTCGTGGGGGTGGTCGACCTCCCGAACTGCTGGAACGGCACCGGCCTCGGACCCACCGACGTCGTCTATCCGGTCGCGGGCGAATGCCCGGTGGGCTACCCACACGTGCTTCCCCGGGTGAGCGAGCGGGTGCACTTCGGGATCATGAACCCGTTGAACCCCGACGGTTCGGTCGGCCTGACCCTGTCGAGCGGTCCCCACTACACCCTCCACGCCGACTTCTGGAACACGTGGCGGCAGGACAGGCTGGACCAACTGGTCGCGGATTGCCTGGTCGCTCACGTTGCCTGCGGCTCGGTCACGCCGGCGCCGGAGCCGGAGTGGACGCGGATGTTCGGCACTCGCCGCTACGACCTGGCCCTGGGCCTCGACGCCAGGTTGGACCGAGCGTACGTCGTCGGGTCCACGAACCTGGCCCTCCCCGGGGAGGACTTCCGGCAAATCACCGACGCGTTCGTCCGCGCATACGACCCGGTGGGGCGAGAGCGGTGGACGGATGAGTTCGGCACGGCGGGCATCGACCGGGCGCTGTCGGTCGCGGCGACCGCGAACGCCGTGTACGTCGTCGGTTCCACCGACCAGGCCCTCCACGCACAGAAGCGCCGGGGGGGCATCGACGCCTTCGTCCGCGCGTTCGACCTCCGGGGCGATGTGCTGTGGACCGTTCAGTTCGGGACCCGGGGTGACGACCTGGCCACCGCGGTCGCGGTCGATGGCACCGGCATCTACGTGGCCGGAACGACACAGGGACGGCTGGGTGAGGTGGACTGGGGAGGGCTCGACGGGTTCGTCCAGAAGTACAGCCGGAAGGGAGACGCGCTGTGGACCCGCCAGGCGGGGGGGTTGTTCGACGACCTGATCCATGCGGTGGCCGTGGACGATCAGGGCGTGTACGTGGCGGGCTCGACCGAGACCACGACGGGGGAGACCGGCGCGGGCGTCACGGATGGGATCGTTCGGGCCTACCGGACCAACGGGCGGAAGTGGTGGGTCTCTCAGGTCGGTACGCCGGGGAACGAGGAAATCCGCGGCATCACGGCCGGCGACGCCGGGGTGGTGGTGGCCGGTTCCACGGACGGGATCTTCGAGGGGCAGTCGTCCGCCGGGGGGCTCGACGGGTTCCTCCGCCGCCTCACCTACCGGGGGGCGGAGGTCTGGACCAGGCAGTTCGGATCGCCCGGCATGGACGACGTTCGCGGGATGGGGGTGGCGGCAAGCGGGATCTTCGTCGCTGGGGCGACCGACGGCCAGTTCCCCGACCAGGTCCTGATCGGGGAGACCGATGCGTTCCTGACGAAGTACAACCGGCTGGGCGCGCACCTCTGGACCACCCAGTTCGGAACGAACGACTTCGATGCGGGTCTGGCCATGTCGGTCACCGCCGCGGCCGCCTACGTGGGCGGTGAGACCCACGGCACCTTCGAGGGCCAGGTCAACCGGGGCGACCGCGACGCGTTCGTGACGAAGCTCCGATTCACGTAGTTGCCGACCGCGGCATCCGGGCGCGACTTCACGACGGAGCTGGGAACGGGTCCGTGATCCAACCGGCGGCCTGATCGGACTGTGGGCCGCGCTCAGAGCCCACCGCCAGGAGTCGCCGACCGAACACCACGAGCGAGTTGATCCACTGGCGGCCAAGGCCGCCCAGGGCCGCGGCCGCCGGGGATGCGGGAGCCAGGCGAGTCCAGTTGGTCCCGTCGGACGAGAGCCAGATCGCTCCGTTCGAGTCGCCTGTTGGTGTGTCGGAGGAGCCACCGGCCACCAGGGCCGAACCCACCTGCACCAGCGTGTCCAACGTCTGGACACCGGGACCGTCGAAGCCGGCCTGGGTTGGGGCCCGATCCCAGTTTCGCCCATCGGCGGAGGTCCACACCGCGGCGTCCTGGTCACCTCGCGAGTAGTCGAAACCCACCGCCACCAACCCAGGGCCCCCCGCAAGCACCGCGGTCATCTGCTGGTCGCCTTCGCCGCCCAGCGATCCGTCCTCGATCCGGCTCCACAGGCCGCCGGACTCGACCCACACCGCGGCGTTCCGGTCTCCTGCGTCCGTCGTACCGAAACCCACTACGACCAGCTCCTCGCCGAAGGCCGTCATCCCGACCATGTCGTCATGACCGCGGCCACCGAAGAAGCTCGATGTCTGGCGTATCCAGGTCGTCCCGTCCTCCGACGTCCACACCGCGGCATCGATGCTCCCTGAGGAGTTGTCATGGCCCACCGCCACCAGTCCGGACGGAGCTTCGATCACCGCGCGCATCGCCTGGTTCCTGGTCTCGTGCAGCCCGCTGGTGATGGGGTCCAACTTCCGCCACGTCGCCGCGTCGGAAAACGCCCACACGGCCGGATCGACGTCCCCGCTCGAGGACTCCGAGCCGACCGCCACCAACTCCCCATCGATGATCGCGACATCCTCCATCCGCTGCCCACCTGAACCTCCCAGCGCCTCGCTCTCCGCCAGGGTCCATCGGGTGCCGTTTGAGGACGTCCACACGGCCGCGTTCCCGTCTTCACCCGCACCGTCGTAGCCAACAGCCACGATCGTGCCATCCACCCCTACGACCGCGGCTGCGATGGCCTGGTCACCCGGGCCGCCGAAGACGCCCTGGATGTCCGGCACTGCGTTCCATGCAAGCTGCAGCATCGCATCGGGGTCTGGCGACACAGACCCCCCGGGCGTGGGTGACTCGGACCCCTCCCGTACAGGTTCGGAGCCGAAGAGCGGCAGGACCAGTGCGGCCGTCATTGTCACTGCCACCACTCCGGCCATGCCCACCAAGGCGAACCACACGAGTCGGCGACGGGCTCGATGCGAGGGCAATGGTGCCCCGGCTGAGACCTCCGCCGGAAAGCGGATCACCGGCTCCTCGGAGAGCGCCGGCGGACCGATGGCTTCGGCGGCGGCCTCCGCCAGTCCGCGGCAGGTTCCGAACCGCTCGCCCGGGGACTTCGCCAAGGCCCGGGCCAGAACCTCGTCGAGGCGCGAAGGGAGCTCGGGTCGTCGCTCGCTCGGGGAGGGCGCGTTGTCTTCCAGGTGCGCGTAGATCGTCCCCACCTCGGTGTCCCGGGGGAACGGCACGTCCCCCGTCAGGCAGCGGTACAGCACACAACCGAGGGAGTAGACGTCGGCCCGGCCGTCGAGCACCTCCCCCTGGATCTGCTCTGGGGCCACGTAGTCCACGGTTCCTACGAACTGGCCGGTGCGGGTCAGCCCGGCCCCGGAGTGAAGCCGTTTGGTGACGCCGAAATCGGACAGGTACACGCGGTCGGTGGAGGTGTGCCGATCTGGGGCGAGCAGGATATTGGCCGGCTTCACGTCCCGGTGGACCAGCCCCTGGGCGTGGGCCGCGTCCAGGGCCGCGGCGCACTGGGAGGCGATGGAGACGGCCCAGGCGGGGTCCAGGTTGGTTTCGCTCCGAAGCAGGCGCTCCAGGTCGGTCCCCGCCACGTACCGCATGGAGATGTACAGGATCCCGTCGGCCTCCCCGGCGTCGTAGACGGTCACGATGTTTGGGTGATCCAGTCCGGCGGCGATGCGGGACTCCCTGGTGAACCGGGCCCGGAACGCCTCGTCCTCGGCAAGCTCGGGACCGAGGATCTTCAGGGCCACCTTGCGTCCCAGGCGGAGGTGTTCGGCCAGGTAGACCACAGCCATGCCGCCCCGGCCGATCACCGCTAGGATCTGGTGGCCGGCAAGCTCGGTGCCAACCCTCGGATCGGTCCGCACCGGGCGGTTGTATCACCCGGGAGTCGCAGGCGATAGGGACGAATCAGGTCATATGCAGCCGACTCGGTCGGTCTGCGTGTCCGAGAACGCCGGCTGGCCGGGGGCGGAGACCCACTCCCAGGCGAAGCCGGCATGCCCCAGCGTGATCTGGAGGACCCCGAAGCTCGTGTCCTGCGCGGCCACCAGGTTCGAGGGCCACGGGTCGGACTGGAGCTGGGACTTCGACGAGCCTCCCGTCCCCACGATGAACTGGAGGATCCCTCGCCTCGGATCGAGCCTGCCCTCGGGATCCTGCGGCCTCCATCGCTGGTAGTTGTGAGAGTGTCCGTTCAAGACGACATCGGCCCTGGCCGCATAGAGCGCGTCCCACAGCGGCCTCACCTGGGGAGTCGTCCCGCTTCCCGTAGAGAACGAGAACAGTGGGCGGTGCCAGTACGCAACCGTGCATCGGTACTCGCTGTTCGGATGGGTGGCAAGATCGTGCTTCAGCCACGCGTACATCCGGTTCCCGAGCCCCGGGTCGGTGCGGTCTGGCGTCGGCTCGCAGCCACCGGGCGCGACACACAGCTCCGAGTTGAGCGCGATGAAGTGCCAGCACACGCCCTGGCCCGGCGTGCAACCGCCCGGGAGATCGAAGCTGTAGTACCCGAGGCCGTGCGGTCCCTCGACTGCCTCGCCGAAGTAGCGGAAGTACCCGTCCGGTATCGAGGTCGGCCCCGCCGGGGACTCGTGGTTCCCCGGCACCGGCTTGGTGATCGATCTGGCATGTCCCCACCAGCGGTCGTAGAAGGCGGTGTAGTCCTCGTAGGCACCGTCGTCGTACTGGTTGTCACCGAGGGCGAGGACGGCGGCGAGCTCGCCCGGCCGGATCAGGCTCGCGGTGTCGTCGTACTGGCAAACGTTGACGGCAAAGTCCGGGAACGGGTCCGATGGGCACGCGATCTCGCCCGCTGCCGCGATCACGTACGCCCCGGTCCGGCCGGGGACCGCCGCTTGGCCGGAGGCCGGGGGTGTGCCCATTGGTCGCGGTCGCTCGGAGGAGCCGGCCATCAGAGCGCCGACCAGCGCGACGAGGGCAACGGCCGCGACAGCGGCGAGGGGGAGAACCCTGCCGCGAGATGAAAATCGAGAAGGAGAACGGTCTTCCTCGGTCGACCCAACCCCGGCCGACTCGCCCTCGGGCGTCGGTACCTGGGCCGCGGCCGCAAGCACCTCGCCAGCGACCTGCGCAAGCTCCCCGCAGGACGCGTAGCGCCCCTCCCGGGGTTTGGCCATTGCCCGCGCCATGACGTCGTCCAATCCGGACGGAAGATCAGGACGACGCTCGCTCGGACGCGGTGGAGGATCGTTCAGGTGAGCGTAGATGGCCACGAGCTCGGAGTCGCGAGGGAATGGGACCTCACCCGTGAGACACCGGTAGAGCACACAGCCGAGTGAGTAGACGTCCGCCCGTCGGTCCACGTCCTCGCCCTGGATCTGCTCGGGGGCGACGTAGTCAACCGTGTCCACGAACGAGCCGGCTCGCGTCAGTCGCGTGCTCGCGCCGACGTCCTTCGTGATCCCGAAGTCCGACAGAAAGGCTCTCGTGGTGCCGTCCCCGACGGGTTGGAGCAAGATGTCGGCCGGCTTGATGCCGCGGTGGATGAGTCCATCGGCGTGCGCGGCGTCAAGGGCGGCGGCACACTGGGAGACGATGGCGATGGCCCGATCGGGCGGAAGGTGACCCTCCGCCTGGAGCAGGCGTTCCAGATCGGTTCCCTCGACGAAGCGCATGGACAGGTACAGCACCCCGTCGGCCTCTCCAGCGTCGTAGACCGTGACCACGTTTGGGTGGTCCAGGCCGGCCGCAATGCGCGATTCCCGGATGAACCGCTCCCGGAATGCCTCGTCGTCGGCCAGCACCGGGTCCAGGACTTTGAGGGCCACATTGCGGCCGAGACGAAGGTGCTCGGCCAGGTAGACCACCGCCATCCCACCGCGGCCGATCACCGACAGGATGCGGTGGCCGGCAAGCTCGGTGCCCACCCGAGGATCGGCCTTCATGGGGCCGTTGTAACACCCCGGCCGCGGCCTCGGATAGGGCCGGGTTGACCGCACGGAACCCCCGGGCCAGCATGGGCCGATCCGCGATGGCTGCCGACGCCCCTGCGGGCCGGAACGAGGTCGTCGGGAGAGCAACCGAGCTCTCCCGGCTGGACTCCTTCCTCGACGCCGTCGCCAGCGGCCCTGCCGCCCTGGTGCTGGAGGGCGAACCGGGCATCGGGAAGACGACCCTTTGGAAGCGTGGCATGGCCGCGGCGGCAGATCGAGGGTGGCCGGTCTGGTCGGGCCGACCTGCCGAATCCGAGGCCAAGCTGTCGTTCGCCGGGTTGGCCGACCTGCTGGAGAAAGCCGGCGAAGCCATCGACGGCATCCCGGATCCGCAGCGACACGCCCTCGAGGTGGCGCTGCTACGAGCGGAGCCGGGTGGGGCGCCACCAGATCCACACGCGGTCTCCGCTGCCGTTCTCTCGGCCTTGCGGCAGACGGCCACTCGCGGCCCTTTTCTCGTCGCGCTCGACGACGTGCAGTGGTTGGACCACGCTACCGGTCGCGCGCTCGAGTTCGCCGCACGCCGCCTCGAAGAGGAACGCGTCGGGCTCCTGCTCTCGGTTCGCGAAACGGGACGGGCCCTCCCCCTCGACCTGTCGCACGGGTTCCCCAAAGAACGCACGACGCGGCTCGCGCTCGAGCCTCTCTCCCCCGATGCACTGGGCGAGCTGCTTCGGGCGCGCCTGGGCGCGACCCTTCCCAGGCCGACCCTGAAGCGTCTGCACGAGATATCCGGCGGCAACCCGTTCTACGCGCTGGAGATCGCTGCCGCCGAACTCCGAGGCGAGCAGGGAGTGACGGGACAGGCGCTGCCCATCCCGAAGAGCCTGCGGCAAGATTTCGTCCGCGATCGTCTGCGAGTCCTGCCGGCACTCGCCCGAGAGGCGCTCCTGTTCGCCTCGGCGTGCTCGCGCCCGACCGTCGGGCTCCTCGAGACGGCGATGGGGCGAGCGAATATCGGACCGCAGCTGGCCAAGGCCGCCGACGCGGGCATTGTGGAGACCGACGGCGACGAGATCAGGTTCACGCACCCGCTGTACGGCTCGGCGATCTACGCGGAGGCCTCGCGCGATCACCGACACCGAGTCCACCGACGCCTCGGGGAGGTCGTCCCCGATCCGGAGGAGCGAGCCCGGCACCTGGCCCTAGCGGCGGACGGGCCCGACCCGGGGATCGCCCTCGCCCTCGAGGAGGCGGCCAAGGCTGCGCTCGCGCGCGGGTCGCCGATCTCCGCTGCGGAGCTGTGCGAGTTGGCCGAGCGACTGACGCCGCCCGACCACGCCGCCAACATCCGCCGTCTCCGCATGTCAGCCGCCGACTACCGGCTGCTGGCCGGTGACTACGAGATGGCGTTGAGCCTTCTGGAGCCGGTCGCATCGACCGTTCCTCGCGGACGGGAGCGCGCAGAGGCCTTGCGGCGCCTCGGCCGCGTCCTCTTCTACCTTGCTGACGACCGCCGTGCAGTCGACGTCCTCGGAAAGGCCCTTCTTGAGGAGGGAGTGCCGCTTGCCACGCTCGGCTCGATCCACGCGTGGCGCTCGTGGGCCCTTAACTGGTCCGGAGACGTCCTGGCCGCTGAACGCCACGCGGAGGAGGCTCTCCGGCTGGCGGAGCTGGGCGACGACCCGGCCGTGCTGGTCGAGGCGTTGACTGCCCTTGCGACCATACGGACAGCGCTGGGCCGCGGCATGACCCATGACCTCATCGAGCGGGCGCTCGAGCTGGAAGGCTCCATCGAGCCGTTCTCCGTCACCGACCGGCCGAGCCTCGTCCACGCGAACCAGTTGGTCTGGACCGGAGAACTCGACGAAGCCCGACGGATCTGCACCGCGCTCCTGGAGGAAGCGACCGCGCGAGGGGACGAGGACTCTGTCGGCGAGCTGCACCGGGCGCTGGGACAGGTGGAGCTGCTCGCCGGGAACTGGGAAGCGTCCCACAACCATTACGAGAAGGGGATCGCCCTTGGGGCGAATCCCGGCAGCTGGCTTGGGACCAGGGCCATTGTCGAGGCTTGCGTCGGCGACGTCGAGTCTGCTAGGGCCGACGCGTCGGAGGCACTGGATGAGGCACGAGGAGGCCATTCGGTGGTCGGCGAGCTCCTCGCCCTGACTGTTCTTGGCTTCCTCGAGCTGTCGCTGGGGAATGCGGCCGCCGCGAACGAGCACCTCAGGCAGGCGTGGCGACTCCACCACAGATTGGGCTTCGGCGAGCCCGCCATGTTCCGCTTCGTGGGCGACTACGCGGAGGTTCTGATCGAGCTCGGCGAGCATACGGAAGCTACTCAAGTCATCGACTGGCTCGACGAGCGAGGCCACGCCCTCGACCGGCCTTGGGCACTCGCCGTTGTCGCCCGGTACCGCGGTCTGATGGCCGCCGCCGAAGGCGACTTCCAGACAGCTTTCGCCTCCCTCGATCAGGCTCTGAAGGAACATGAGCGCCTGCCGATGCCGTTCGAGCGCGGACGCACGCTCCTGGTCCTGGGCACGATCCGCCGACGGGCCAAGCAGAAGCGGCCCGCTCGCGAGGCGCTCGAGGAAGCACTGGCCATCTTCGAACGGCTCGGCGCACCGCTGTGGGCCGAGAAGGCCCGCGCCGAGCTGGCGCGGATCGGCGGCCGGCGGGCGGCGGGCGGTCAGCTCACCGAGGCCGAGGCTCGCGTCGCCAAGCTCGCCGCCGCCGGCAGGACCAACCGCGAGATCGCCGACGCCCTGTTCATGAGCGTTCGGACCGTCGAGGGCCACCTCTCGCGCGCGTACGCGAAGCTCGGCGTCCGTTCACGCACGGAGCTCGCGCTCTACATCGACGCCATCGAGCAGTCGGCCCATTCCTAGGTAGACGCACGACCAATCGTAGGTAGTCGCGTCTCTCAACGCGCGTAGTCCCGCGGATTTCCAGGAACACCTCCGTCCCTAGCGTCGCCTCCAGGCCCAACGAGGGCCACGAGAGGACGGAGGTGATCGACGTGAGGCTCATCTTGACCCCCACAACGATCCGGCTGCTCGCTTTGCGCGAACCGCGCCAAGCGAGTTCCTCGGGTCGCGAGCCCGGGTCGCGCAGAGGACCGGCGACACGGGCGGCGATGGTCGCCGTCGTGCTCGTTGTGGCGATCGGCACGACAATCGTGTCGGCGCAGGCCGCCGCCGCTCCCGTTCCGGCACTTCGGGCGGGTGCGACGGTTGCGTCGGCGGCCGCAGCTGAGCTGAGTGCGGGTGCTTCGCCTGCGGCTGAGTCCGAGCGCAAGCCGGACATCGTGCTGATCCTCACCGACGACCAGCGCGTCGACACCCTGTGGGCCATGCCGACCGTTCAGTCGGAGCTCGTGGCCAAGGGTATCGAGTTCACGAGCGGGTACGTTTCGAACCCGTTGTGCTGTCCCAGCCGCGCGAGCATCCTCACCGGCAGGTACTCGCACGGCACCGGGGTGTACACGAACCACCCCGGCCAGCCGAACGGGGGATTCCCCGCATTCCGCGACGGGTCCACAGTGGCCACCTGGCTGCACGCCAGCGGGTACCGCACCGGACTGTTCGGCAAGTACCTCAACGGGTACTCGGGTACGTACGTCCCGCCGGGCTGGGATAAGTGGTTCGTGACCTACGACAACGGCGCCTTCTACGACTACACTGCGAGCGCCGATGGCGTCTTGAAGACCTTCGGGTCGGACCCCGCAGACTACGGCACGGACGTTCTGGCCAGCCGGGTGACCAACTTCATCAGGTCCACCGATCCCGCCCGGCCCTTGTTCGCTTACTTCGCGCCTCACGCGCCCCACGGGCCGGCCACCCCGGCACCCGGCGATGGAACGGCCTTCTCCGACCTTCCTCGGTGGCGTCCGCGGAGCTACGACGAGGCGAACGTGTCCGACAAGCCGGCGTACGTCCAGAAGCGGGACCTGCTGGCCGAATCGTCCGCGCCAGCGGTCGATCGGTTCCGCCTGAGCCAGTATCGCTCGCTGCTGGCGGTGGACCGGGCCATCTCAGCGATCCTGGACACGCTGGCCGAGACGGGGCGGCTGTCGGACGCCCTGATCGTCTTCACGGCCGACAACGGGTTCCTGTGGGGAGAGCATCGCTGGCGCTCGAAGCTCGTCCCCTACGAGGAGAGCATCAGGGTTCCCTTCGTGGTGCGCGACGACGCCATGATCGTCTCGCCGCGCAGCGACGGCCACCTGGTTCTCAACCTCGACCTCGCGCCCACCTTCGCCCAACTGGCCGGCGTCGGCGCCCCGGGGGCCGAGGGACGGAGCCTCCTCCCGCTCCTCTCCTCACCCACGGTGCCGTGGCGGACGGACTTCCTGCTGGAGCACCTGGAAAGGGGGCCGAGAGGGGTCCCCACGTACTGCGGGGTGCACTCGGAGCAGTTCGTGTACGTGGACTACGTCACCGGTGAGGAGGAGCTGTACGACCTGGCTCGTGACCCGCGCCAGTTGTCGAACAAGGCCCGGCAGGACGCGTACCGGGATGTCCGTCGCGAGATGCGGCGCCGCCTGGTGGAGCTGTGCGATCCGCTTCCACCTGGGTTCGCGTTCAGCTTCTGAGGCGAGCGTCCCGGTGAGGAGCGAACGCGACCTCCGGCCCCCCGGCCGGAGGTCGCGTATCCTCGATGGGCGGGAACCCTCCTCGATCGCCTCGATGAAGATGCTTGCCCTCATGCTCGCGGCCTGGCTCCTCGGCTGGCTCGCTCGGCCGACCGAGGCGCCGGCCGTGCCCATCGATGCACGCGGGACGGGGGCGTCGTCCTACGTGATCGGGGCGGCCGGCGACATCGCCTGCCCGAGCGATCCCTATCCGAACAGCAACCCCGACCACTGCCAGTACGACGACACCGCCAACCTGGTGGCCGGGACCGGCCTCCTTCGGGTCCTGCCGCTCGGGGACGACCAGTACGACACCGGGAGCTACAGCGCGTTCACCACCTACTACGACCCCACGTGGGGCCGGGTGCTCAACAAGACCAGCCCCGTGCCCGGAAACCATGAGTACCGGCAGGACCCGAGCTCCACCCCACGCGGGTACTTCCGGTACTTCGGCGCCCGGGTGAAGGGTCCCGACGGGCTCGGGTACTACAGCTTCGACCTCCCGATCGGGTGCACGCCGGGACAGGACGTGTGCTGGCACCTCATCGCGATGTCGTCGATGCTGTGCTTCACCGCTGGCGGGTGCGGCCCGGCGTCGGACCCGAGCAACCCGGGGCCGGGGAACCGGATGTACGACTGGCTGAAGCAGGACCTCGAGGCCCACCCCGACGCCGACTACCCGTGCACACTCGCCTTCTGGCACCACCCCCTATTCTCGTTCACCAGTCCGAGCGGGCCGGCGGCGGCGGTGAAACCGCTGTGGCAATTGCTCTACAACGCGCAAGCCGACGTCGTGCTGAACGGCCACTCCCACAACTACCAGCGGTGGAAGCCGCAGGATCCGGGGGGGACCGCCGATCCAGGCCGAGGGATCCGCCAGTTCGTCGTGGGGACGGGCGGCGCGAGCAAGTACGCGCTGCTCTCGGGGGAGAAGCCCGCCAACCTGGCCGCCGCCCAGGACGACGCGTTCGGGATCGTTCGGATCACGCTTCGACAGACCAGGTACGCCTGGGAGTGGGTGACGGCGGCCGGCCAGCCGGGCGGGTTCGAGGACGTGAAGACGAAGAGCGTCGGCTGCGTGTGACGGCGCTTACACTTGCCCCATGAGATCGTTGGGAAACTTTCCTGACCCATTCCTGGCCGAGATTGCCGCCCAGCCGGAGTCCCTCCGCCGGGCCGCGGCGGGACTGCTCGACCAGCGGCCCGCCCTGGAGCAGATCCGGGAGGCGGGGACCTCCGCCCGGACCCTGGTGTTCACCGGGATGGGAAGCTCGTACGATGCCTGCTACCCGGCCGTGAACGACCTCGCGGGGCGAGGAGTCCCGGCGATCCTGGTCGACACCGCGGAGCTCCTGCACTTCCGCCGTCCTATCCTCGGGCCCCAGACCCTGCTGGTGGTGGTGAGCCAGTCCGGCGAGAGCGTCGAGATCGTCAAGCTGGCCGCCGAGCTGGCGAAGCAGCGGGCCCGGCCGGTCGTCGTGTCCGTCACGAACGGTCTCGCCAACGACCTGGCCAAGCGGGCCGACATCACGCTCGATACCGGGGCCGGCCCGGAGACCGGCCCGTCCACCATGACCTTCGCCGCGGCCATGGCGCAGCTCGCCGGGGTGGCCCGCCTGCTGGCCGGCGACAGCGTCGACACCGCCGTCGATCGAACGCGGACGGCCGCCGAGGGCGCCGCCCAGGCGGTGGAGCGGCTCCTGGACGATCCGGAGGCCGGCGCCGCCGAGCTCGCGGAGCTGCTCGGCGGCAAGGACGTGACCGTGGTGCTCGGCCGTGGCCCGGCACGGGCTGCGGCCGAGATGGGCGCGCTCATCCTGAAGGAGTGCGGGGTGATGGCCGAGTCCTTCGAGTCCGGAGCGTTCCGCCACGGCCCGCTCGAGCTGGCCGGCCCGGGGATGGCCGCGGTCGTGCTGGCCACCGAGCCGGAGACCCGGCGCCTGGACCTCGGCCTGGTGGCCGACCTAGTGGAGGCGGAGGCCGCGGTCCTCGTGGTCACGCCCGACGGCGAGGCCCCGAAGGGCGCCCACGCCCTCGCCACCGGGTACCAGGACCGAGCCCTGATGTCGGCGGTCGCGATCGTCCCCGTCCAGCTCCTCGCGTGGAAGCTCGCCGCGGCCGCCGGCCGCACGCCCGGCGTCTACACCCGGGCGTCCAAGGTGACCACCCGCGAGTGACGGTCCCGCTACACGAGGAGTTCGCCCGTGATGGGCTCAGCCTCGGCGAGGGGGATCCACACCTCCACGGTCGTCCCCCCACCGGGCCTGCTGTCGACCCGGCACCACCCCCCGGCCAGCTCGGCCCGCTCCACCATGGTGGGGAGCCCGATATGCCCCGGCGCCGGGTTGGCCAGGCCGCCGGCCTCGAACCCCCGTCCGTCGTCGGCCACCCGGAGCTTGATCCCGCGATCTTCCGAAGCCACCTGCACGTCCAGGCGGCCGGCCCCGGCATGCTTCAAGGCGTTGGACACCGCCTCCTGGGCGATGCGGAACAAGATGGTGCGGATCTCGGCAGTCGGCTCATCCTGAAGCTGGTCGTCCAACGTGAACTCGAGCCCGGGGTCCCGGTCGGACAGGTACGTGCGGATCGCCGCGGACAGCCCCTCCTGCTCAAGTGCCGGGGGGCGGAGCTCGAACAGGAGCTGTCGAAGGCGATCCGCCGCCAGCCCCAATGTCTCGTGGATCTGCTCGACCTCGCGCAACAGCTCGGGATCGTGCACCATCCCCTTCAGCGCCGACAGGCGGAGGTCCGCGGCCGTGATCACCTGGATGGAGTCGTCGTGGATGTCGGCTGCGATCCGGCGGCGCTCCCCCTCCTGCGCCTCCTCCAATCGAACCAGCAACGCCCTCCGCTCCGCCGCCGAGCGCCGGACGACCTCCAGGCTTCGTTTCAGCTTCTCCTCTGCCCGTTTCTGCTCGGTGATGTCGAGCATGATGCCGCGCCAGAACATCGGCTCGCCTTGCTCGTTTCGAACGAGCACCGCGTCGTCGCGGAGCCACACCACCCGTTCATCCGCAGCGATCATCCGGTACACGTCGTGAAAGGGCTCGCTGGTCTCGTTGCACCGCAGGGTCTCCTCGAGGACCCGCTCGCGGTCGTCCTCGTGGACGCGGAGCAGCCACAGCGCGGGGTTGGCCCGCCACTCCTCGGCGGTGAACCCCAGGATCCGCTCGATCTGGGGGCTCGTGTAGAGGTTGGTCCTGAGGTCGTCGTTGGCGTCGACGTACAAGATGGCCGGGATGCCCTCGGCCAGGTGGCGGTAGGTGGCCTCGGACTCCTCCGGGCCTCGCATGAACTCCGGCGACAGAGGGATCTGGCTCACAGCTTGTAGCCGAACCGGCGCAGCATGGCCTTCCGCTCGGCGATGTCCTCCTCGCCCTCCACCCCCAACGGCGACCCGCCGTCCACCACGCCAAGGATGGCGCGACCCTGCTCGGTCTCCCCCACCACGACCTCGACCGGGTTCGCGGTGGCACAGTAGATGCGGCACACCTCAGGCACCATCTTCACGGCGTTCAGGACGTTGATGGGGAACCCCTCCCGAAGCAGGATCAGGAACGAGTGGCCGGCCCCGATGGCCCGTGCGTTCTTCACCGCGAGGTCGATCAGCTCCTGGTCGTTCCCGCTCCAGCGGACCAGCCTGGGGCCACTCGACTCGCAGAACGTGATGCCGAACTTGATGGTGGGCGAGGCCTGCACCACCGCCTCGTGGAGGTCCTCCACCGTCTTGATGAAGTGCGACTGGCCGAGGATGAAGTTCAGCTCCTCCGGCTTCTCGAACCGGACAGTGGTGATGTCCATCGGTGGAGCCCCCTAGGGAAGTACGCCGAGCCTGGAGAGTATCCCGGCGAGCAGCGAGATTCGAGGAGCCACGCTGGTGAGGTCGATCCACTCCCGGGGGCCGTGGTCGTCCCCGCCCACCGGGCCCAGGCCGTCCAGCGTGGGGACGCCGGCAGCGGAAGTGGTGTTCGCGTCGGAGGCCCCGCCGGTGGCCGCGTCCCGGAGCTCAAAGCCGAGCTCCCTCGCCACCTCCACGGCGAGCGCTGCGAGCCTCGCTCCACCCGGTCCCTTCTCCATGGGCCGGTGCCACTTGCCGCCGGTCACGACGGCTGAGACGTCGGGGACGGTGTGGGTGCCGGCGATCCGCTCGACCTCGGCCTCCGCGGCGGCCAGCGTCTCCTCCTCGGGCGATCGGACGTCGACGTGGAGCTCACAGCGTTCGGGGACGACGTTCGGGCGCGTGCCCCCCTGGACGACGCCGGCGTTCACCGTCACGCCCGGCCACCGGTCGTTCAGCGCGTGCATCGCGATCACCTTGTGGGCGGCCTCGAGGATGGCGCTCCGGCCGCGCTCCGGCTCGACCCCGGCGTGCGCCGACCGGCCCAGGATCTCGATCCGGTAGTCGGTCACGCCCTTTCGGGACGAAACCACGTCGCCGTTCTCCCTCGCGCCCTCCAGGACCAGCGCGATGTCCGCCTCCTCCGCCGCCTGCCCGATGTGCGCCCGCGAGAAGGGCGAGCCGATCTCCTCGTCGGGGTTGCAGACGTAGGTGATGGAGCCGAACCCGTCGACCCCGGCCTCCTGGAGGACCTCGACGGCGAAGAACCCGGTGAGGAGTCCGCCCTTCATGTCGGAGACCCCGGGGCCGAGGGCCCGGTGGGCCTCGATCCGAAACGGCCGGTCCGCCGCGGTCCCCGGGTCGAACACGGTGTCCGTGTGGCCGATCATCAACACGCGCGGGCCGCCGCTCCCCTCCAGGCGCCCGATGGCGAGGTCGCCGAGCCGAGGCTCGCCCTCCGCGGGCACGTGTGGGATGCGCTCGGCCTTCCACCCGTCGGCCTCGAACCGGGCCAGGCATATCTCTGCGATCGCGTTCACGCCCTCCGGTGTGAACGAGCCGCAATCGATATCGACCATCGCCTGCAGGGCCTCGACGAACTCGTCGTAGCGGCGCGCGGCGATCCGCTGGAGGTGCCGGGGATCCACGGTGACCAAGTATAGGTGGGAGCCCAGGCGCGGGCCGGCCATCGTTAACCCACTCGAAACACGCCGGATATTGCGGCGAAACACACATGCCCTATAACCGCGGGGAACCGGTCAAGAGGGAGGTGTGTCGTGCCGATCGACTCCGGCGATACCGCCTGGGTGCTGGCGTCCGCGGCCCTGGTGATGTTCATGACGCCCGGGCTCGCCCTGTTCTACGGCGGGTTGGTCCGGGCCAAGAACGTGCTGGGGATCGTGATGCAGTCGTTCGTGGCGCTGGCGCTCGTGTCGGTACTGTGGGTGGTGGTCGGCTACACCATCGCGTTCGGGCCGGACCGCGGGCTGGTCATCGGGGGCCTGGACTTCCTGGGCCTTCGGGGGGTGGGCGCCGAGCCGAGCGACCTCGCTCCCACCGTGCCGGCCTCGGCCTTCATGGCTTTCCAGCTGATGTTCGCCATCATCACGCCGGCCCTCATCACGGGGGCGTTCGCCGAGCGGATGAAGTTCTCCGGGTATCTGATGTTCCTGGGCCTCTGGTCGGTGGTGGTATACGCGCCGCTCGCCCACTGGGTGTGGGGCGGCGGCTTCCTCGGCGCGAACGGCTTGGGGGCCATCGACTTCGCCGGGGGCACCGTGGTGCACATCAACGCCGGGGTCGCGGCGCTGGCCGCGTGCCTCTACCTCGGCAAGCGCCGAGGGTACGGATCGAAGCCGTTCGTTCCGCACAACGGGCCCATGGTCATCCTGGGCGCCGGCATCCTGTGGTTCGGGTGGTTCGGGTTCAACGCGGGGAGCGCCCTGGCCGCGGGCGGCCTCGCCAGCAGCGCCTTCGTGGCCACGCACCTCGGCGCCGCGGCGGCGGTGCTCGGGTGGCTGATCCCCGAACGGCTCCCGCACGACAAGGCCACCACGATCGGGGCGGCGACGGGCGCGGTGGCAGGGCTGGTTGCCATTACCCCGGCGTCGGGATACGTCGGGCCGTGGGCCGCGCTCGCCATCGGGTTCGCGGCGGGAGCCGTGTGCTACGTGGCGGTCGGGCTGAAGTCGCGGCTCGGCTACGACGACTCGCTCGACGTCGTGGGCGTGCACATGGTGGGCGGCATCATCGGCGCCCTGCTCACCGGGGTGTTCGCCAGCCTGGCGATCAACCCGGCAGGGGCGGCCGGAGGGCTCGCCCAGCTCGGCCGGCAGGGGGTGGCGGTGATCGTTACTGTGGCGTTCTCGTTCGTCGCCACCTGGCTCATCCTCAAGGTCACCGACGCGGTGGTGGGCGTGCGCGTCGCCGAGGAGGATGAGGAGGTCGGCCTGGACCTATCCCAGCACGGCGAGGCCGCCTACACGTGGAACGAGCGGGTGGCCACGCCGGTCGGGAACGGCGAGCGCGGAACCTACGTGATCCGCGACGGTGATCGCGAGATCGAGATCCCCGAGGTGGTGTTCCTGGAGACGGCCCGGCGGGTGCTGGAGCTGTCGAAGACCGGGACCGAGTAGCGGCAGGCGCCCCCACGCGGCGGGTAGCATCCGC
>JBOGVG010000220.1:0-12958 GCA_050692435.1 Actinomycetota bacterium
CCCGAGGCGGACATGAACGCGAAGATCGGCCTCGTGGGGCCGAAGATCGAGACAAGCTCGTTCTTCGACGGCTTCGGCTACGTGTCGCTGTACTCGATCGACAACACGACCGGCGCGACCAGCCTCATCGACACACTGGCAATAGCCGAACAGATCGACAAGGACTTCGCCATCGGCAAGGGCGACCTGACCGTCCACGAGGTCGCCACCGGCCGAGGCCCGGACGCCGGCCTAGCGTACTTCTCCTGGTACTCGGGCGGGTTCCGGGTCGCGGAGTTCGACGGGACGGGCATCACTGAGGTCGCCGCCTTCATCGACGATGGAGGCAACGACCTCTGGGGCGTCGAGCTCACGGATAAGTTCACAGCCGGAGGGAACCGAATCGTGGCGCTGAGCGACCGCGACTTCGGCCTGTACCTCCTAGCGTACGACGGGACTCCGTAGCGCTCGCCGCAAGGGACACCGGAGGGCCGGCCGCCAGGCCGGCCCTCCGCCTTGTCGCTACCCGGCCGTAGCCATCGTAGAGGGACGTTCAGACCGCTCGCTCCCGGTCGACGGTGGCGTCCGTCTTGACACGACTCGAGGATCGCCGGCCAGGGTATGAGGTAGGCCGCTGGCGGACCGGCGAGCGCCAGGCGGCCCGGCTCAATCCCACTGGTTTGCTGGCGGGTGCATCGTTCCGGCTCGCCGTGGCTGCTGCTTCGCCAGCGGCCCTATATCAAACCGGGCATGCGCTCTCCCGTACCCGGTTTCCCGGCGCCATTGACCGCGAGGCATGATCCGACGGATCATCCGGAGAAGGTCGGCTTCGTCCGGAGCCACCAGGTGGCGACCGGCCGGGGGCCCGACGCGGACCTGGCTCACTTCGCCCACTACTCGGGTGGTATCCGGGTGGCGAGGTTCGACGCCACGGGCATCACGGAGATCGGCCGCTTCATCGACCAGGGCGGCAACGATTTCTGGGGCGTCCAGCTGACCGATAACTTCGTGAATGGAAGGCGGGTGGTCGCCTTCAGCGACCGCGATTACGGCCTGTACCTCGCGACGTACACGGGACCGTAGCCTCCCGATCAGTCAGCGGCTCTGGAACCGGCCCCCCGGGGATCCCGGGGGCCGGCTCCTTTTGGGGGTCGACGAGCTCAGGCCGGGCCGACCGCCGCGTACTTCTCGAATGTCACGCCGTCGATGGTCTCCGGGTACAGCGCGTTGGTGAACCGCTTCACCGCATCTGAGTTCGAGTGGACGTGCTCCGCCGCCTTGTCCTCGAACGCGAACAGGTGCAGGAACCTCGTGGGGTCCGCCCGGTCCTGGAGCGAGAGGTAGAGCTTCGTTCCCGGCTCGCTTGCCCGGACGTACGAGACGAACTCCTCGATGGCGGACCGGCACCGGTTCAGCGCCTCGGGCTTGACGCTGAACCGGGCCGTCCCGTACACGGGCATCGCTACGCGGAAGGCTCCTCGGCCTTCACGATGCCGACGACGTGCCCCTCCGGGTCCGAGAACAACGCAAACGTCACCTCGGGGCTCTCCGTCACGGGCATCACGACCTTGCCGCCGAGGGTCTCGGCCTGCTCCAGGTACTTCTGGGGGTCGTTCACCTCCGCGTAGAACACGACGCCGGGAGCCGCGGATTCTCCGCCGCCGCCGATGCCCCCGTCGATCCCCTTGCCCCCCGCCTCGGTATGGACCAGCCCATAGGTCGGCATGACCTCGTGGACCTGCCACCCGAACAGCTGGGAGTAGAACGTGGAAAGGGCCTTCAGGTCCTTTCCGTTCACCTCGAAGTGCACAACTGGTGCGCCCATCCGATCGCCTCCTCCCCTTCTCTCATCCGGCCACCGGATCGAGGCCGGGATCGCCGCCCGCCGCGGCGATGGCCAGGCGCGGAAGGAAGTGGTTCCATCCTTCCTCGTGCCCGGCGCCCTCGCCGGCCGGAAGGTCTCTGTGCACCAGTCGCAGGATCGTCGCCTCGCCGTCGGGCGTCAACGTGACCTCCACCGTGCTCGAGCCGGGAGGCACCTTGTCGTTCCCCTCCCAGCCCCAGGTGAATACGACGCGCCGGGGCGGATCGAGCTCCACGAACTCCCCGACCACCACGTCTCGACCGTTCAGGTCCACCCGGTATGCGCCTCCGGGGCGGGGGTCGAGTTGCGCCGACCTCCCCTTCCACTTGCTCATCTTGTCCGAGTCCGTGAGGAACGCGAAGACGGTCTCCGGCCGGGCGTCGATCCTCAACTCGTGGGTGATGACCTCGGTCCCCTCAGCCCGCACGCCCCCTCCTCTCCTCGGCCTCGGCCTCACGCTTCAGCGCCGACAGCTGCACGTCCCAGAACCCGTCGATGAACTCGCGCAGCTCGGCCAGGCCCTCGGGCCTGATCCGGTAGATGCGCCGGGTGCCGTTCCGCCGTTCCGTCAGCAACCCCGCATGCTTCAGCACCCGAAGGTGCTGCGAGACGGCCGAACGGGTCACCTCGAAGTGCGAGGCGATCTCGCCCGCAGACATCTCACCCTCCCGCACCAGCCGGAGGATCTGCCGGCGCCTCGGCTCGGCGATGGCTCTGAGCGCTGCCTCCACCGGGCGAGGTTAAGCCCGAGCTTTCGTTAGTGTCAACTAAACAAACGCTAGGACACTGCTGGCCTGGCACGGAGGCGCCGGTAGCCGAACCACCCGGCCAGGGCCACCGCGGTGACCGGGACCAGGTACCCCAGACCGACCACGATCGCGTAGATGACCCCGAGGAAGCCGTTCAACGCCCGGTCCCACGCCTCCCCAAGGCTGGGCCGTTCGCCCGCCGCGGCCTTCTCCAAGCGGGCGACTCCGGGCTCTCGGATCGAGACCTGGATCGTGGCGAGAGAGGTCCGGTTCTCCAGGACCCGAAGCTGCCCCTTGATCTGCTCGATCCGAAACTGCACGTCCTGGAGCTCACGCTGCACCCGGAGGGTGGCCTCGACCGAGGTCGCCTGGCGCATCAGCCTGAGGAGCACGACCTCTTGCGTCTCCCATGTCGTAAGGCGCGAGTCCAGGTCGACGAACTCGGCGGTGACGTCCTGGCCCGAGATGGTTTGGCCCTCGACCGTGCCCAAACCTCTCAGCTCTGCCATGGCCCGATCGAAGCTCGCGCTGGGCAAGCGGATCGTGAGCTCCCCCGACTGCGTCTTCGTGCCGGCGGTCGATGAGGACTCCACGTACCCGCCGTACGTCCCGGCGATGAACGTGGCTGCGTTGAACGCGCTCTCGAACCCGTCCTTCCTGACCTCGATGGAGATGGTGGCGGACTTCACCACCGCCGGGCCGATCGGAGGGACGTTCCCCACCCCCGACAGGCTTCCCCCGCCGGACAGGCCTGCCCGCACCTCCGTGGCTCCCCCCGGTGTGGTTTCCCCGTCCTCGCTTTCGAAGCCGACGACGGCCTGGTCCTGAGCGCGGGTCGCGCCGGCCGTGGGGGCGGATTCGCTGCTCGCGCCTCCTCCCGAAAGGACACCCGAGGTCGCCAGGTACCCGATCACCCCGGCCAGCGCCAGGAACCCGATGATGGACAACGCCACCTTGCGCATGAGGCCTCCCTTCGCCCGTCGTGGTGCCGGTTGGACGGGAGGCGAACCGCGAGCGTTCCCTCAACCGGCCAGACGGACACGGCCCCGGGGCCGCCCGGCCAGGGCCGCCGGCCCCGCCTCGATCAGGCCGTCCGAAGCGAGGGCCGCCACGGCGGAGGCAACTCGCTCCAGGGGGAAGCCGGTCTCCCCGACCAGGCCGGCCAGGGTCGCGTCAGCACGGCGCCTCAGATGGCTCACCACCGCCCCCCGGACCTGGCGGGACGATCCCTCGAACGGAGTCTGCCGACGCTTCGCCGGCCGCGGCTCCCACCCCTTCGATGCGAACCTGCAGCCCGGCCGGAGGGGGCAGACCCCGCACCGAGGGCGCGGACGGCACACCTCGCGCCCCAGGTCCATCAGCGCCTGGTTCCACCCGCCTGGGTCGCCCCGATCCAGCCACCCCTCGGCCAGCGCGCGAACCTCCGCCGCCGGCGCCTCGTCCGCGCCGACGCCCAGGAGGACGCGCGCCACGATCCGCCGGACGTTCGTATCGACGGCGGGAATGCGCGCGTTGAACGCGATGGACGCGACCGCCGCGGCCGTGTATGCACCGATACCCGGGAGCCGTTGCAGGGCAACCGGATCGGACGGCACCCGCCCACCATAGCCACCAACGATGCTTCGCGCGGCTTCGGACAGAGCCACCGCCCTGCGGTTGTACCCGAGACCGTCCCACGCGGCAACCACGTCGCGCCGGCTCGCCGCGGCGAGCGACCGGACCGTGGGGAACCGCCGGAGGAAGGCGCGATAGGTGGGGGCGACCCGGGAGGCCTGGGTCTGTTGGAGCATCACCTCCGAGACCAGCACCCGGTACGGATCCCGGGTCCGACGCCATGGGTACGCGCGCCGCCTTGGCGTGAACCAGCGGCGCAGGGGTTCCCGGGCGAACCGGCGACGGCTAAGCTTGGATGAACCCATGACTACGGTTCGGGACGTCATGAGCAAGGACATCGTGACGGTCGAACCCTCGGCGACCGTCGCGGGGGCGGCGACCGTGATGGGGTCCCATCACGTCGGCTCGGCCCTCGTCATCGAGGACGCGAAGCCCGCCGGGATCTTCACGGAACGAGACATCCTGCGGGCGCTGGCGGCCGACTTCGACGCCGCGAGCCATCCGGTGGCCCAATGGATGACCCGCGATCCGGTGACCGTGGACGCCGAAACGGACGTTCGCGATGCCCGCGACCTCATGCTCGAAAGCGGGTTCCGGCATCTGCCGGTGACGGATGGCGGCGATCTGGTGGGCGTGGTGTCCATCCGCGACCTCTCCCGGGGCGGGTAGCCCTCAGAACCCGGGCCTCCCCCGCTCCGGCAGGTCCTCCGAGGCCTGCTTCACCGCCGCCCACACCTCCCGGAACACGTCCGCGGCGAACTTGGGCGGCTGGCTGTTCTCCCCGCCCAACGTCCCCCGCACCGCGGACGCCGTGATGTCGACGGCCTTCTCGAAGAGCGCCCAGTCCATCTCGCGCGCCATCCTCGAACCTCCTCCTCTACAAGCACGAGCTTCAGTGACCGACAGGCTACATGGCGGCGACGGTTGGGAGCGTTGCTACTCGAAGGCCCGAAGGCCGGTGATGGCCTGGCCCAGGATGAGCGTGTGGATCTCGCTCGTCCCTTCGTAGGTCAGGACCGACTCGAGGTTGTTCATGTGGCGGATCACCGGGTACTCGAGCGTGATCCCGCTCGCGCCGAGGATCGAGCGCGCCTGCCGGGCGATCTCCAGGGCCTCGCGCACGTTGTTCAGCTTGCCCATCGAGACGTGCTCCGGGCGGAGTCGGCCCTCGTCCTTCATCCGCCCCAGGTGCAGTGCGAGGAGCGTGCCCTTGTTGAGCTCGAGGGCCATGTTGGCCAGCTTCTCCTGCGTGAGCTGGAACCCGGCGATGGGCTTGCCCCACTGCACGCGGGCCTTCGCGTACTCGAGCGCGCTCTCGAAGCACGCCCGAGCCGCGCCCATCGAACCCCACACGATCCCGAACCGGGCCTCGGTCAAGCACGACAGCGGACCCTTCATGCCGACCACACCGGGGAGCACGGCGTCCTCGGGCAGCCTGATCTCGTCGAGGACCAACTCGGATGTGACGGAGGCCCGGAGCGAGAGCTTCCGGTGGATGTCCCTGGCGGAAAACCCCGGCGTGTCGGTCGGCACCAGGAAGCCGCGCACGCCCTCGTCGGTTCTGGCCCACACCACGGCGAGGTCGGCGATGCCGCCGTTCGTGATCCACGTCTTCGTGCCGGCCAGGACCCAGTCGGCGCCGTCGCGCCTCGCGTGCGCGCGCATGCGCCCGGGGTCGCTGCCGAAGTCCGGCTCGGTCAGGCCGAAGCACCCGATGACCTCGCCCCGGGCCATCGCCGGCAGGTACCGTTGCTTGTGCTCCTCGCTCCCGTACTTCCAGATGGGGAACATGCAAAGCGAGCCCTGCACGGATACGAACGAACGGAACCCGCTGTCCCCCGCCTCGAGCTCCAAACAGGCCAGGCCGTACGAGACCGCGTTGGCCCCGGCGCACTCGTGGCCGGTGAGGTGCATCCCGAGCAGGCCGAGCTCGGCCAGGCCCTTGGCCACGTCGCGCGGGAACTCCCCGGCCTCGAACCACTCGGCGATGCCCGGAAGGATCTGGTCCCGCACGAACTCCCGGACGGCGCCTCGGATCGCGCGTTCCTCCTCGGTGAGCAGGTGGTCGATCTCGAGGAAGTCGAGGGGGTCGATCTCGGGCCCGGCCATGGCGGTGCCTAGGGTATCGCCTTGTACCGTGGGGATCCCCATGTGCCTGTCGATCCCGGCTGTCACCGTTCGTCGTTAGGGTGGGAGGCGGCGGAGGAGCCGCTCGGACCGGAAGGGGGACGGCATGCGGTACATGCTTCTGATCTACGGGGCAGAGGCCGAGCAGAACGCCACGCCGGAGCAGCAGGCGGCCGAGATGCAGAAGTGGGATGACTACACGAAGTGGCTCACCGACAAGGGTTGGATGCGCGGGGGCGAGGCGCTGCACCCGACGTCCGAGGCCACCACGGTGCGGGTCCGCAAGGGCGAGACGCTCACGACCGACGGTCCTTTCGCGGAGACGAAGGAGCAGCTCGGGGGGTTCTACGAGGTCGAATGCCAGAACCTGGACCAGGCCATCGAGGCGGCGGCTCGGGTCCCATCGGTGCCGACCGGCTCGATCGAGGTCCGGCCGATCATGGAGTTCGACACGCCGCAAAAGTAGAGCTCCAGGCCACGCGGGAGGTCGTCGACCGCCTGTTCCGCCAGGAGCAGGGGCGGGCGGTCGCGACCCTCATCCGGGTCCTGGGCGACTTCGACCTGGCGGAGGAGGCCGTCCAGGAGGCGTTCACGGCCGCCCTGGAGACGTGGCCCGACCGGGGCATCCCCGACAACCCCGGGGCCTGGATCACGACCACCGCGCGCAACCGCGCCATCGACCGGCTCCGCCGGGAGCGGACCCTCCGCGAGAAGGCCGAGACCCTGAAGCAGCTCGCCGAGCTGGAGGCGCTCGGCGGGAGCGAAGACGGAATGAGCGGCATCCCCGATGACCGGCTGCGGCTGATCTTCACGTGCTGCCACCCCGCGCTCGCCATGGAGGCCAGGGTGGCCCTGACCCTTCGAACGCTCGGCGGCCTGACCACGCCGGAGATCGCCCGGGCCTTCCTGGTCGGCGAGAAGACGATGGCGCAACGCCTGGTCCGGGCGAAGCGGAAGATCCGCGACGCCGGGATCCCTTTCCGCGTGCCTCCGGCCGAGTTGCTCCCCGAACGGTTCCCCGCCGTCCTCGCCGTCCTGTACCTGATCTTCAACGAGGGATACGCAGCCACCGAGGGCCCGCTCGTCCGGATGGAGCTCTGCGACGAGGCCATCCGTCTGGGTCGGCTCGTTTCCGAGCTCAAGCCGGACGAGCCGGAAGTGCTCGGGTTGCTGGGGCTGATGTTGCTCCAGCACTCGCGGCGGGAGGCCCGGGCCAACGAGAGCGGCGAGCTGGTGCTCCTCGAGGACCAGGACCGCTCGCGGTGGGACCAAGACATGATCGACGAGGGGCTCGCGGTGCTGGACCGGGCGATGGGCATGAACCGCCCCGGCCCGTACCAGCTCCAGGCGGCCGTGGCGGCCCTGCACGCGCAAGCCCCGAGGCCCGAGGACACGGATTGGCCCCAGATCGCCTCGGCATACGGAACGCTCGCGGCGATGTCGCCCTCGCCGGTCGTGGAGCTGAACCGCGCCGCGGCCGTGGCCATGGCCGATGGCCCGGAGCACGGCCTTCGCCTGATGGAACCCCTCGCCGAGGCGCTCGACGGCTACCACCTGTTCCACGCGAGCCGGGGGGACCTGCTCCGGCGCCTCGGCCGGAACGGGGAGGCCTCGGCCGCCTACGAACGCGCGCTCTCCCTCGCCACGAACCCGAAGGAGCGGGCGTTCCTCGAACGCCGCCTTCGGGAGGTCACAGGTCCCTGACCAGGTAGGTGAGGACGGCGCCGACGGGGAACGGCCCCTCGTCGCCCTGGAGGACCCCGCTTGTGACGTACGGTCCGTGCGCGTGTCGGTACCCCAGCCGGTCGAACAGCGCACGAGCGGGCGCCGCGTTGTCGTCGAGCGCGACGGACAGGCCGATCTTCCGCTTGCCGTGCTGGCGGACCGCCTCCTCCAGGGCCTTCATGAGGGCCGTGGCCACGCCCCGCCGCCGATGGCCGGACGGGACGAAGACGTCGCGGACCTCCGCGCAGCCCTCTCGGGCCGCCGACGTGGAGAACTCCTCGTGGTCGGGGAACAGCACCATCCCCCGGCCCACCGGCAGGCCTCGGTCCCACGCCACCACCTGAACCAGTTGGAATCGTCGTTGCGCCTGGAGCCTCCGGTCGTACTCGACGGAGCTCCAGAGCGAGAGGGATCGGTTCAGCGCCTTGACGTCCTCCTCGCGGAGCCGCCGGACCTCGACGCCCACACCTCCGGCCTCAGCCCGGGATCGGCACGTCGGGCAGCCTGGCCAGGGCGGCTTCCTCCTGGGCCGGATCGAACTCGACCTCAGGCAGCCGGCCGTTCAGGTAATCGTCGTAGGCCTGCATGTCGAAGTGTCCGTGGCCGGAGAGCCCGATGAGGATGACCCTTGCCTGGCCGGCCTCGCGCGCGGCGACCGCCTCGTCGATCGCGCCTTTGATCGCATGCGCGGACTCGGGGGCGGGGATGATCCCTTCGGTCTGCGCGAACTGCACGGCCACCTCGAAAACCTCGTTCTGAGTGTAGGCGGCCGCTTCCATGTAACCCTCTTTCACGAGCAGCGACAGGGACGGTGCGTCGCCGTGATAGCGGAGGCCGCCGGCGTGCACTGGGGCCGGCACGAAGTCGTGGCCCAGCGTGTACATCGGCAGCAGCGGCGTCATCTGCGCGGTGTCGCCGAAGTCGTATGCGAACCTCCCCTTGGTCAGGGTGGGGCACGCGGCCGGCTCGGTGGCCAGGAACCTCGCCTTGGACATGCCCCGCAGCTTCTCGGCCATGAACGGGTAGCAGAGGCCGGCGTAGTTCGATCCGCCGCCCACGCACCCCACCACGAAGTCCGGTTGCTCGCCGGCCATCTCCATCTGCTTCTGGGCCTCCAGGCCGACCACCGTCTGGTGCAGCAGCACGTGGTTCAGGCACGACCCGATGGAGTAGTTGGTGTCCTCGCTCGTTGCGGCCACCTCGATGGCCTCGCTGATGGCGATGCCGAGCGAGCCGGTCGAGTCCGGGTTGGCCTCAAGGATCCCCTTCCCGGCCTCGGTCGTGCTGGAGGGCGAGGGACGCACCTCGGCGCCGAAGGTCTCCATGAAGATCCGTCGGTACGGCTTCTGCTCGTAGGAGGCCTTGACCATGAACACCAGGGACTCCAAGCCGAAGAACCGGCACGCCATCGATAGCGCCGATCCCCACTGGCCGGCTCCGGTCTCGGTAGAGATCCGGCGTACCCCCGCCTCCTTGTTGTAGTAGGCCTGCGCGACGGCCGTGTTCGGCTTGTGGGACCCGGCCGGCGACGTGCCCTCATACTTGAAGTAGATGTGGGCCGGCGTTCGAAGGGCCTGTTCGAGCCGCACGGCCCGGTGCAGCGGCGTCGGCCTCCACAGCCGGTAGATGTCGATGACCGGGCCGGGGATGTCGATCCACTGCTCGGTCGAGACCTCCTGCATGATCAGCGCCTCGGGGAACAGCGGCGCGAACAGGGTCGGCGTGACCGGCTCCTTCGTGCCGGGGTGCAGCGGCGGGAGGGGCTGAACCTTCTGGGCGAGGTCCGGCATGATGTTGAACCACGCCGCCGGGATGTCCTCGGGTCGCAGGTCGAACCTGGTGCGCTCGGTCATCGGTCCCTCCATTGCATGGAAAAGCAGGGAGGCCGAGCCTACCGGATGGCACCCGAGCGGCGCCAGCCCATCGAGTCTGCGGTCACTTCTCCTCGCGTGGCCCCCGCGATGTGCCACCGACGCGGGGCCACGAGGGCGTCGGCCTTCGCCGGCCCCCACGTCCCGGGCTCGTAGACGACGACCGGTGTGGGCCGGTCGAGTACCGGCTGGAGGATCTCCCAGGCCCGCTCCACCACGTCCTCCCGCAGGAACAGCGTGTGGTCTCCCTCCATCGCCTCCACCAGGAGCAGCTCGTACGCGTCGGCGATCTTCGTCTTGAACTCTCGGTCGTAGTCGAAGTCCATGGTCACCCGGCCGAGCTCGAGGCTCGATCCCGGCTTCTTCGCGTTCAGGGCCAGCGTGATCCCCTCGTCCGGCTGGATCCGGATCGTGACGTGGTCGCGCTTTGGGAGCGGCACCTCCGTCCCCCGGAACACGTTGAACGGCACCTCGCGGAAGTTCAGCGTGATCTCGCTGCGCTTGTGGGCAAGCTTCTTGCCCGTCCGCAAGTAGATCGGGACGCCCGCCCACCGCCAGTTGTCGATCTCGACCTCGATGGCGGCGAAGGTCTCCACGGTCGAGCCAGTGGCGACGCCCTGCTCGTCGAGGTAGCCTCGGTACTGGCCGCGCACGACGCGCCCCGGGTCGCAGGCGATCATGGAGCGGAGCACCTTCACCGTCTCGTCGCGGAGCCGGTCGGGCTCGAACGAGACGGGAGGCTCCATCGCGACGAACGTCAGCACCTGGAACAGGTGGGTCGCGACCATGTCACGGATCGCGCCGGCCTGGTCGTAGAACGCCCCCCGGCCCTCGATCCCGATGTCCTCGGCGACCGTGATCTCCACGCTGTCGATGTAGCGGCGGTTCCACACCGGCTCGAACAGCCCGTTCGCGAACCGGAACGCCAGGATGTTCTGGACCGTCTCCTTACCCAGGTAATGGTCGATCCTGAAGACCTGCGACTCGTCGAACACCTCGTGGATGACGCGGTTCAGCTCCCGGGCCGAGGCCAGATCGCGCCCGAACGGCTTCTCGAACACCATCCTCGCCTGCCGGTGCAGCCCGGCCTCCGCCAGGCGATGGACGATGTCCGGGTAGGCGGCGGGCGGCGTGGCCGCGTGGAACAGGCGCCCTCCCGCCGTGCCTTGGTGTCGATCGATGGACTCCAGGTGCTCGACCAGGTGGCTCATCGCGCCCTCGTCCGCGAACTCCCCCGCCACGTACGACACGTGCTCGGCGAAGTCGCGCCACGTCTCGCCCTCCGGCGGCTGGTGCCCGTGCATCTTGATCCCCTCGCCGGCCACCTCCCGGAACTCCTCGCTCGTCATCTCGGTCCGGGCGTAGCCGACGATGGCGAACCCCTCGGGCAGCTGGCCCTGCACGAACAGGTGATACAGAGCTGGGAGCAGCTTGCGTTTCGTGAGGTCCCCGGACGCGCCGAAGATGACCACGGCCTGAGGCGCGAGCGCCTGGATCATTCGGCCTCCTCCGCCTTCACGGCGTGGCCGCCGAACTCGTTCCGCAGCGCCGCGATGACCTTGGCGCTGAAGGACTCCTCCTGGCGCGACGAGAACCGATTGAACAACGCGACCGCGGTCACGGGGGCCGGCACGTTCTCGTCGATGGCGGCCTGCACGGTCCACCGCCCCTCGCCGGAGTCCTCGACGTAGCCCTTGATCCTCTCCAGCCGGGGGTCCTTCCTCAGCGCCTCGTTCAGCAGGTCGAGGAGCCAGGACCGGACCACGCTCCCGTACCGCCAGATCGACGCGATCCGGAGGAGGTCGAGGTCGAACCCGGACCTTTCCAGGATCTCGAAGCCCTCCCCGTACGCGGCGAGCAGCCCGTATTCGATGCCGTTGTGGACCATCTTCACGAAGTGGCCGGCGCCGTAGGGCCCCACGTGCGCGTACCCGCCGTCGGACGCGAGAGCGAGGAACGCCGGCTCGACCAGCTTCACCGCGCCGGGATCGCCCCCCACCATCAGGCAGTACCCGTTGGCCAGGCCCCAGATGCCTCCGCTCGTCCCGCAGTCCACGAACCGGATGCCGGCGGCCTCGAGCTGCCCGGCCCGCCGCATCGAGTCCTTATAGAAGGAGTTCCCCCCGTCCACGACGACGTCCCCCGAGGACAACAGCCCCCCCAGCTCGCGGACGGTCGTCTCGGTGATCTCGCCTGCCGGGACCATCAGCCACACCACCCGAGGGGCCTCCAACCTCGACACCAGGTCCTGGAGCGACGACGCGCCGGCCGCCCCCGCCTGGACGGTGCGGTCGACGGCCTCCGGGCTGGGGTCGAACGCCACCACCTCGTGGCCGTGCCGAAGCAGCCGTGCGGTCATGTTGCCGCCCATCCGTCCCAGCCCCACCATCCCGAGCCTCATCCCTCGCCTCCCGCCACCGGCAGCACCTCGATCCAACCCTCATCCACTCGCACCGGGTACACGGGAACGGGATCCTCCGCAGGACCTTCGACCGGCTCGCCGGTTCGAAGGTCGAAGGAGCTCCCGTGGCACGGACACACCACGGTGTCGGCCGTGTCGTCGAGCTCGCCCTCGGACAGCAGGCAGCCCTCGTGGGTGCATTCGTCGCCCAGCGCGAACAGCTCGTTCTCGATGTGCGCCACGGCCACCCGGCCCGGAGGAAGGTCATAGGAGCGAAGCTCGCCGTCGGGGACCTCCGCAACCGCCCCCACCCGGATGTAGTCCGCCATCGTCACTCCGTCTCCTCCGTACCGGCCGTTCCCGGCGTTCCCCGCCCGTTCCTGCCGCTCCCGCCGTTCGAGTAACACTACCCCCGTGCCGGAACTGCCCGAGGTGGAGACCTACCGCCGGTTCTTCGCGGAGCACGCCGCGGGCCGGACCGTGCGATCGGTGGACGTCCTGGACCCGGCCATCGTGCGAAACGAAACGGCCCCGGCCGTGGACGGGGCCCTCCGAGGCCACCGGTTCGGGGAGCCCCGCCGTCACGGCAAGTGGCTGCTGTGCCCGGCGAGCGGTCCGGTCCTGCTCT
>JBOGVG010000221.1:0-6385 GCA_050692435.1 Actinomycetota bacterium
CCCTAGGAGCGTGCGGGTGCGTAAGCGAGGGACACGACGCCGGTCTTGTAGGTGCGGGAATCCACAAGGTCGAGTGGCAGTTCGCCGATCCCCTCCTCGAAGAGGCGTTTCCCCGCGCCGAGCACGACCGGGAAAACGTGCAGGTCCAGCCGGTCGAGGAGGCCGTCGCGCAGCAGCGAGCGCATGAGGGTGGGGCTGCCGATGATTGCGATGTCCTTACCGGGCTGCCGCTTCAGCTTGGCAAGCTCTTCGGCCACCTCGCCGGTGATGAGCGTCGAGTTCCTCCACTCGACCGACGTTAAGGTCGTGGAGACAACGAACTTCTGCGTCGCGTTGATGTAGTCGGCGTACGGGTCGTCCTCGGCCGTCTTGTCGGGCCAGTAGGCCGCGAACTCTTCGTAGGTCCGCCGCCCCAGCAGCATCGCGTCCGACGCGTCCATGCCCGCCTGCATCGTCTGCCCGATCTCGTCGTCTAAGTAGGGACCGGTCCATTTCTCCGGCGATTCCGCGATCCCGTCCACCGACACGAACTCAACCGCCAGGATGTTCCTCATCGCGATCTCCTCTCTTCCATCCCTGCCCGATTCTCACCCAAGCAGACCGGGCGGCTGGGTCGAACTCACCGGTCTCGGCGCTCAGTTTCCGGCCAGTTTCCGGTCTTGTCGTTGGATGGCAGCTCACAGGGGTCATGCCCTCTTGGTCGTCCGCGGTGCGATCGCGCCCCAGAACATCCCGGCGCTCTGTCGGCGAGCCCGCGTCCTGCTGGAGCGATGCGACGCCGACCTGGTGGTCTGCGAGGTCGGGGCTCTGGTCGACCCGGACGCGGTGACGTCGAGGCGCTGGCCAGGGTCCGGCTTACGGTCCGGCGGCTCGGGCGCCGGGTCAGGATCCACCATCCGTGCCACGAGCTCAGGGAGCTGGTGGCGTTCATGGGGCTGACCGATATCTTGTGAGAGGCCGGTTTCGCGAACGCTCCTCATGAGCAAAGGGCCCCGCCCGGAGGCGGCAAGGACGTCGTGGGTCCTGCCGTTGCAACTGCGGTGGCAGCCCGAACATGGGGAACAGCCGCTTGGTGTCGAGGAAGAACGTGATCCCGGCGATCCGATCGCAGGCGCGAGCCCCGGCAGCCGATCCCTGGCCCCAGGCACCACCGGCGCACGTCGTCGTGAGTCCGGAGCCACAGCTCGTAGGGGGCATCGACCACGAGGCGTCGTCCCGCAGCAGCGAGGTGAGCGAGTCCATGTCGTACCGCTCGAAGGCATCGACATAGCGGGCCAGCAAAGCCCGCTGTTCCTTGTCCATCGGCCGGCGGGCCTCGCCGGTCGCGAGATCCGCGGATGCGAGCGTGGCCCGGGCTCGCTGGAGGGCGCTGTTGACCGATGGTACCGAGGTCTCGAGTAGTTCGGCGACCTCGGAGGCCTTCCACCGAAGGACCTCGCGGAGGATCAGCACCGCCCGCTGGCGGGGCGGGAGGCGCTGGAGCGCGGCCACGAAGGCCAGGCGGATGGTCTCGCGGGACTCCGCCGCCTCGGCCGGGTCGCCACCCGCCGTCAGCGCCAGGCTGTCGGGGATGGGCTCGATCTACGTGACCTCGGGCAGGGGCTCGCCGAGCAGGCGCTCGTCGGCGGTGCTCGCGGGCCCCATATCCATGGGCCGGGCCCGCCGTGCCCTCCCGCTCAGCATGTCGAGGCAGACGTTCGTGGCGATCCGGTAGAGCCAGGAACGCAGCGCCGCCCGGCCCTCGAACCCGTTGAAGCCCTTCCACGCCCGGAGCAGCGTCTCCTGAACGGCGTCCTCGGCCTCGAACGCCGAGCCGAGCATCCGGTACGCGTAGGCGGTCAGCTCGACGCGATGCTGCTCCAGCAGGTCCTGGAGGTCCTCGGACCCCCGCGTCGCCGTGCTCCCGCCCCGACCCTCGATCGCCACGTCAGCCATGATAGGCAGGACGCGGCGAAGCGATGAGTTCCGCCGGCCCGGACCGTCTCATCACGGAGCACCCACTCGAGGGGGAGACCATGACACCAGCTACCGACGAACCCACCGCGACCTCGATCGCACAGCTCGGCGCCGCCCTGAGCGGCCGGGTGATCACGCCGGACGATGCCGGGTATGACGATGCCCGCCGGGTGTTCTCCGGCGAGTTCGACCGCCGGCCCGCGGCGATCGCCCGGGTCGCCGACGAGGCCGGCGTCGCGCGGGTCGTGGCGTTCGCTCGCGAGTCCGGGTTGGAGCTCGCCGTCCGGAGCGGCGGCCATAGCGGCGCAGGGCACTGCACGACGGACGGAGGGATCGTTCTCGACCTCCGGGACATGAAGGCGCTGGACCTCGACGTGGAGGGGCGGACGGCGTGGGCCCAGGCCGGCCTGACCGCGATCGAGTACGCGACCGCGACGGGCGCCCATGGACTGGCCACCGGCTTCGGCGACACCGGATCAGTGGGGATCGGAGGGATCACCCTGGGCGGCGGGGTCGGCTACCTCGTCCGCAAGTACGGCATGACCATCGACGACCTGCTGGCCACAGAGGTCGTGACGGCGGACGGAGAGTTGCTTCGTGTGGACGCCGAGCGCCACCCGGACCTGTTCTGGGCCATCCGGGGCGGCGGCGGCAACTTCGGGGTGGCCACTCGGTTCCGGTTCCGCCTCCACGAGCTCGACACGGTCGTGGGCGGGATGCTGATCCTGCCGGCCACTGCGGATGTCGTCGCCGAGTTCATCGCGCTGGCCGAGGCCGCGCCGGAGGAGCTCTCGACCATCGCCAACGTCATGCCGGCTCCCCCGATGCCGTTTGTCCCGGAGGAGCGCCACGGCACGATCGTGGTGATGGCCCTGATGTGTTACGCGGGCGAAACCGAAGCCGGAGAGCGTGCGCTCGCGCCCTTCCGGGCCCTGGCTACGCCGATCGTGGACATGGTCAAGCCGATCAAGTACCCGGAGATCTATCCGCCGGAGGATGAGTCGTACCACCCCACGGCAGTGACGCACACGATGTTCGTGGACACGGTGGACCAGGGCGTCGCCGAGACGGTCATGAAGCACCTCGAGGCCTCCGACGCGAGCATGCGGGTTGCGCAGCTCCGTGTGCTCGGCGGCGCGATGGCCCGCGTGCCGGCCGATGCCACGGCCTTCGCCCACCGCGCCAGCAAGATCATGGTCAACGTCGCCACGTTCTACGAGGGACCTGAGGACAAGGTGGTGCGGCAGTCCTGGGTGGACGACTTCGCCGCGGCGCTCCGCCAGGACGACGCCGGCGCCTACGTCAACTTCCTGGTCGACGAGGGCGAGGCCCGGATCCGCGAGGCCTACCCCGGTCCCACGTGGGACCGCCTCGCGTCCATCAAGGCCCGCTACGACCCCACCAACCTGTTCCGGCTCAACCAGAACATCCCGCCGGCCCCGAAACGTGGATGACGTAGGAGACCAGATGAGACGGCTCGTCCTGTACATGGTCACTTCGGTCGCCGGCTTCATCGCCCGGCCTGACGGGGCGCTGGACTGGGTTCCGTCGACGCGGAGTTCCAGCGGTTCGCCAACGACTGCTTCCGGTCGGCGGATGGGATCGTGTTCGGGCGCGCGATCTACGAGGGGTTCGTGTCCTTCTGGGACGGGCTCGATCCAACCGACCCATCCGTCACGAAGGAGGACGTCGAGTTCGCCGAGGTCTTCAGGGGGATGAAGAGGATCGTCGTCTCGCGGACCTTGGACCGGGTGGAGCGCGATGCCATCCTGATCCGCGTGGGCCATCCGCTCTGCCACCGGCATCGAGTACGTCTTCGTCGCGTGCTCGTTCATTGCTGCATCCTTCGGACGAGTGACTAGCCAGCATCACCGAGATTTGATGGGGCTTCTGTAGACTTTTGGACGTCAAGACTCCAGGTAAGGATTGACTGCTGTGACACGTGTTCTGCTGATCGGATGGGATGGCGCCGACTGGCGCATCCTGGATCCTCTGCTCGAGCGAGGGGACCTTCCCAACCTCCAGGCCCTGATCGACCGGGGCCATCGGGCGGTCCTGCGCTCGACCATCCCCACCCACTCCTGGTCCGCCTGGCCGTCGTTCCTGACCGGTGTGGACCCCGCCGACCACGGCGTCTACGACATCCTCGAGACCGTCCCCGGCACCCACAAGCAGTACCCGGTCACCTACCGCTCGATCAAGGAGCGGACCTTCGTCGAGGACCTCTCGGCGGCCGGCAGGAAGGGCGTCTACGCCGACGTCCCCCTGATGTTCCCGCCGCCCGCCATCGACGGGAACGTCATCGCCGGCGGGGTCCTGCCCAAAGGCCGCCCGTTCACCCACCCCGCCGGCCTCGAGCAAGACCTGGCCAGAGCGGGCGTGCCGTGGCAGATCAACGGCATGTCGTGGACCACTTACCGCAACCGCCCCGACGCCTACCTGGACGAGGCGTTCGAGATCACGAGCAAGCGGATCAGGGCCGCCGAGTGGCTGATGGACAACACCGACTGGGACCTGTTCGCGTCGGTGTGGGTGAGCGTGGACCGGACCCAGCACTGCCTGTCGAACTACGTCGGCCCCGACCACCCCGACTACGCGCGGAACCGGCACACCGACCTCGCGCGGAAGACCCGGCGCGTCTACCAGCAGCTCGACGAGGCCATGGGCGCGTTCGTTGGCCGCACCCGAGGGGACGACATCGTCATCTTCATGTCGGACCACGGGTTCCAGTCGTGCACCCGCGCCATCAACATGGATCGCCTGCTGAAGAAGTTCGGCTACCTCGAGTTCAGCGCTTCGAACGTGGTGTTCGGGCCGATGCAATGGGGCGCCGTTCGCAAGGTGGCCCGCAAGGTCTACGACCTCCTCGGCCTGCACGGGAAGGTCTCGCTCCCGCAGTCGGTGAACTGGGCGAAGACGAGGGCTTTCACGACGATCCGCTCGACCGGCGAGGGCGTCTCGATCAACCTGGCCGGCCGAGAGCCGGACGGCATCGTCGACCCCGGCGACTTCGAGCGGGTCCGCGATGGCCTGATGGACACGCTGAGCTCGTTCGTCGACCCGAAGACGGGCCGCAAGCCGGTCAAGGCCATCTATCGGCGCGAGGAGGTCTTCAAGGGCAGGTACGCGGACGCCGCCCCCGACATCCTGATGGAGCCGGCCGAGGGGTACTCGCTCACCCACGCGAAGAGCGCCCTCGAGGACGCCGACTGGGTCTCGGGCGACCACCGGCCGGAGGGCGTGATCGTGGCGGTCGGACCGAAGGTGACGGCCTTCGAGCAGCAGCCGCTGCTGATCGACCTGGCGCCGTCGATCTTGGCCGCGCTCGACGCGCCGGCCTCTATCCAGCACACGGGGCGAGTGCTCCACGAGGTTGTGGGCACGGAGGCGAGCGTGCGCGCGGGCGAGGGCGCGCCCACGGCGGGCGCCCGCGAGGAAGAACCCAGCGTCACCGACACCGAGGCCGACGAGATGGAGGAGCATCTCCGCGGCCTCGGCTACCTCGAATAGACCGGAGGCCTTGTTCGGGCGCCCGCGGAAGAACGGCGAATGAGCCAAGTTCGCAACCCATCGTCTCGGCCCGGCCCGCTTGCCCTCGTCGGTGGGGACGAGCTGAACCCGGGGAACGAGCCTCAGGATGAGGTCCTCGTGGCTGCAGCGAGCGGAGGACCAGCCTTCGTGCTCGCCACCGCGGCGGGGCGTCAGCGCCCGGAACTGGCCGTGCGCAACGCCCGTGCCTGGTTCAGGAGGCTCGGGCTCGATGTCGAAGAGCTCCCAGCCATCCGCCGGTCGGACGTGACCTCGGCGAAGAACGCCGAGCTCGCCCGCACCGGACGGTTCTTCTACCTCGTCGGCGGCGACCCCGGTCTCGTCCCCAAGACCCTCGCCGATACGCCCGTGTGGGACGCGATCGTCGAGGCGTGGCGAGAGGGCGCGGCGCTCGCGGGCTCCTCGGCCGGGGCGATGGCGCTCGGCGAGTGGACTCTGATCCGCGACCGCCGACCGGGCGACGCTCGTCGCCGCTACCGACCGGCGCTGTCCCTCCTCCCGCGTGTCGCGGTCATCCCGCACTTCGACCGATTCGGGGAGCGGTGGGTCGACGGGGCGCTCGCAGCCGCTCCGCGGGACGATGTCGTCCTCGTGGCCGTGGATGAGCGCTCGGCCGCACTCTGGCGGGACGGCGTCTGGCAGGCCTTCGGGCCGGGCGGCGTCACGATCATCACGCGCTCCGGCCGGCGGCGGTTCGCCGCCGGCGCGCGGATCGAGGGTATCCCGCAGCCGGCGGTGTAGGCCTACGCTTCACACCCTGCTCGGTGGAATGATTCCGCCAAGAGTTGCCCCTCACGGAAGGAGACTGGCATGGCCGGACCAACCAGCGTCGAGGACTACCTGGCCGCCCTTCCAGAGGCCCCGCGCGCCACTCTGGAGA
>JBOGVG010000222.1:0-8863 GCA_050692435.1 Actinomycetota bacterium
CCCGGGACAGCGACTCCAGAGCCCGGATCGCCGCGTCGCGTTCGATGAGGGGTTCCTCCTCGCTCGCTCCCGCCACCTCCGGCACCTCGTCCACAAGCACCAGCGTGGGCCGGGTGACGCCGGTCTCACGCCGGAGGCGGTCCACGGCCAGGTTGTGGGCGATCGTCATGAGCCAGGTGGACAGGCGCCCCCGGGCCGAATCGAACCTGGCGGCCTTCCGCCACGCCGTGAGGAACACGTCCTGGGTGAGCTCCTCGGCCGCCTCGGCGTTGCCTAGGAGGCGAAGGCCCATGGTGAAGATGGGCCGGGCGAACCGCGCGTACAGGGTCCGGACGGCGTCCTCGTTGCCGGCAAGGAGTCCTTCCACCAGTTGCTGTTCCTCTCGTGCGAAGAGCGGACCTTCGGTCCGGTCGTTCACTCGGCCCTCTCCCTTCGGGTATACGGGCATCGGTTCACGAGAAGCTTGCCAGCCACGTCGTGGGCACCATTATGCAACCCGGCCAGTCGCTCGGCCCTTTGGACCGTCCGAGAGCTCCTCCCGGGATCCGGCCCGGAGTGGGATGATGCCGCCATGCGCAACGTCGTGCGCGTGACGCTGCTCGGGGCGGCCTGCGCGGGCGCGCTGGCGTCGTCGGCCCCGTGGGCCGATGCCCAGTCCAGTGTGCCCGAGGTCGTCGAGCTCCGGCTGACCGGCGTCGTGGACCCGTTCACGGCCGACTACATCCAGGGCGGCATCGCGGCCGCGGAGGCCGAAGGCGGGGCCGCGGTCCTGCTCACCATCGATACGCCGGGGGGCCTCGACTCCTCGATGCGCCAGATCACGAAGGCCATCCTGAACTCGGAGATCCCGGTCATCGGCTACGTGTCGCCCCAGGGCGCCCGCGCCGCTTCGGCAGGGACGTTCATCCTGCTGTCGTGCAACGTGGCGGCGATGGCACCGGCCACGAACGCCGGCGCGGCGCACCCGGTCGGTTTGTCCGGCGCGATCGTCTCCGAGAAGGCGACGAACGACGCTGCCGAATACATCGTGAGCATCGCCGAGGCGCGCCGACGAAACGCCGAGTGGGCGGAGCGGGCGGTACGCGACTCGGTGAGCGCCTCCGCCGAGGAATTGCTCCGGATCGACGTCATCGACCTCATCGCGGCGAACGAGCGGGCCCTCCTCGACAACGTGGACGGCCGCGCGGTCGAGGTGGCCGGCGGTCGGACGGTGACCCTTCGGACGGCCGGGGCCTCGATCCAGGCGCGGGACATGGGCGTCGGGGCGCGGATCCTGCACACGCTGCTCTCGCCCGACTTCGCGTTCTTGTTCTTCTACCTCGGTGTCGCGCTCATCATCATCGAACTCCTGCACCCCGGCCTGTCGGTCCCGGGGATCTTCGGCATCGTTTGCCTGGTGGGGGCGTTCGTGACCTTCGGGCTGCTCCCCGTGCAGCTCATCGGGGTGGCGCTGCTCCTCGCGTCGGCGCTGTTCTTCCTGCTCGAGCTGAAGCACCCCGGTCTCGGCCTCCCCACGGCCGGCGGCGTGGCGTGCCTCATCCTGGGCGGTCTGCTGCTCTTCAACCCGTCGGTGCCGAACGCCCGGGTGTCGCTGTGGGTGATCCTCCCCGTGGCCGGGTTCCTGGTGCTGTTCTTCGCGACGGTGGTGAACGCCGCCCTGCGGGCCCGGCGTCTCCCGCCCGCCGCCGGGACCAAGGGCATGATCGGGTTGGAGGGCATGGTCGAGAGGGACCTGAGGCCCGAAGGGGTCGTGCTGGTCTCGTCCGAGCAATGGTCGGCCCGGTCCGTGGCCGGCACGCTTCCCCGAGGGACGAGGGTGCGGGTGGTCGGCGTCGACCGGCTGACCCTCGACGTGGAACCGATCCGGGAACAGGCCCCGGCCGTGCCGGGGCCGGAAGGAGGGAACCCGTGACCCAGACACTCATCGCGCTCGCGGTGGTGCTCATCCTGCTCGTCCTGATCCTGCCGCAGGCCATCAAGGTCGTGCGGGAGTACCAGCGGCTCGTCCTCTTCCGGCTGGGGCGCTCACTGGGCATCCGTGGGCCCGGCCTGGTCATCATCATCCCCATCCTGGACCGGGTGGTGTGGGTGGACCTGCGCGAGCAGTACCTGGAGATCCCGCACCAGACTGCCATCACCGAGGACAACGCCTCGATCTCCATCGACTTCATCGTGTTCAACAAGGTTGTGGACGCAGAATCGAGCGTCCTCTCCGTGGGCAACTTCGCCGGTGCTGCTCAGAACATCGCCGCGACCACGCTTCGCTCGGTCGTGGGCGACATGGCCCTCGACGACGTCCTCGCCAAGCGGGAGCAGATGAACGAGGTCCTTCGGGTGAAGCTCGACGAGGTCACCGAGCGGTGGGGCGTGAAGGTGACGAACGTGGAGATCCGGGAGATCATCCCGCCGCCGCAGGTGCTGGAGGCCATGACCCGCCAGATGTCGGCGGAGCGGACCCGCCGCGCCGTGGTCACCGAGGCCGAGGGACAGAAACAGGCCGCCATCACCGTTGCGGAGGGCAACAAGCAGTCGGCCATCCTGAACGCCGAGGGCGACCGGCAGGCGGCGATCCTCCGGGCCGAGGGCTTCGCGCTCGCACTCACGAAGATCTTCGAGTCCGCGCAGGGCGTGGACGCGAAGACGATGAGCCTCCAGTATCTCGACGCACTCAAGCAGATCGGGGCCTCGGCGTCGACCAAGTTCATCATCCCTATGGAGTTCTCCAACATGCTCTCCGGGATCGTCGGCTTGACCGGCAAGGTGTTCGGGGACGGCGGCGACGGGAACACCGGGCCGAAGCGCTAGCCAGGGCGCCGAAGGACCCTTCGGCGGGGGAACCGCGCAAGCCGCGACGGTGTATCAGCGGTGACCGACCGGGTGGAGGATCGTCCACTGGAGGAAGCCGAGCTCATCGAGCTCGCGAAGGAAGGCGACGTCCGCGCGTACGGGGAGCTGGTGGAGCGGTTTCGGGACGTGGCCTTCCGGACCGCGTACCTCATCACCCGAAGCGCTGCGGATGCGGAGGACGCTGCCCAGGATGCGTTCGTGAAGGCCTACTACGCGATCGACCGGTTCCGCGCGCGGGAGTCGTTCCGCCCGTGGATCCTGCGGATCGTCTCCAACGAGGCGAGGAATCGGCTGCGCTCGGCCCGGCGGCGCGAGGGACTAGCGTTGCGTGTCGCGGAGCACCACGGCCGGGAGGATGTGGGCCAATCTCCCGAGGCGGCGGCCATCGACACGGAGACGAAGGAGGCGCTCCTGTCCGCGGTGGAGAGCCTGCGAGAGGGCGATCGAACGATCATCTCTTACCGCTACTTCCTGGAGCTCTCCGAAGCCGAGACGGCGGAGGCCCTGGGGATCCGCCCCGGGACCGTGAAGTCCCGACTGTCCCGAGCCCTGGACCGTCTGCGGGAACGATTCCCGGCGGATCTCTCCCCGCGCGAGCCGATGGAGGCGGCCGATGGCTGACCGGCCCACGAACGCGAACATCGAGCGGGCGCTCGTCGCGCTCGGCGCGAGCCTGGAATACCCCCCGACGCCGTCGATCGCGCCCGGGGTGGTCGCCTCGCTCACGACCCAGCTCCGGCTCCGGCCCAGGCCGCCCTTCCCCGGGCTGGCCCTGTGGCCGCGCCGTCGCGTGCTCCTGCTCGCGGCGGCGCTGGTCCTGCTGCTTGCCGGAACCGCGCTGGCCGCGCGCCTGGTGATCGGCGCCGTCGAGATCCGCGTGGTCTCCACCCCGGCGACGCCGAGGCCGACCGACGTCGCGACCGGGCCCGCGCTCGGCGATCGGGTCACCCTGGCGGAAGCCGAACGAGCCGTCTCCTTCCCGGTGCAGCTCCCCCCGGGGCTCGGCCCTCCCACCGAGGTGCACCTTGCCGACGTCCCGTTCGGCGCCCCGGTCGTGGTGCTCACGTGGGCACCCGATGCGACCCACCCCCGGATCGAGGGCATCCCATGGGGAACCATGCTCATGGAGCTCCCCGGGGAGGAGGAGCCCGTCGCGTTCAAGGAGCTCTTGGGGAGCACGCTCTTCCGGACGGTGCAGGTGAGCGGGCACGACGGGTTCTGGATCTCCGGCCCTCACGACCTCGTGCTCCGGACCCCTCAGGGCGAGCGGCGCTTCCTGGTCCAGGGCAACGTGCTCCTGTGGGAGGACGGGGACACCGCCTTCCGCCTCGAGACCGCCCTGGCCGAGGGGGACGCCATCGCCCTCGCCGAGACGGTCCGCTGAGGGGAACCGGCCTGGCCCGGCCGGTGTAGGAGAGGCATCCGCCGGAAGAGGGAGGGAACCATGGCTCGTCGAGTTCTTACCTCGGGTGCGTTCTTGCTTCTTATGGTGTTGGCCGCTCCGGCCGCTCCGGCCGCGGCCGGGGGCGGGGGCGGCTGTCACGATGGGCTCACCCAGGGAAAGGGTGACACCATCACGGCCGCCGACGCGTGCTTCACCCCCTCCATCCTGTACGTGGACCCGGGGGCCACGATCGCGTTCCTGAACAAGGATCCCTTCGTCCATAACGTGGCCGCGAACGGCTGGGGCCACTTCGACGACATGAACGAGGGCGACTCGTTCACCGCGACGTTCCAGGACCCGGGGGTGTACCCGTTCGCCTGCTTGTACCACCCCGGTATGACCGGCGCCATCTTCGTGGGCGACGGGAGGGGCGCGGGCTCCGGCCGGACCGTTACGGTCGAGTCCTTCTCGGCCGGGTCCCAAGTGCAGCCCCCTCGCGACGGTGACAACGCGTCCGGAACGGGCAGCGGCGGGTCCACCGGAGCGTGGGTCGGTGGAGCGGCCCTGGGGTTCACCCTGGCCCTCGGGCTGTGGGTCGTGACGAGGCGCCGGGGGGAGACCACCGCCGGATAGCGTGGAACCATCGGGCCCCTCCCTCGGTCGGGTCGGGTGATCCCAGACCCAGCGAGCGAGGGAGGGACCATGGTCACGCGAGCGGTGGCGGTGCCCGCGATCCACCCTGGCGCGGTCCGGGGCGGCATCGCGCTCCCCGTAGACTTGGTCCGGCGCGTCGTGGGCCCGCTTTCGGGTCTGCTGCTCTTGGTGTCCGCCGTCGCCCTCCCGGCGGCGATCTCCCTGAACGGCATCCGTGATGTTGCCGTACCGGCCCGGGCCACCGCGCCGGCCAACCTGACCCGTCTCGATGCCTTCGGCGCGTTGCCCGAGTCGGCATGGCCGAGGAGCCCCTCCCCGGTGGCCGGCCTGGCCTTCGTCCGGTGCACGAGACTGTGGACGATGCTCCCCGACGGCTCGGGTGCCCACCGCATCCTGTCGATGGAGGGGGCGGCGTCCCCCACCTTCTCCCCGGACGCGCGGACCATTGCCTTCCTCGCGCCGCGGCCGGAGGGATCGCAAGTGTGGATGGCGGCCGCCGACGGGTCGAAGACGCTCCTGGTCGGCACCCTCGAGAGCGATGGCCGCCCGGTAACCGCCCCGGTGGGCGGGCTCACCTGGTCGAGGGATGGAACGCTGCTTGCGTTCGCCGTCGGCGCGCTGGCCCGGGAGCGGGAGTCCTGGTCGATCTGGACGTTGGACGTCGCGGCGGGGTCCTTCGAGCTCCTGGGGTCCGGCGGTCCCACCCCGTTCTGGCTGGATCGGGGCTCCCTGGCGGTGGCCGGTCCCGGCCCGGACGCCGACTTCCGCCTCCTGGCGGGCAAGGACAGGTGGACCGCAAAGCGGCTGTCCTCGTCCAACGCCGACTTGTCGGCGTCCATGGCGCCGGGATGGTGGACGACCGGGTGGAGCAACGACACCGCCGTCCTTCGAAGGGACGAGGGCGGGAACCTGGAACTCGCCCTCAGGCGAAGGGCCATCGCGACCCCGCCGGATGGCTGGACCATCTCCCCGTCCGCCCGCCCGGCCGTGCTGGAGGGCGGCCCCGTGGCAGTCACGCTGATCGACGTGGAGGGCGGGAAGGACCTCGGCCTGGTGGACCCGGCGACCGGCAGGTGGACGCTGATGGACTACGCGTGGGATCCGGCATGGAGCCCCGCCCCGCCGGCCCTCGGCTCCCTCGAGTCGGCCCAGGCGGCCTCGCTGGTAAGAGAGCTGCTGTGGAGGTGGTCGGGCTCGGAGCCCGACCAGGTGGCCCTGGCCCTCTCGGGGCCGACCGACCCCTCGCTCCTCCCCTTCAAGCGCCTCGGCTTCACCTTTGGCGAGGCCGCCCGCCGCGGCCCGGCCTGGGTCGTTTCGGCCACGGTCTTCGGCAGGACCGGTGACGGGTTCGGGTTCCGCCGAGTCTCCTTCTCGGTGCGGCCGGAATCGGGACGGCTGACCGTCGCGCCGACCTCGATCGGATCGATCCGGCCCATCCGCACGATCGCCCAGGCAACCCGGCTACTTGACTCGATCCTCTCGGCTCGAGTCGTGCGCGCCGCGGGTCTTCCGGCCGGGACGGTGCTGGCCAGGGATGCGATCTACGCCTGGTCGTGGGGCGGTCGGACCACGGGCTCCCTGAACCTGAAGGCGCCGGCCCCGTCGGGCGGCGGGAAGCGGTCCCTCACGATCAACTTCGGCGCGAGTGGCTTCGGGTGTGGTCCAAGTCCGGTCCCACTGGAGCTGGCGACGGGGACGCCGGCCATCGCGAATGATCCGGCGGAGGGAACGACCTACAACCAGGTGGCCTGGCCGGCCGGGCCCCGGGAGTCGAGCGGTCCGTTCGGCGTCTCCGCCGAGCTCCCGCGTGAGACGGTCATCGCGATCGCCGCGGCGATGGACGCCCGGCGGCTTGCCGCGCGGGGCTGACGGACCTCAGGCCATCGACGGGATGGCGATCTCGGCCTGCCGGAGCACGAGCTCGAAGTCGTGGCGGGCCGACGACGCCTCGAGGGCCGCCTGCACGCTCACCCTCCCCGACTTGACCAGCTCGAGCAGCGACTGCTCGAAGGTGGCCATGCCGTAGAAGCCGCCGTCGGCGATGACGTCGTGGATCTCGGCAGTCTTGTCCGGGTCGACGATCCGCTCGGCGACGCGTCCCGTGTTCACGAGCACCTCGACGCCGGGGGTGCGCCCACCGTCGACCGTGGGGACGAGTCGCTGGCAGATGATCCCCCGGAGCGCCCCGGCTAAAGTCAGCCGGATCTGGTGCTGCTGGAACGGAGGGAAGAAGTCCACGACCCGGTTGACCGTCTCCGTGACGTTCACCGTGTGAAGTGTCGAAAGCACGAGGTGCCCCGTCTCGGCGGCCTGGAGCGCAGCCCGGACCGTCTCGGTGTCCCGCATCTCGCCGATCAGGATGATGTCGGGGTCCTGCCGCAGGGCGGCGCGCAGGGCGGACAGGAAGCTCTCGGTGTCGTTGCCCACCTCTCGCTGGTTGATCGACGCCTCCTCGTCCCTGAACACGACCTCGATGGGATCCTCGATCGTCACGATGTGGACCTGCTTCGACCGGTTGATGTGCTCGATCATGGCGGCCAGCGTGGTGGTCTTGCCGGACCCCGTGGGGCCGGTGACCAGGACCAGGCCCCGAGGCTCCTCCGAGAGCTTCCGTACGACCTCGGGGAGGCGCAGCTCGTCGAAGCCGGGGCCGCCGTACCGGAGCTTCCGGAGCACCAGGCTCGTCGTGCCCCGCTGGCGGAACACGTTCGCCCGGAACCGCCCCACCCCCGCGGCCGAGTAGGCGAAGTCGACCTCCCCGGCCGCCTCGAACCGCTCCCGGCGGTCCGGCGGGATGATGCGGCGGGCGATCGCCGCCGTGTAGTCCTGGGTAAGCGCGCCGCGCTCCAGGGGGACCAGCGCTCCCGTCGCCTCACGGATCTTGGGGGGAGCGCCGACCTTGACGTGCAGGTCCGAGCCTCCCCGAGCGGTGAGCTCAGCGAGCCAGCCGTTGAACTCGTCGATAAGATCCCCGGCCTGCGCCGGGCCGTTTTGCGTGCTCTCTGCGACCAATGATCCGACCCCCTCCGGCGGCTTGGGCGACGTGGACGCTCCATGCGGTGGGCGCCTCATCCCTATCGGCGCCTGGGGGCCCGTCCCTGAAGGGTGAGATCAGGCGTTCGAAGCCTTCGCCACCAAGCGGCACACCGAGCGCTCGACGAGGGGCGAGAACTCGGCCAGGCGCAGAGGCGGCTTCAGGCCACCCAGCATGCCCTCCACCAGGCCCCGGTGGATGGCGCATGCCAGCTCGCGGTGGTCCTCCACCAGGTCCCGAAACGGGCAGTCTCGGAGCGAGACCTCCACGATCTGCCCTCCCTTCCTTCGGAACCGGGGGTCGAACCCGGCCCGGGCCATGGCCTCCTGGAGCACCGCCAGGTTCCGCCGGGACGGCAGGCGCGTGCCGGGCTTTGGTCCTCCCTGGGCCACCAGGTACTGGCCCCACTCCCTGGCCAGCGCCGAGGCCCGATCCTGTGCCCGCTTCCCGGTGGCCAGGCCGGCCAGGATCTCGGCCAGCAGGCGGTAGTCCCGCCCCCCCGGCTCGTCCCGGTCCAGGGCGTAGTACATGGTCTGGGGCCGTCCCACGGTCGAGCCCTTGCGGACCTCCCGGGCCACCAGTCCGACCTCCTCCAGCCGTCGGAGGTGCGGCCGGAGCGTGTTGGGGTGCAACGAAAGCCGCGTGGCGAGCTCCCGGACGGACACCGACCGTCCCGACAGCCCGAGGTAGCGGTGCAGGCGGAACCGCGTATCGTCGGCCAGGGCCTTGTGCACGCCGAGGGGTTTGGGTTCAGGAGCGGGCATCGACGCTCCACGCCGAGCCACGTACCATGGATATTTGAACGGTTCGCACGGTACGAATCAGGATAATCCGAAGGAGGGTCCGTTGGTCACCGAGGAACAGGTCCGCCAGGCCCTCCGGAACGTGCTCGACCCGGAGATCGGCAAGCCCATCGAGGACATCGGCATGCTCCGGGGCATCGA